>NZ_JBHVCP010000011.1:66286-131925 GCF_042803315.1 Streptomyces sp. NPDC057424
GCACCTCACGGCTCACGGCTCACGGCTCACGGCTCACGGCTCACGGCTCACGGCTCACGGCTCACGGCAGCAGAACATCATGCGCGTCCCCGACGGCCCTGGCCCGCCGCGCGGAACAACCACCACGCGGCCGACCCCGCCACGGCGGCCGGCCCGTGCCACCGCGCCGGTCGGCCACCCGGGCCACGCGGCCGGCTCAGCGCACGGCGTACGGCAGCAGCGCCATCTCGCGGGCGTTCTTGATGGCCCTGGCCAGCTGCCGCTGCTGCTGGGCCGACACCCGCGTGACGCGGCGGCTGCGGATCTTGCCGCGGTCGGAGATGAACTTCCGCAGCAGGTCGGTGTCCTTGTAGTCGATGTAGGTGATCCCGGCCTGGTCCAGGGGGTTGGGCCGGTTCTTCACGGGCTTGCGGTCGAGCTTGCGGGGCATGGCGGATCAGACCTCCAGGAGGGTGTCGAAGGCGTGCGGCAGCCGCTGCCAGGCATCGCGCCCGGCGGCGTACTCGGCGTCGGTCAGCAGGCAGGACTCCAGCAGCCGCTCCAGGCCGTCCCGGTCGAGACCGGGCGAGGTGAAGACCAGGTGCTGGCAGCGGTCACCGTGCTCGGGGTGCCAGTCCAGCGCTGCGGCGGCGCGGCGCACCGGCGGGACCATCTCCCAGGCCGCGTCCGGCAGGGAGGCCAGCCACGGGCCCGCGCTCTCCACGCACAGGGCCCCGCCCGCCGCGTCCCAGTGGAACAGCGTGTCGGGCTTGTCGGCGAGCCAGAAGCGGCCCCGGCTGCGGGCGGCCGCACAGGTCAGGTCCTCCAGTGCGGCGTACAGCCGCTCCGGGTGGAAGGGGCGGCGCCCGCTCCAGACCAGGGTGGAGACGCCGTGCGCGTCGGCCTCGGCGGGCAGCAGCGCGCAGGCCGGATGCTGGGCGGCGGCGGCCGCCTCGACGTCGAAGCCGGCCAGGGCGGCCCGGGCCAGGGGCGAGAGCGGGCGGTGGCGGGGAGTGGGCACCGTCAGGTCGTCCACGGCCGTGTCCGCCGGGTCACTGTGCCTGATCGGGACCTGGCGGGCCGTCGGGTGCAGTTGCGCGAGCAGCTCGCGGTCCTCGTCGTCGGCCTCCGGGGAATCGGCGACCGCGAGGACGGGGGCGTACTCCAGCTGCCGCGCGAAGGTGTCGGCGACCGTGCGCTGGTCGGTGGCGGCCGCGGCGAGACCGCCGTCGGCCAGGTCGTCACCGTTGCCGAGGTAGGGCAGGACCAGGGCCGGGTCGACGGCGGTGATCACGCCGGTGACGGTGAGCCCGCCGGCCGTGACGACCTCGGCCATGGCTTTGGGCTCGACGGAGTCCCACAGCTCGACGACCGCGAGCCGGGTGCCGCCCGCGTCCCGCAGCCGCTCCAGCTCCGGCACCAGGTCCTCGCGCAGGGCGCAGCACGCGCAGTCGTTGACGAGCGGCGCCTCCCCCGCGTCGAGGATGCCGGAGGCGTCCCCGATGGTCCGTACGACGGTGCCCGCGGCGGCCGTCGCCAGGTCGTGGTGGAGGACGACACTGCCGGGCACGTCGGCGAGCAGCCGCGCGACGGCGGCCTTGCGGGCGTCGGCGTGCAGTCCGCCGACGATCACGACGGAGAGCCCAGGATGGACAGCCACGGGGTCAGCCCTTCTTTCCGTACCGGCGCTCGAAGCGCTCCACACGGCCGGCGGTGTCCAGGACGCGGGCCGTGCCGGTGTAGAAGGGGTGGCTGACGTCGGAGATCTCGACGTCGACGACCGGGTAGGTGTTGCCGTCCTCCCACTCGATCGTCTTCTCGCTCGTCATGGTCGAGCGGGTGAGGAAGGCGTAGTCGGCGGCACGGTCGCGGAAGACGACGGGGCCGTACTCCGGGTGGATTCCCTCGCGCATGGTCAGCGCTCCTCTCGGAAGTCGACGTGGCGGCCGGCGACCGGATCGAACTTGCGCAGGGTCAGGCGGTCCGGGTTGTTGCGGCGGTTCTTGCGGGTCACGTAGGTGAAGCCGGTCCCGGCGGTGGACCGGAGCTTGATGACCGGCCGGAGTTCGTTGCGTGCCATGCCGCTATGATACTGAAAATGAAATCCATTTCCACAGCCTGAGCAGAGAGGTACGTCACCACCATGTCCGCGCACTGCATGCTGACCGGCACACAGCCGGGCTTCGGCAACCGCATCTCGCACTCCCACCGGCGCACGCCCCGCCGGTTCGACCCCAACATCCAGTCCAAGCGCTACTGGCTCCCGAGCGAGGGCCGGTACGTCCGGCTCCGGCTCAGCGCCAGGGGGATCAAGACCGTCGACACGATCGGGGTCGAGGCGGCCGTCGCCCGGATCCGCGCCCGGGGAGTGAGGGTCTGATGGCGAAGAAGAGCAAGATCGCGAAGAACGACAGGCGGCAGGAGGTCGTCGCGCGGTACGCCGCCCGGCGGGCCGAGCTGAAGGAGATCATCCGGCGGCCGTCGTCGACGGCGGCCGAACGGCTCGCCGCCCAGGCGGAGCTGCGCAGGCAGCCGCGCGACGCGAGCGCCACGCGCGTGCGCAACCGCGACCAGGTGGACGGCCGGCCGCGCGGTTACTTCCGGGCGTTCGGGCTGTCCCGGGTGAGTCTGCGGGAGCAGGCCCACGCGGGCTATCTGCCCGGGGTGCGCAAGTCGTCCTGGTGAGAGGCATTCGAGAAGGCTCTTGACGGGCCCTGGTAGCTTGCTGCGATCGTTCCGGCCAGGAGGCCGGCCGGTGCTGTCCGGGCCGGGCCGGGCCGGCTACAGCTTGGGGGCTTGCAGTGACTTCGGTGATCTTCTCGCGCCGCGGCGGCGCCGTGCGCGTCGCGGCGGCGGCCGCGGGGCTCGCGGGCGCGCTCGCGCTGACCGCGTGCAGCGGCGACGGCGGCTCGGACGGCGACTCGGCCTCCAGCCCGGCTCCGTCCGCCTCGGCGTCCGCCGGCACGGGCGGCGGCTCCGGATCCGGAGCCGAGGAGCCGGCCGGCGGCGAGCTGGCCGGCAGCTGGCTCGCGACGACCGACGGCAAGGCGGTGGCCCTCGTGATCACCGGCAAGCAGGCAGCGCTGTTCGCCACCGGCGGGAGCGTGTGCAGCGGCACCGCGGGCGATGAGTCCGGGACGCGGATGATTCGCCTGAAGTGCACGGACGGCTCCAAGGACCGGGCGGCCGGCACGGTCGACTCGGTGAACGGAAGCAGTCTGAAGGTCACCTGGGAGGGCGGCCTCGGCGCGGAGACCTACACGAAGGCGGAGGGCGGCAAGCTGCCGACGGGCCTGCCGACCGCGAGTCTCGGCTGACCTCCGGATCCTCCGGATCCTTACGCACGGGCCGCGGATCGCTCACAGGCGCCGCGGCCCGTCCGGCGGTCCGGGGGGACCCGCGGGGGCGTGTGCCGGGCGGTCGCGAGGGCGGCGTATGCCCGTGCGGCGGGTTCGGACCAGCGCACGCGCAGGCTGCGTGCCGAGGACTCGGTGCAGGCCCGCACCCGCCCCCCCCTGGGCCCGGCAGGCGGACAGGGCGGCCTCGCCGAGGACCCGGCGAAAGCACGCACCCGCCCGGCAAACGCACGAGCCACGAGCCAGGCAAGCCACGCAGGCCCGCACCCGCCCCCCCTGTTCGGGACGTCCACGGCGCATGCCCGTCCGGCGTTCGGGGGAATCGCCGGGGGCGCGTGCGCGTACGGAACGCGCGTGCGTGATGATCCAGGGGCCCGAAGCCGCTCCCGCACGACACGCCAGAGGACCCCATGCGCACCTTCCCCCTCACCCTGGCCGCCGCCCTCGCCACGACGCTCCTGCTGACCGGCTGCGACGACGACAAGGCCGGTGGCGACGACGTCAAGAACGCGGACGAGCCGAGCAGTTCGGCCTGCGCGCTCGGCGACATGGGCGTGCAGGTCGGCGCGGGCGCCGCGCCGGCCGCCGGGGACACCGGCACCGTCACCGTCACGCTCACCAACAAGGGCGCGCAGTGCACGCTGAAGGGCTTCCCCGCCGTGGACCTCATGGCCGACGACAGCACGACGTCCGTCTCCCCCGACCAGGCCGCGAAGGCAGGGTCGCTCACGCTCGGGAAGGGCGGCACCACGTCCTTCACCATCACCTACGTCCGGGGCGAGGCGGGCTCCCCGAAGAGCCTCCCCGTGCGGAAGGCGTCCTTCACCCTGCCCGGCGCCACCGCGGACGCGCACGACCTGACGTGGTCGTACGGCGAGGTCGCCCGGAGGGACGCGGGAGGCGGCGCGGCGCAGGCCACGGTGAGCGGTTTCGAGTCCTCGGGCGACTGACGGGAGGTCAGCGCAGCGGCGGCCGGTGCCGGACCTGGGCCCGGTCCGCCGCCTGCGCGCCCTCCGTCCAGCCCGCCGCGTCGCGCACCCCGCGCAGCCGGGTCGTGGTCGTCTCCGGGAACATCCGGTCCAGCCGCCCGGTGACGGCGGCCTCGCGGGAGGCGAGGACCGGGAGCAGGTCGTCGGTCACCTGAGTCTCGGCGGCTGCTGCCAGGCGGGTTCCGATGCGGTGGGCGTAGGCGGCGAGGAAGGACTGCCGGAACGTCTTGGTGCGCTTGCGGCCACCCGCCCGCCCCCGAGTTCCCGGCTGCGCTCGAGCAGCAGGCGCCACCACCGCGGCCTCCGCCTTCGTCATCGCGGTGGTGGCCTGTACCAGGAGCGAGGTGTAGAGGAGTTCGACCGCCTCCAGGTCGGCCTCGAAGCCGACGACGGTGGAGAAGCCGAGGGGCTCGTTCCACACGGCCCGGCAGTGGTTGGCACCGGCGACGGCGTCCAGCAGCACCGCCTTGGCCTGCTCGTACGGCGGCTCGACCCCTATACGGCAGGCCCCGGGCGTGTCCGGCGACGGTGCCCGCGCCGCGAGCAGCGCCTCGTCGACGCTGTGCCGGGCCATCAGCTCCTGCGCCTTGGCGCTGAGCGCGTCGGCCTCCTCCGGGAACCCGGTGGCCTCCGCCTTGGCGAGCAGGGCGCGGATGCGGGTGAGCATGCGGGACTCGGCCCTCGCCTCCCCGGGCGCCTCGTCGAGGGCTTCCAGGGACGGCAGCCGCAGCAGCAGGCGGTACAACTCCAGCACGGCGGTGGCATGCGAGAAGCGGTCGGTGCGGGACGCGGCGTCGGCGGGGAGCTCCGCGAGTTGCGCGTTCCAGCGGCGGCCCCGGGGGCCGTCACCGGGTGCCTGTGCCCGGATCAGCGCGGCCACCAGCTGCACGTGCACGTCGTCCAGCTCGCGCCGGACGATGCGCACGACGTCGGCCGGCTGCCAGCCGCGCCGCCAGGCTCCCGCCACGAACTCCTGTCCGCGCCGGGCGAGTTCGGCGTCCGCCGCCGGGTCGGAGGCGAGCAGGGACGCGCCGGTGTCGAGGGCCGTCTCGGCGGTCTCGTAGAGGGCCGCTGCGAACGCGCGGTCGACGGTGCTGGACGTACTCACGGGCCGATGGTGCCATGCCGCCGCGACCGGCCCGGAACCCACTCATTGCTGTCAACCCATGGTTGACAGCAAGAGGGGCGCAACCTACGGTTGACACTATGGCGAACCCCGACACGACGTCATCCATCCGTCTCGACGACCTCATCGCGGCCATCAAGAAGGTCCACGAGGAGCCGCTCGACCAGCTCCAGGACGCGGTGATCGCCGCGGACCACCTGGGCGACGTGGCCGACCACCTGATCGGCCACTTCGTCGACCAGGCCCGGCGCTCCGGCGCCTCCTGGACCGACATCGGCAAGAGCATGGGCGTCACCCGGCAGGCCGCGCAGAAGCGGTTCGTGCCCAAGGAGTCGGCCGACCTCGACCCCAGCCAGGGCTTCAACCGGTACACGCCCCGCGCCCGCAGCGCGGTGATGGCGGCGCACAACGCGTCCAAGGCCGCGCACAACGCCGAGGGCCTGCCCGGGCACCTCGTCCTCGGACTGCTGGCCGAACCCGAGGGCCTCGCCGCCAAGGCCATCGTCGAACTGGGAGTCTCCCTCGACGCGGTCCGCGCGGCGGCCACGGCGGCGCTCCCGCCGGCCGTCGACGACGCCCCGGAGCTCGTGCCGTACGGCCAGGCCGCCAAGAAGGTCCTGGAGCTCACCTTCCGCGAGGCGCTGCGCCTCGGCCACAACCACATCGGCACCGAGCACATCCTGCTCGCCCTGCTGGAGCACGAGAACGGCCAGGGCGTCCTCAGCGGCCTGGGCATCGACAAGCAGCGGACGGAGCAGTACGTCGCCAGGGTGCTGGAGAAGATCGCGCGGGCGCAGGAGAACGTGCTGGACGAGTCCTGACCCCCGTCCGGCGGCGGCAGGGGGCGTTGTCAGACCCCCCTGGCACACTCGCAGCATGGCCGACCGGTGGGCGCTCGCTCCGGCCGAGGACGGTGGCGTGGACGTCGCCCCCCTCGGGCCTGACGGGCTGCCCGCCGGGCCGGTGCGGCGGGAGGCGGATCCCGCCGCGGCCGTGCGGAGCCGTCCCGGCGTCACGCGGTGGGTGTGGCGGTCCACCGCCGAGGTCTACCCGCGCCTGCTCGCCACGGGGGTGCGAGTCGAGCGGTGCTACGACATCGAGGCCGCCGAGACCCTCCTCCTCGGCCACGAGGGGCGGTACGGGGAACCCCGCTCGGCCGCGGCCGCCCTGGCCCGGTTGCGCGGCGGCCCCGTACCGCCCGATCCGCCCCAGCGCTCCGCCGAACCGGGCTCCCAGTCCTCCCTGTTCGAGCCGCAGGGCGTCCCCCTCCCCCTGCCGGACCTCCTCGCCGTCTACGCCGGGCAGCACGAGCGGCACGAGCAGGCCGAGCACCCCGACCGGATGCGGCTGCTGACTGCCGCCGAGTCGGCGGGCATGCTGGTGGCCGCCGAGATGAACCGCGCCGGGCTGCCCTGGAGCGCCGAGGTGCACCGCGCGCTGCTGCACGACCTGCTGGGCGAGCGGTACGCGGGCGGCGGCCAGCCCCGCCGCCTGGCCGAGCTGGCCGACGAGGTGTCCGCCGCGTTCGGCCGCCGGGTCCGCCCCGACCTGCCCGCCGACGTGGTCAAGGCCTTCGCCCAAGCCGGCATCAAGGTCTCCTCGACCCGCCGCTGGGAGCTCGAGTCGGTCGACCACCCTGCCGTGAAGCCCCTGATCGAGTACAAGAAGCTGTACCGCATCTGGGTCGCCCACGGCTGGTCCTGGCTGCAGGACTGGGTCCGTGAGGGGCGCTTCAGACCCGAGTTCCTCGCGGGCGGGACGGTGACCGGGCGCTGGGTGACCAACGGCGGAGGCGGGCTGCAGATCCCCAAGGTGATCCGGCGGGCCGTGGTCGCCGATCCCGGCTGGCGGCTCGTCGTCGCCGACGCCGACCAGATGGAGCCGCGCGTCCTCGCGGCGATCTCCCGCGACCCCGGTCTGATGGAGGTGGCCGGCCGGGAGACCGACTTGTACCAGTCCGTCTCCGACCGCGCCTTCTCCGGCGACCGCTCCCAGGCCAAACTCGCCGTGCTCGGCGCGGTCTACGGCCAGACCTCCGGCGACGGCCTGAAGAACCTCGCCGCGCTCAGACGCCGATTCCCCAGGGCGGTGGCGTACGTCGACGACGCCGCCCGGGCCGGTCAGGAGGGCCGGCTCGTGCGGACCTGGCTCGGCCGGACCTGCCCGCCCGCGGCCCGGGGGACGGACGACGCGACGGAGGAGGCGGGCATCCCGACGGCCGCCGTCGTCGCCGGGGCGGACGACCAGCCGGACGGCGGACCGTGGGTGCCCGGCTACGCCTCCACCAACGCCCGCGCCCGCGGCCGCTTCGCCCGCAACTTCGTCGTCCAGGGCAGCGCCGCCGACTGGGCGTTGCTGCTGCTCGCCGCGCTGCGGAAGACCTGCGCGGAGCTGGCGGCCGAGCTGGTCTTCTTCCAGCACGACGAGGTGATCGTGCACTGCCCCGAGGAGGAGACGGAGGCGGTCGTGGCGGCGATCCGCGAGGCGGCGGCCCTGGCCGGACGGCTGACCTTCGGGGAGACACCGGTGCGGTTCCCGTTCACGACGGCGGTGGTGGAGTGCTACGCCGACGCCAAGTAGTCCGGTCGGGACAGAAGTCGCCGAGGAAAGCGTGGTCAGTCAGCGGGAGCGAGCAACGCGCGTAGCTCCTTGACGACCGCCTGCTCGTCCGTTCCTTCCAGTGCGGCGAGAGCCGAGCCCCACCCCGCACGCGCCTCGCCGATGTGTCCCCACTCCCGCAGCAGCAGTCCGTGCTGGTGGCGGGCGAGACCGCCGGTGTAGTGGTCTGCGCGGGCGCCGGCCCGGCCGAGCAGCTCGGCGCACTCGCGGGCGGCCCGCCTGCTGCGGCCCAGCAGACACAGGGCACGGACCAGTCCGAGCCGGGCCCGGGACTCGCCGTGCCAGTCGCCATGGCCGCCGAGGACGCGCAGGCTCTCCTCGAAGTGCGGCAGAGCGGCGGCCGGTTGGCCGAGCCGCAGATGGGCGTACCCGATGTCGCAGTGCGCGGAGTGCCGCACTCTCACGGCGCCGATCTCGTCACCGAAGGTGAGCGAACGCCGGTGCTGCTCGATGGCGGCCCGCGGGTCGGTGTGCTCGACGAGGTTGCCGAGGTGGCCGCGAGTGACGGCCTCGCCGTACGGGTCGTTCAGCCGCCGTGCGTACGCCAGGCTCCGCGTCAGTGCCTCGCCCGCCTCGGCGCGCCGGCCGGCCCCGTCCAGCAGCGGGCCGCGGTCGTCGAGACAGCGGCGGATCCAGGACGGGTGGTCCAGCCGCCGCCAGATGGCCAGCGCCCGGTCGTTGAGAGCGAGGGCGTCGTCGTGCCGGCCGGTCAGGAAGTGCAGCCCGGCGAGGTCCACCAGCGCGTACGCCTCCGCCGCCGCGTCACCGAGCCGCCGGGCCACCCGGAGGCCGGCCCGCCCGAGCACCTCCATCTCGGCGACGCGACCCCGGCGACGCGCGTAGGGAAAGATCAGCCGGACCAGCGTGCCGGCCAGGCCCGCGCGCTGCCCGGAGGTGTCGTCCGCGTACCGCTCGACCAGAGTGACGACGTTCTCCAGCTCCCTGTCCCCCCAGGCGAGGGCCTCTTCGGCGCCGGCGAAGGGGGCGACGGTGGCGAGGTGGGCCGCGTGGCCGCTCGGCTGCGTCGGGGTGGGGCGGCGGCGGTCGTCCTGGTCGACGCCGGGTTCCACGAGGGCGGCGAGGACGCGCTCGGCGACGGCGGCGTACCAGTGCAGCGCGATGTCGGCGGTCTCGGCGGCGTCCCGCTCCCCGGTCAGTTCACGGGCGAAGTCGCGCACCAGGGTGTGCGGTGCGTAGCGGCCGTACGTCGTCTCCTCCAGCAGGGCCACGTCGAGGAGGCGGTCCACAGCGGCCTCGGTGCGGGGTTCGCCGGTGCCGGTGAGGCGGGCGAGCAGGGGGGCGCCGTACGTGGGCAGGTCGAGCGCGCCGATACGGCGCAGGGTGCGGGCGGCGTCCCGGTCGGCTGCGCGCTCGGAGGCGGCGAGCGCGTCGTGCGCGACGGCCAGCGAGCGGCGGACGCTCAGGTCGTCGTACTCCAGGTGGTGCAACCGGCCTTCGGCTGTGGCCAGTTGTCCGGCGAGAGCGTCGGGGGTGAGGGCCCGGCGGGCGGCTAGCCGCGCGGCGACGACCCGCAGGGCCAGCGGGAGACGGCCGGTGAACCCGACGAGGAGCCGGGTGGCGTCCGTATCGTCCAGCCCGTCGCGGCCCGAGGCCCTGCGCAGGAGTTCGGCGCTCTCCTCGTCCGACAGCGGGGCGAGCGGGAACCGGGCCGCGCCGTCGAGGGCGGTCAGCGGCGAACGGCTGGTGACGATCACCCCGCACCCGGCACCGCCCGGCAGCAGCGGCCGTACCTGTGCGGCGCTCGCGGCGTCGTCCAGCACCAGGAGCGTGCGGGTCGGCGCGAGCAGCGAGCGCAGCAACGCGGCTGCCGCGTCCGGCTGTTCGGGGATGCGGCAGGGCTCGGTGCCGAGGTCACGCAGCAGGGCGGTGAGCGCCTGGCCAGGGGTGAGGGGGGTCCTGCCCGGGGTGGCGCCGTGCAGGCCGAGGTGGAGCCGGCCGTCGGGGAAACGTTCCTCCAGCTGATGGGCGACCCGCAGCGCGAGCGCGCTCTTGCCGACACCGGCCATGCCGCTGATGACGGCGGTGGGGTACGGATCGGGTGCCGTGAGTGTGCGGTACAGCGCGTCGCGTACGGCGGTGCGGCCGATGAAGTGGGTCGGGGGTGGGGGAAGTTGGGCGGGCGGAGGCGGTTGGGCGGGCGAGGGCACCGGCCTGCCCGGTTCACCCGGCTCCCCTGAGCCCTCTTCCCTCACAGCCCCCCGCAGGACCTCCACGTGTGCCTCCCGCACCCCCGGCCCCGGCTCGATGCCGAGTTGGCCGACGAGTCGGCTGCGCAGGTCGCGGTGGACGGCCAGGGCCTCGGCCTGACGACCGGTGCGATGCAGGGCGAGCATCAACTGCCGGTAATACGCCTCACGCAGCGGATACGCGCCGGTCAGGGCCGCCAGCTCCGGCACCAGCTCGTGCAGCCGCGGGCCGCCCAGCGCCAGCTCGGCGTCGTAGCGCCACTCCAGAAGCAGCAGCCGGGCCTCGCACAGCCGCTGCGCGAACGCGTACCCGCCCACCTCGGGCGGCAGCCCGGCGAGCGGCGCGCCCCGCCACAGGGCGAGCGCGCCCGCGCACTCGCGCACCACCCGCTCCCAGTCCTGGCCGGTGTGCGCGGCGCGCGCCTCGGCGACGTGGGCGTCGAAGACGTGGACGTCCAGCTCTCCCTCGTCGATCCGCAGCACATACCCGGACGGCACGGTGCGCAGCCTTCCGGGGTCGTCGAGCAGCCGCCGCAACCGGGCGATGTGGTTGTGCAGGGACGCCTGCGCGGACACGGGCGGTGCCCCGCTCCACAGCGCGTCCTTGAGCGACTCGACGGAGACGACCCGCCCGGCGTCGAGGAGCAGCGCGGCCAGCAGCACACGGGACTTGGCGGCGGCGATGCCCCTGGCCGCTCCCCGGCCGCCGCCCCGGACGTCGCAGAACAGCACCGGCGGCCCCAACAGCCCGAACCGCATACCCCCGTGCCCCCGACCTTGACGCGTTTTCACCCCTGGGCAGCGGATTTCCGCCACCTCCACCTTCGCCTGCCGCACCGGGACCGGCCGCTGCCCTGACCACCGTCAGCCCTGGTTCGGCGACTTCCGGCCAACCGGCGGACGACGCAACGGCGAAGCGTTGGCCACATGTTAGCGATCCGTTGGCAAAGCCTGATGTGATCACTACATCGGATCTGGCCCGGGGGTGCGCGCGTCTGGACGCGCAACTCGGGGGAGTGTCGCCGCCGCGGCCGGATCCGGGTCCCGGTCGGCGAGGTGAACGGCCGGGACCCGCCCCTTCCCCCAGCGCGTCAGATGACGGGCGGCCGCCCCAGCCGAGTGAGCCGCCACACCGTCCGCCACCGCATGGGCCGCCGCTCCCCCGCCGGTTCCCGGACGCCCTCCACGAATCCGCCGCACCACGCGCGCAGCCCGGTGCCCGACCGGTTCCGGGCGAGGGTGAGCAGCACCCACACGCCCAGGTGGACCGGGACGAGCGCGAGCGGCAGCCGGCGGCGGGCCAGCCAGACGCGGTTGCGGGCGTTGACGCGGTAGTAGATGGCGTGCCGGGCGGGCGAGGTCTTCGGGTGCCGGAGCAGCAGCTCCGGCGCGTACAGGATCCGCCAGCCGGCATCCACCGCACGCCATGCGAGGTCGGTCTCCTCGTGCGCGAAGAAGAACTCGGCGGGCCAGTCGCCGATCTCGTCGAGCATCGCCATCCGCAGCGCGTGCCCGCCACCGAGGAAGCCGGTGACGTAACCGCCCCGGTGCGGGTCCGAGTTGCCGACCCTGGGCACGTGCCGCTGCTGTGTCTCACCTAGCTCGTCGGCGATGCGGAAGCCGACGATGCCGAGCCGTTCGTCGGCGGCGTACAGGTCGCGCACGCGGCGCAGCACGTCGGGGTCGACGAGCAGACCGTCGTCGTCCAGATCCACCACGACGTCGATGTCGCCGAACTCCCGCAGCCGTGCCAGGGCCGCGTTGCGCCCGCCGGGGCAGCCGAGGTTCTCGTCGAGCTCGACGGCCGTGACCTCGCCGGGCAGCGACAGCCGCCGGGCGAACTCGGGCAGCGGGCAGCCGTTGCCGACGACGACGATCCGCTCGGGCGGCACGTCCTGCTTGGCCACGGACTCCAGCAGGGCGTCGACCTCCTCGGGCCGGTTGCCCATCGTCACCACGGCGACGGCGATCCGGGGCGCCCTCATGTCCTCACCTCGTCCCGATCGGCAACTGACGGACCGACGGGCGATGCTAGCCGTTCACGGCGGGGACGCCGTGAGTACGCCTGCCGGACGGGGCCTCACCCACGTCTTTCAGCGCAGACGGCACCCGACCGGAACGGGCACAGGATGTCGGGTGCGGCAGGGCACGCGCTGCCTAGCGTGAAGGCACGAAAAGGAAGGAGACCGGGCGTGCTGGACCGGCTCAACCAGGCGATGGACCGGATCGAACAGGACCTCGCCCACACCGTCGACGTGGCGGGCCTGGCGCGTACGGCATGCACCTCGGAGTACCACCTGCGCCGCATGTTCTCGGCCCTGGCAGGAATGCCACTGTCGGAGTACATCCGCCGCCGCCGGCTGACGGTCGCAGGCGCGGAGGTGCTGTCGGGGGACGCGACGCTGCTGGAGATCGCGGTCCGTTACGGCTACGGCTCCGGCGAGGCGTTCGCGCGGGCGTTCCGCACGATGCACGGCGTGGGCCCGGGCGAAGCCCGGCGCACCGGCGCCGCCCTCCTCTCCCAGCCCCGGTTGTCCTTCCGCCTCACCGTCGAAGGGAACAGCAGCATGCACTACCGCGTCGTCGACCGCCCGGCCTTCACCGTCATGGGCTTCCGGACCCGGATCCCCCTGATCCACTCCGGCCCTAACCAGGCGATCATCGATTTCGTCCGCGGCCTCGGCAGGCCCGCCGTGGACCAGCTGGAGAAACTGTCCGACCAGGAGCCGCAGGGCATCGTCGCGGTCTGCGACGACCTGGACCCGAGCCGCGCGGAGGGCACGGAACTCGACTACTACCACGCCGTGATCACCTCGGCCCCGGCCCCGGCGGGGGCTCCCGAAGGCACCACCGCCCTCCCGGTCCCGCCCGGCACCTGGGCGGTCTTCACCACCTCGGGCCCGGCCCCCCGGGCCATCCAGGAACTCTGGCGCGACGTGTACACCGAGTGGTTCCCGTCCAACCCCTACCGCACCCGCCCCGGCCCGGAAATCCTCCGCACCCGCCTGTCGCCCGACGGCACGGAGGCGGACGCCGAGCTGTGGCTGCCGGTGGAGCGGGAATCGACCCGGTGAGGAACTGATCTGCCTCCCCCTCGTCCGGAGAGCAGATTCGGGCGAGGGGGACGGCATGGCCGTGACGCCGGCAGCAGATGTCGGGCTCGCTGAGCGTTGAGCGTCACTCGCTTCCTGAGGAATTTTCCTGTGGCTGTCTCCTGTGAAAGGCTGAACCTCGCCGGTACGCATGGGGCAAGAGATCCGCCACGGCTACAGCACGCTGCACCAGCACGCGGGGCGTGCCGTCCCAGTCCGCTTTCGATGAACGCCGGCGGCGGTCGGCATCGTGGCCCTGGACGGAAAGTGATCCAGAACCGGGGCCCTGACCGCGGCCGGCGACGCGCTGGAAGGACTACGGCACAACCGTCGTGCCACGGGTCACGGATCGATTCCGATGCCGGTCGAATGCCCAGCGGGTGATGCGAGGGGCCTTGACGGCCGGGCACCTGGAGTGTTCGCTGTTGCGCCTACCGATGGCAATCTCTCACTGCGCAACACTTCTCCACCCCTGTGCCATCGCAGCCCAAGGCAGTTCGAGTCAGCGGAAGCCGCTGAGACCGCAGAGACGCACCAGCGTCCGGCCAACCGTGCCTGAGCCCGACGACACGAGGAAAGAGAGCATGGCTGCTCCCCAAGTGACGAAATCACCGGCTGATATTCCGGATCAAGAGAAAACAGGGACCCGTTCCCCCCTGGCGTCGATCGCACCACGCGTCTTCTGGCCGTCCGCGATCATCATCGTCGCCTTCGTCCTCTACACCACGATCTTCAAAGACTCCGCACAAAGCGCCATCAGCGCGGTGCAGGAAGAGATCATCAGCGGTCTCGGCTGGTATTACACCGCACTCGTCTCACTCTTTGTGATATTTGCCCTATGGGTCGGTATCGGCCGGTTCGGAGACATCAAGCTCGGCAAGGACGACGAGCGACCCGAGTTCGGCATGGGCTCGTGGCTGGCGATGCTGTTCGCCGCGGGTATGGGTATCGGGCTCGTCTTCTGGGGTGTCGCCGAGCCGCTGAACCACTTCGTCTCCCCCAGGCCGGGTGTCGGTGAGGGCGAGGCGACGCGGAGCGAGTTCGCCATGGTCCAGACGTTCCTGCACTGGGGAATCCACCCCTGGGCCATCTACGTCGTGGTCGGTCTCGCCGTCGCCTACGCCGTGCACCGCAAGAGCCGTCCCATCTCGATCCGCTGGGCTCTGGAACCGGTCTTCGGCGACAAGATCAAGGGTGCCTGGGGCGACGCCATCGACACCATCGCCGTCGTCGGCACGGTCTTCGGCGTGGCCACCTCGCTCGGCTTCGGCGTCCTGCAGATCTCGGCGGGGCTCGGCTTCCAGGGGTGGGTGACCGACCCCGGCACGCCCCTTCGGGTCGTCCTCATCATCGGCATCACCCTGCTCGCCACCATCTCCGTGGTCACGGGCGTCGGCAAGGGCATCAAGTGGCTGTCCAACATCAATATGGGCCTCGCCGGCGGGCTGCTGCTGTTCGTCCTCGTCGCGGGCCCGACGCTCTTCCTCCTCAACGGCTTCGTCGAGGACATCGGCGCGTATCTGCAGAACATCCTCGCGCTGAGCTTCGACACCGGCGCCTCCCAGGGCGAGGAGGGCACCGCATGGGTCAGCGGCTGGACGGTCTTCTACTGGGGCTGGTGGATTTCCTGGGCTCCGTTCGTCGGCGTCTTCATCGCCCGGATCTCCCGCGGGCGGACCGTTCGTGAGTTCGTCACGGGCGTGCTGCTGGTACCGACTCTCCTGACCTTCTTCTGGTTCGCCGTCCTCGGCGGGTCGGCACTCCACCGTGAGACGGTCGGCGAGGGCGGACTGGTGGGTGAGGACGGCGCGGTCGGCACGGACAGCGCGCTCTTCCAGCTGCTCGACGGCATGCCGGGCGGCGCGCTCGTCGCCGGGGCGACGATCCTGCTGATCGTGCTGTTCTTCGTCACCTCCTCCGACTCCGGCAGCTACGTGGTCGACGTGCTGGCCTCCGGAGGCAACCCCAACCCGCCGACATGGAGCCGCGTGTTCTGGTGCGCGGCCCAGGGGGCCGTGGCCATCGCGCTGCTGATCGCCAGCGGCACGGGGACCGGGTCGCTGACCACGCTGCAGACGGTGGCGATCATCACGGCGCTGCCCTTCAGCCTGGTGATGATCGGGATGTGCCTGGCCACGACCAAGGCCTTCCGTCGCGAACACCACGCCAACCTGGCCGCTCAGCGGAGGAAGCAGGAACAACGGCTCATCGACCGGGCCGTCACGGCGTTCGAGGAGGGCCTGGAGGACGGGTCCACGTCGAACCGGGCCGAAGACGGCACGGTGGACGCGCGCACGCCCTAACCAGGCATCCGCGCGCCGCGCGCCCCGGCATCAGTCGTGAAGGCCGACGACTCGGGCCGGGGCGCGCGGCATGCACGATGACCCTGTGAGAGTGGACGAAGCACCTACGTGCTTCTCGCTCCGCCCGACGGCGATACCGACCCGCGTCCCTAACCTCTCAGGGCAGTACACCTAGCGCAGGAAGGTGATCCGCAGCCCGAAGCGCGACCGCCGCCCACGGCGGCCCTGATCCAGGCCGTAGAAGAGCACCGGCTTGCCGGCGATCGGGACGAGTTGCCTGACCGAGGTGTGGTGTGCGGACGCAGCCGGGCGCCACTGCCTCCGGAGAGCGCCCGCGCCTTCACGCGCCGCCCTTCTCGCCGAGTGCGTGCACCACGGCCAGCTGGGCGGGGGCGTGCAGGCGCAGCAGTTCCTCGAAGCGGACGGCGTGGCCGGGGGCCGAACAGAACACCGGCACGGCGAGCGCGTAGGCACCGCGGCGTGGGACGATCAAGGGCTCGGGACCGCGGTCCCCCGGCACCTCGGGGGGATCCGGCACCTCGCCGTCACCCGGCACGTCGTCGGAAGGCGTCGGGCTGACGAATGCGTCGCTGTCCCGCAGGCGTCGGATCCGGGCGCGGCTGTCCTCGTGGGCCGCGCGGGAGAGCGCGGCGCGCGCGGCCGGTTCACGGAGCGCGTCGCGGATGCGCCGGGCGGCCCTTGCGTCGGGGGTGACGTAGAGCGGCACCAGGTGGGAGGGGGCGACGCTGTACCTGCGGGTGGTGCCGCCCTCGTAGAGGGTGACGGTCCTGGCGGTGGTGGTGCGCACCCGGTGGCCGGCGTCGGCGAGCCGGAGCAGCAGGTCCCAGTCCTCCAGCCCCTGGGTGACCCGCCAGCCGCCGACGGACTCCGCCACCCCGCGCCGGTGGGCGAGTCGGCTGGGCTCGAAGAGCGGGTCGAGCACCTGGAGCTCGGGGTGCCAGCACATGTCCCACCAGGCGCTGCGCCGGATCACCGCTCCGGTGTCGCCGACCGCCTGGTAGCCGGTGGCCACCACGGTCGCGCCCGCTTCGAGCAGCGGGAGGACGCCGGCCAGGTGGTCGGGGCGCCACAGGTCGTCGTGGTCGACGTAGGCGACGTAGCGGCCACGGGCCCGGAGCAGGCCTTCCTGCCGGGGGCCGCTCGGATGCCCGGTGCGCTCCAGCCGGAAGACGCGGATGCGGGGGTCGTCGGCCGCCAGCGCCTCGGCTACCTCGGCGGTGTCGTCGTCGCTGCCGTCCGACAGGACCAGCAGCTCCCAGTCGGTGACCGTCTGCGCACGCACCGATTCCAGCGTGGGGAGCAGGCGTCGCGACCGGTTGTAGGTCGGGCAGACGACCGTGAAGGTGACCTCGGCCCGGTCGGGGGAGGCGGCTGCGTCCGTCACCGGGCACCCTCCCACAGCGGCAGGGTGCAGCTGCGGCGGGCGGCGGCCTGATGGGTGAGGACGAGGCCCGCCAGCCCGGTGCCGAGGTCGAGGGAGAGCTTCAGGGACTCGTCGCCCAGCGGGGCGAGCCCGTCTCCGACCGGGGCCAGGTGCCACGCCGTCTCGGCCAGGGCGCGGCGGACCGCCGCCACCGAGGCCGGGTCGTCCGGCGCGACGGCGGTGAGGAACTGGACGAGCCCGGCCCGCCCGTTGAGCAGCCCGTTGTGCATGGCCGTGGTCCGCTGGGCGATCCGTACCACGCGTTCGAGCGGTGCGACGAAGCGGTCCTCGCCGGTGAGCCGGGCGTGGTCGTGGCAGGCGAGGGCGAGACCGAGGACACCGGCGGCGAGGCCGGTACCGAGGGCCGGCAGGGCGGCCGGGACCGCGGTGGCGTCCGAGGCCAGGCCGAAGCGGGCGGTCTCCAGGTCGAGGAGGTCACCGGCGGCGCGCGCCGCCTCCGGAGCGTCGAGGGCGGCGGCAGCGCGGAGCAGGAAGACCGCGAGTCCGGCGGCTCCGTCGACCAGCCCCGCCGCCGGGTGGTCGTCCTGGGCGTCGACCGCCTTCACCACGCGATCGGTGAGGATGGCGACCTCGTCGTGGCGCCCGGGCGCGCGCAGCAACTGCACGCCGAGCCCGCTCAGCCCGCCGCCCAGCGACAGGTCCTGGGTGCCCTGCGCCGCGTCGAACGCCCGCTCCAGGCACTCGTCCGAGAACGCCGGGTCGAGGTCCTCGGTGGCGAAGGCGATACCGGCGAGGCCGTTCCAGAACCCCGGCGGCAGATCGTCAGCGGCCCGTACCCGGTCCAGCAGCCATGCCAGGTCGGCGGCGTCCGGGGTACCCCCCGCACGGTGCAGGGCCCACAGCATGCCGGCCGCACCGTGGCCGAGGCCGAGACCGCCGGAGGGCTGGAGGAACTGCCGTACGTCGCCGGGGAAGAGACGGTCCTCTCGTTCCGGCGTACGCCAGTCCCGCAGCCTTGCGGCGAGCGCGTCGGCGGTGAACGCGTCGGCGGTGCGCCGCCGTTCGCTCTGGGGAGGCGCAGACGCGTCGTCCGTCGCCGCGACCCAGCCGAGCTGCGCCTCCATCCCGTCGAAGTACTCCGCGGGAACGTCGAACTGCTCGCAGGCCGCCGCGCACAGTTCCGTGGCGCGGTCGGGGCCCAGGGAGAGCAGCCGGGTCAGCGGAACGAGCAGCGCGATGCGCATGGCGCCCAGGGCGAACAGGTCGACGTCCGTGCCCCGGTGACCGAGCGGTGCCCGGAAGCCGAAGACGCCCATGGTCTGGGTGTAGCCCGTGACGTCGCGCGAGGCGTTCTCGAAGTCGATGAAGTGGACCCGGTCCTCGGCGTCGACGATGAGGTTGTTGGGGTGCAGATCGCCGAACACCCAGCCGCGCTCGTGCATCGCGGCCACCGCCTCCGCCGCCCGGCCGAGCAGGTCGCCGACCCAGAGGGCGTACTCACGGGGGGTGAGTGTGCTGTCGGGGTTGACCAGGGGGTTGCGTGCGCAGGCCAGGTCCATGAGGGACTTGCCCTCGACGTACTCCCGACCGAGGAACTTGTGTTCGACACCGTCGACATACGCGTCCACGGCCGGAATGCCGGGCAGTCCCGCCAGATCGAGCAGGGCCGCGTGTTCCCGGTCCAGCCGGGCCGGCGCGTCCCTGCCGCTCTCGTCCAGACCGCAGTGCGGGCGGGCCTCCTTGAGGAGGATCGTGCGGCCCGGTGCGTCGGGGCGCTCAGCGAGGTAGACGCCCCCGCCGTTGGAGAAGTGGACGGCCTTGCGCACCCGATAGGGGAAGTTCGAGAGCCGGAGCCCCGCCCGCAGCGCCAGCGACTCCTCCAGCACGGCGGGGACCGGCGCCCACTTCGGTGGGTGGAAGCCGGGGCGCCGCTCGTCCGGCACCAGGTTGCCGTCCGGGTCCTCGATGCACTCGACCAGCCGCCCGCTTCCGTCGGTGATCCGCCGCGACACGAACGCGCCGTAGCGGGTGTACAGCGGGCCCTCGCGAAAGCGCAGGTCGGAGAGGATCGCCGGTCCCTCCCGGCCACCGATGCGCTGGTCCAGTTCCCGCAGGGCGGTGGCGAACGCCTCGTCGGAGGGTGGGTAGAGGGTGATGAACTTGCCGCTGCCACCGCGGTCGGCGTACTTGCTGTTACGCCGGATCAGAGTGTGCCGGCTGGAGAGCGCCTTGAACGGGAGGGACCGCTCCAGGCAGTACGCGGAGACATCGCCGAGCAGTTCCTCGGCGTTGCCGATGGTGGCGCTGACGTGGATCTTCCAGCCCTGCCAGCGCATCCGCGCCGCATCGGAGGAAGGGGAGTACATGACCCACTCGGTGCGCACCTCGCGCGTCCAGCCGTCCGGGACCGGGTCCTGGTGCAGGCCGAAGAAGGTGCCGGGGTCCTCGGTGTCCCGCTCCTCGTAGAAGAGGGAGGTGGGATGGCAGAACTGAAGGTACGTCAGATACATTCCGGTATTCCGGTTTCTGCTGTCAGTTGAACGGTGCGGCGAACGGCAGCACGAAGCGCTCGTACGCCCACCGCGGAAGTGAAACGGACCGGGGGTGCAGCCGTACGCTGCCCTCCCGGGCCTCCGGGAGGTTCTGCACCCGCAGCGTGTACCAGCGGCCCGGCACCTTCACCTGGTCCGCGTCGACCGGGACGAGGCCGGTCAGCGGCACGGTCGACTCGCCACGCAGCGCGGCTACGACCGTGGCCTCGCCGAGCGGACGGCGCAGGACCAGTCCGGCCTCGACCAGTTCCACCCGGTCCCCGGCGCGCACGTCCCGGCCGTCGGGGCCGGTCGGCACGGTCAGCACCACCTGCGCGTCGCCGGTCACCCGGTAGGCGCCGATCTGCGTGGTCGTCACATGGATACGGCTGACGCCGAACACGACGGCAGCGATCACCAGGGTCAGGCCCAGCACCCGCAGGGGCCGGGGTCTGGTGCCGCGCAGCGACCGCACCAGGCCGAGGACCGCCTTCCCCACGACGACGGCCAGCAGCCCGGCGATCGAGGTGGAGAGGGTGAGCCCGAAGTAGCCCAGGGACAGCAGCGCGTCCAGCCATTGGCCCAAGCCCCGGACCACCAGGAGGACCGGCGTCACCAGACAGGCCGCGCCGAACCACGGCAGCCAGGCCCCCTCGCCGTCCCGGCGCCCGCCCCGCCCGCCGCGCCCGGCCGACCCCTCGGGCCTCTCGGACCCCGGGGATCCGGTGAGCAGGGTGGTGAACCGTTCCCGCAGCGAACGCAGCGCGTCTGCGCGGAGGTTGGGGTGGTCCAGGTAGCTCATCAGGGCGATGTAGCCGTCGAGCTTCACGAACGGCACCAGGTTGATGACCGCCGCCGCCGCGTTCACGAGGGAGAAGAGCAGCAGCATGTCACCGGGCGGCCCGTCACCCGCCAGCCCGCTCGCGCAGGCGGCGGCGCCACTCGCGCCGAGCTGGACGAAGATACCGGCCATCGCCACGTGGGCGCGTTGCCGGTGGTTGAGCCGCCACGCGTCCGAGACGTCGCAGAACATCGCGGGTGACAGGTAGAAGAACATGACGCCGAGTCGGCCTGGGCGGCCGCCGTAGTGCGCCAGCAGGCAGGCGTGGCCCAGTTCGTGCGCGACGGTGGTGACCGACACGGCGGCGAGGACGACCATGAGCATGGAGAGCGAGACAGGGCGGCTCAGCACCTCGACGGCGTGGGCACGCCGCCCCACCAGGGTGAAGGCGCCCATGACGGCGAGCAGCGCGACCGCTGCGCCCAGCGTGCGGGGCGAGGCCAGGCGCAGGCGGTTGATCAGCCGGGCGAGGCCCACGCCGGACCGCAGCACGGTGAACTGGAGCGTGAGCGGTGGCACGTATTTGAACCGGCCCGTGCTCCGGCGCGGGGGCGGGCCGTCCTGCGGCCGGACGACCAGCGTGGCCCGGTCCAGCGCCCGCAGGCCCTCCCGGACGGTCTCCGGGGTCCACGGGCGGCCCAGGCCGTCGGCCAGTTCCTCCACGTCGCGGGTGCCGTCGAGACGGTCGGCGAGTGAGGCGAGGTCGGCACCGATCCGGTAGTACTGGTGCTCCCCGCGCTGGAGGACCCAGGGCTCCCCGTCGGCGACGGGTGGGTGCACCCGTACGCCCTCGGCGAGCCGGGCCCGTTCCAGGTGGGCCGTGCCGCCGGCCCCGTCTGCCGGAGCCGGTGCCGCGGGGCGCCGACGCAGCAGCCCGGCCCGGTAGCTCACGCGACGTCCTTGCGCAGGAACCTCAATCTGGCGACCACGCCGAACAGGGCGATCCACAGCAGCGAGACACCGATCGCGGCGCCGAGCGGCAGCAGGTCGGGTTTGTGGTCGCGGTAGATCGAGCTGAGCGCGATGGAGAAGAGGAACTGGGCGGCCTCCGGCACGAGCCGCTGGACACCGGGCTCGACACCGACCACCAGGACGACGATGGCGAGCACGGTGAGGGTCTGCTTGCGGACGATCCAGCCGGCCATCAGGCCCCAGGGGCCGGCCAGCAGCACGCAACCGCCGACGCCGAGCAGGGTCTTGGTGGTCTCGGCGGTCCAGGCCAGGTCCGTTCCGCCGCTCGAGGCGAGCAGGACGTTGACGGCGGCGCCGCCCATCGCCGTCAGCGCGAACCCGAGAGAGAGCAGCATTCCCGCGGCGAGTTTGGCCCGGAACACCTCGGTTCGCCCGCCGTAGGCGAGCACGGAACGGGCCGCGGTGCCGTTCGCGAAGTCCCGGGTGACGACCAGGGCGCAGGTGATGGCCGAGAAGAGCAGCATCATCATCCAGGCGCGGACGATGTCGTCGGTGACGGCGCCCGAGGCCACGGCGGCCACATCGGTGCGGCCCTCCGAGTAGTAGCCGTAGCCGGTGAGGGCGCACCACAGGAAGCCGCCGACCAGCGCTCCGAGAGTCGCCCGCCCTGAGCCGGCCTTCAGCAGTTCGGACTGGGTATGGCGCACGAGTACGGCAGTGGACACGGGCGTTCAGCTCCCCGCTATCTCGAAGAAACGGTCCTCGAGCGACCTGACGCCGCCCTCGGTGAAGTCGGTGAGCGTGCCGGTGTGGACGAGTCGGCCGCCGTCCAGGAGAAGGACGTCGTCGACGGTGTTCTCCACCTCGGCGAGCTGGTGGCTGGAGACCAGGACGGTCCTGCCCTCGGTGGCCTGGTCCCGGATGAAGCGCCGGATCCAGCGGATGCCGTCCGGGTCGAGGCCGTTGGCCGGTTCGTCCAGCACGAGCAGTTCGACGTCCGGAGAAAGCAGGGCTGTCGCGATCCGCAGCCGCTGCCGCTGGCCCGTGGACAGGGCGGCGCAGCGCTGGCTCTCCTCGCCCGTGAGCCCTACCAGGTCGACGAGCTCCGCGATCCGGGAGCGGCCGACGCCGAGGGCGCGGGCCCAGATGGCCAGTTCGCGCGCGACCGTGGTGCCGGGGTAGAAGCCGATGGCGTCCATGGCGACGCCGACGCGGTGCGCGTTCTGCGGGCCGGGCGGGCCGCCGAGCACCTCGACGGTGCCGGTGTCGGGGGTGGCGACGCCGAGCAGCGACTTCAGCAGCGTGGTCTTGCCTGCGCCGTTACGGCCGAGCAGGCCCACGACCCGGCCCGGTCGCACCTCGAAACCCACGTCGGTGAGCACCCGGCGGGTCCCGTAGCTCTTGCACAGTCCTGCGGCCCGGACGACAGGGCGGTCAGCTGTCACGGTTCGCCAGCACCTTGACGAGGGCGCCGAGGGATCCCGTGGTGGCCAGCAGGCCCGCCACCAGGACGGCGTAGTACACCCAACGTGTCCAGGAGTCGCCGAGGAGGAAGACCGCGATCACCACGGCGGCCGCCACCAGTGCCAGTACGGCCAACAGGGCGGGGTTCGACGTGGCCGGTTCTTGCCCGTTCATGATGCTCCAAAGCTGTTGTGTGTGGGGGGAGTCGGTGCGGGAGGGGTGTGCTGGGGCACCGCGCGTTGCCCCAGCACAGAACTACGGCCCCAGGGTGCCGATCAGGTGGTGATCGCGGATATCGCCGTGTAGGTCGCGGCGGAGGCCGCGGCGACGGAGACCACGGCCGCGGTCGCCGCGAAGCCGGTCGACACACCGCTCCAGAAGCCCGGAGCCTCCAGCGTCTCCAGCTCCTGCAGGGCCAGCTCCAGGCCGGCGTCCTTGCCCAGTTCGTTGTGCATCGTTCCCTCTCCTTTACGTATGGGTGGGTGAAACGAGCGGTTGTCTCAGGTCGCGATGGTCGCGGCGGTGAGCGCGTAGCTGCCGTAGGCGGCGGCGCTCGCCGACACGACGCCGACCGAGACGCCGATGCCCGTCCACCAACCGGGAGCCTCGAGTGTCTCCAGCTCCTGGAGACCGAGTTCCAGAACGTCGCTCTCGAGGGCGACGAGGCCCTCGTCCAGCGTCATGTTCACGCGGTGAGTCCTTTCACTTGCTGTTCGGTTGTGCGATTCACCCGCGCGAAGGCGCGGGAGTCTTCAGGAGGGAATCTGTGCAGGCCCCCGAGTACATGTGAGGTCTTTCGCGTTCCCGGAATTCTGGGCACTCCGTGAATTTCCGGAAAGGGATACGGCGCGTACCCCGCGCAGCACTTCACGGATGTCGTCGGTGCCGACTCCGGCGAGCATGGGAAGGCCGCCGCCCCACATACGGACGCACGACCGTGTCACGCATACGACGTCGTCCTCGCCGATCGGGTCGAGTGGCGGAATCCCGAGCCAGTCGAGCCACTGCGCGAAGCCCGTTCCCGGTTCCGCGGAGACCGGCACCGGAATTCCGTCGCGCAGCACCTCCCAGACCTCGCGGGCCCGCGCCGCCGATCCGAGGCCGGCCGCGACGTGCAGGCGGTCCCAGTAGGCGGGGATCAGATTGGCCAGCGCCCGCATCTTCCGCACCCCGAGACGATGCGAGAGGTTGTTGGCGAGGAACCATGCCTTCACGGTGAAGGCGGCGCGGTCCCGCAACAGCTCGGCGTCCTGGGTGGAGACGCTGAGCCGGGCCAGCCTGCGGCGCACCGCCGCTTCCGCCCGGCCCGTGCGGTGGACGCCGGTCAGCTCGGCGACCGCTTCCGCGGCGAGCCGCAGCACCCTGCGGTCCGTGTCGTTCAGCGGTCCCGTGGCGCCGACCACCGGGCCGACGCAGCGCAGCACGATCTCCAGGCACCCCTCCACCAGGACGTCGTACGGCATCCCGGCGCTCGCCCGGTCGTCCAGCACGGCGAAGTCCGGCTGCAGGGCGAGGCTGGTGTAGGCGCGCTTGGCCGCACCGTCCGTGAAACTGGCGATCCCGCTCACCTCGGCGGCGGTACCGATCGTGGTCGGCACCGCGGCGAGCACGGCCGGCCGCGCACGGTCGGGACCCAGCACCCAGCCGCTGCGCTGCTCCGCCGCCACGATACGAGCGGCCAGCGGATCGGTCAGCGCTGTCGCCAATTTCACGGAGTCGATCAGAGAGCCGCCACCGAACGCCACCACCCATTCGGCGGCCGGTAATTCACGTGCAATACGGCGAGCATCCTCGACGTCCCCCATCCGGTCGATTCCGAGGGGAATCATATCAATATCCGAGGACGCGATCAATTCTCGGAGGAATAGAAGTCCATAATTCTCGGAGAGGGTTTTGTCGTACACCACGGCAGTGGTCGTGGCTCCGCTGTGCACCATGCGGTCGTGCAGGGCGGCCAGACCGTCGAGCACATGGCACCGATTGATCACCGAGGTCATGCCGCGAACCCGTCATGCCCCTGCTGACGGACCCGTTCCACATAGGTGGCGACGCCGGTCCGTGCGGCCGTCACCAGCTCCGTCACCTCGGCGGCCGAGTAGGTCAGGGCCGGGATGAACTGGATGCCGTTCGGTCCGGCGTGCACGTGCGCTCCGGCCCGCCGGATCTCGCGGACCAGCGCTGGCACATGACGCTGCGCCAGCGGCGCCTCGCAGTCCATCGGGTCGCGCAACCGCACGGCCCGGAAGCAGCCCGCGCCTCGGGTGCCCAGAACCTCCGGGCCGGCCTCCCGCCAGGCGGTCAGGGCCGCGGCCAGCGCACGCCCCACCTCCCGCCCCCGGGGCACCGCGTCCAGCCGGTCGAACTCGTCCAGGGTGGCGAGCACCGCCGCCGCGGTCACCGCGGTGCCGGCCTGGGTCTCCCCGTGCAGGAGGACCGCACCCGTACTGCGGAAACGTTCCGCTACGGTGTCCCGCACCAGCAGGGCGGACGCCGGCAGTGTGCCGTTGGTGAGACCCTTGGACGCGATGAGGATGTCGGGAGCACGGTCCCATGTGTCGCTGGCGAACATCTCGCCGGTCCTGCCGAATCCGGTGGCGACTTCGTCGGCAACCAGCAACGCGCCGGTCTCGTCGGCGAGTTGGCCGAGCAGGGCCACGTAGGAGGGCTCCAGCACGACCGCGCCGTTACCGAGGACGGGCTCCACGACCACAGCGGCGATCTGCCGCCCGGCGGCCGCGAAGAGCGCCTTCAGTTCGGTCTCGTCGTTGGCCGTCACGTGCCGCACGAGTCGGGTGTCGATGCCGTAACCGCGCTGGCCGAGTTCCTCACCGGTGAGAGCGTGCGCGCCGAACGTCAGCCCGTGATAACCGTCCTTGAGGCCGACGACGATCTTCCGGGCCGGCTCGCCGCCCAGCTCGTGGTGCTGCCGGGCCAGCTTCATGACCAGGTCGTTGGCCGAACCGCCGGAGACCGAGAAGATCACCCGCGCGAAGGGGTGGGCACTGGCCGCCCGCAGCCGCTCGGCGGCCCGACGCGCGGGTTCGTTCTCGTACCGGAAGATCCCCGCGTACGACGCCGAGCGCAGCGCCTCGGTGATCCGGTCGGAGATCGCCTCGTTGTTGTAGCCGAGGTTGACGTTCCACAGGCCGCTGGTGCCGCACAGGACCTCGTTGCCGTCGGCCAAGGTGACCCGGTGGCCGGAGGTCCCGACCACACAGATCGTGTCGTCGTCGGCGTCGCTGAGCGGCATCATCATGGGCCAGAGGCTTCCCACGGTCATTCCTCTCCGACGGCGCGGACGAGCACGCTGGTGTAGCGCTCGCCCGGCAGGGTGGTGGTGGACTCGACGCGGAACCCGGCCGCCGCCAGGTCGGCGGTCAGCTCCGCCGGCGGCACCACCCGGATGAAGGAGTGGCAGACCGTGCGGGGCCCCGCGCCGCCGGGCGTGATCACCACCGTGTACCGGCCGGCGCGGTCCGCCGCGACCAGGTCGTGGACCCGGTAGACGGTGCCGGATGCGCCCGGCACGTCGAAGACGCGCTCCGGCAGGTCGACGGCGTCCTCACTGATCTGCGCCGTGGTCAGTACGAAGGTGCCGCCGGGCCGCAGATTGCCGTGGGTACGGCGGAGCAGTGCGCGCCGCTGCCCGTCGTCCAGCAGGGAGACCGAGGTGGTGCCGAGTACGGCCACACCGGCCTGCTCCGGGGCGACGTAGTCGGTGATGTCGGCATGCACGGTGGTGCACCGGCCGGCCAGGGCGCCCGGGAGCGTGGTCAGCCTCTCGCGCAGCAGTGCCAGCATCGCGGGTGACAGATCCACGGCGGTCACGTCACGGCGCAGCGACAGCAGCGGCAGCGTCAGCCGGCCCGAGCCCGCGGCGAGTTCCAGGACGGGACCGTCGGTGGCGCGGACCTCCCGCAGAACGTCGCGCACCTCGGACGCGTCGCCCAGGGTGAAGTCGTGGTAGACGGAGGCGCCCTCGGAGTCGTACATGTCGCACACGACGGTGTCCGCCGGCAGCGCGCCCACGGCCTCAGCCGCGGCGGATCCGGCCAGCGCGGCGGGAAGGGCGGGCGCGGTCACGGAAGCGGCCGGGCTCATGCGCCCACCCGCTCGGCCGGCGCGGTGAACCGCTCGACGAAGCGCAGCGCCTGTTCCTCAGCCGCTTCGGGCGTGACCAGGGCGCGCTCCAGTGCGTGCACGGTGTCCCGGTCGGTCTGGAAGTCGGCACCCGTGGCCGGGATATGGACGAGGAAGGTCTCACCGCAGCCCAGCAGGACGGGGGCGAGCGGATCACCGAGGTCCGGGGCGCCCGGCCCCAGAGGCAGGTCGCCGTCGAAGCGCATCCCGAAACCGGAGACCCGCGCTTCCTCGTGACCGCGGGCTCGCGCCGCCTGAAGGGCCCGGAGCGCCGCGTGGTACCTGCCGAGCCACGGTCGCTCCCGCACCGCGGTGACGCTCGCCCGGGAGCAGGGCAGACGGTCGGGGCCGAAGGCGGCGGCCTCGCCCGGCTCCCGCAGGACGTCTCCCACGGTGCCCAGCGTCCGGCCCAGCGGGCTCAGCCGCACCTCGTGGTCCCGGCCCACGTACAGGCGCAGGCGAGGGCCGTCCAGCGGCGCGTGCCCGCCGAGCGCGGTCACGTCGGCGAGCTGCACGGCCGGGTTGGTCATCACGTCCGACCAGACGCCCTGGTCGACGGCCGCCTCGGCGTCTGCGAGGAACGCCTCCACGTCTTCCTGGTCGGTGACCCGGATCGCGGTCGGACCGAGCAGCGCGAGGAACCCGGCAATGCTGTACGCCTGTACCTGAAGGAAGAAGGCGTCACCGAGCTGGACCTCGGAGCCCGGCTCCACGAAGGAGCCCCGGTAGGCGATGCGCGCGGCAGGAGCGCCCTGGAGCGCTTCACCGGCAGAGCCTTCCTCCGGGCTGTAGACGACGGTTCGCGAGCCCAGCAGTCCGCTCTCGGCCAGCCGCGGCACGTCCTCGGCGCTCTCCACCACGATGGTGGCGGCGCCGGACTCCGGAAGGTCGAGCCCGAAGCTCCGGCCGGTCACCCAGGACATGAGATGACGCTTGTGCGTGTTCACGACACCTGCTCCTCGCTGGTGGACTCGTTCCCGGCCTGGCCCGTGTGCGCGCTCATGTGCCGCAGGATCGTGGCGAGTTCACGCACCGCGACGTCCGGTCCGTGCAAGGCGGAGACACCGGTCACGTTGAGCACGACCTCGTCCACCCCGGCCTGCCGGTAGGCGTCCAGCTTCCTGGCCAGTTCGTCCTCCTCGCCGTACAGGAAGCCGTCGCCCGCGATCAGTTGCCTGACGTCTGTCTCCGGGACACCGGTGATCTCCAGTCCCCCGGCCCGCAGCATGCTCTGGTAGTGCGGCAGCGAGAGATGCGCCTTGTTGCTGGCCAGGGCGATGGCGAGCGGGTCGCGGTCGCCGCGGGCCAGGGCGACGGGCACGATCGCCACGATGCGCGGCCCCTTCCGCCCGGCGCGGGCCGCACCCTCGGCAATGGCCGGGGCGAGCGTCCCGGCGACGTACCCGGCCGGGGTCAGCCAGGTGATCGCCACGTCCGCCACCTCGCCCGCCACTCGGGCCGATCCCTTGCGCAGCACGCCGAGTCCGACCTCGACGCGGGGCGCGGGGTAGGGCTCGAGTTGTCCGTGGACGTCAAAGAACTCACCGGAGACGTCCACGACTTCACCGTCGAGCAGCCGGCGCAGGGCGGTCAGGTACTCCCGGCAGGCACCGAGCTGGCTGCGGTATTCCCGCCCCATGACCGCCCGTTGCAACTGGAGCGCGCCCGGGCCGTATCCGGCGACCACCGGGTGTCCGGTGGTCAGCGCGAGGGACCGGGCCTGGACGGCGGCGTCGTAAGGGTGCCGGAAGGGCATGAGAGAGACGCCGAACCCGACCGGGAACCGAAATCCGGCGCCGGCCAGATAGCTGTAGACATGATGCCCCTCCGTCAACAGCCCCTGCCCCTGCCACAGCCGGGACGCCGACGACCAGTTCACCAGGCCGGCGAACGGCAGAGCCTGTTCGGGCCGTCTGGGAACGAACGGGAGCATGACCGAGAACTTCATGAACCTGCTTCCAGTACATGGCCGACGTGAGCCACAGGATGGATGGCCGTGATGGATTTCAATGAATTTTGATGGAGCTTGATGCCTGAGCAAGCCACGTGGCCACTGCACCGAGACAGCCCGGAAAGGCCGAAGGGGAGGAAGACGCGGAGCCGGACCAGAAAAGGGAAACCCAGGCCGCGCGGCGCGTGCGCGTCTAACAGGTGTCGGAGGTCCTGCGGCACACGCGTGCATCAACTCGGCGCGCGGTCCTCGATATTTCGCTGCACCCGGTGATGGACATACTTCCCCCGTCCGTCCGCCCCTCCGAGAGGAGCGGAGTTGATCCGCATTCGACAGTCGAATGCCCTCGAGTCACGGTCAGGTGACTTCGTCAACGGCGGAAAGAAATGGTCATTTAACTCCCCGCCCGCCGATACCACCCCTCTCCCAAGGGGTTGATCACTTGGATCATGCCGCCCGACCCAACAGAAGTAAACAGGCCATCTTTCGATGTGATACACGCCACACTCGATACGCCGCGCAGTCGACTCGTGTCGCTGTGCACAGGACCATTTCGTCGCGGCACCACCGAGGTGGTGGCCCCTCAGTACCAGCGCCCCCGAGCAACGTCACACCAGGGCCCTGACCTGCCGCCTCAAGAGGATGGATTCGCGGACGTCCGCGGGATACCGACAGGCAGAAGGGCCGAAGCGTGGCAGGACGCGCGGCACGGGTGGCGCGAATGTGGCAGTCGCTGTTCACGGCACATCCCGCGCGGACCGTGGTGATGGGCTTCGGCTCCGTGATCCTTCTCGGCACGGCTGTGCTGATGCTGCCGGTGGCCACCGGGGGCGGGGCGTCCGTACGGGAGTCCATCTGGGACGCCACGTACCTGGGCTTCTTCCACGCGGTCTCGGCATTCAACAACGCCGGGTTGGGACTGCACGCCGACAGCCTGACGAGGTACGCCCTGGACCCGTTGGTGACGCTGCCCGTCGCGGTGGCCGTGATCCTCGGCGGCATCGGTTCCCCGTGCTGCTGGAGCTGCTGCGGCACCACAATGCAGCCGACTCCGCGTCCGGCGGCCCTTGGTCGCTAGGAGGTGACGTGGGCGGGCAGTTCCGGGGCGAGGGGCGGGCCGCCCGCGGTGGATTTCAGGGTGAGGGCCATGGTCATACCGCCGCCGGGGGTGTCCTCGGCGGTGAGGTTGCCGCCCATCGCCTCGGCGAAGCCGCGGGCGACAGCGAGTCCGAGGCCCACGCCGGTGCCACGCGGGGCGTCACCGTAGCGCTGGAACGGCTCGAAGATCCGTTCCTTGGCCTCGTCGGGGACACCGGTGCCCCGGTCGACCACGCGCAGCTCGACGCGGTCGCCGAGCGCGCTCGCGGCGACGAGGACGGGTTTGTGCTCCGGGCTGTACTTCACGGCGTTCTCGACGAGGTTGGCGACGGCCCGCTCCAGCAGTCCGGGGTCGACGGCCACCATGGGCAGGGTTTCGGGGATGTCCAGCTCCACGGAGCCTTCGGGGACGCCGCTGAGTGCCATCGGGACGACCTCGTCGAGACCGATCTCGCGGATGAGCGGGGTGACGGTGCCGGTCTGCAGCCGGGACATGTCGAGCAGATTGCCGACCAGGGCGTCCAGCCGGTCCGCGCCTTCCTCGATGCCGGCGAGCAGTTCGGCCTGGTCCTCCTCCGACCAGTCGACGTCCTCGGAGCGCAACGAGGTGACGGCGGCCTTGATGCCGGCCAGCGGAGTGCGGAGATCATGGCTGACGGCAGCCAGGAGCGCGGTACGGATGCGGTTGCCCTCGGCCAGTTCCTGGGCCTGCCCGGCTTGCTGCTGCAGGCGCTGGCGGTCCAGGACGACGGCGGCCTGGGCGGCGAAGGCGGCCAGCACCCGGCGGTCCTCGGCGGGCAGTACCCGCCCGGACAGGGCCAGGGCCAGATGGTCACCGACCGGCAGTTCGGCGTCGGCGTCCTCGGGCCGTGTGATCGGACGGGTCGTGCCCGCACTGTCCACGCAGGCCCACGGTTGCACGTCGCTGGCCCGTTCCAGCAGGGCCACGCACTCCATGCCGAAGGTCTCCCGTACGCCTTCCAGCAGCGAGGGAAGGGAGTCCTCACCCCGCAGCACGCTGCCCGCCAGGAAGGACAGCGTCTCGGCTTCGGCGCGCAGCCGAGCGGCCTGTTGGGTGCGGCGAGCAGCCAGGTCGACCACGGAGGCGACCGAGGCCGCGACGAAGAAGAAGACGACGATCGCGATGATGTTTCTCGAGTCGGCGATGACCCAGGTGTGGGTGGGCGGGGTGAAGAAGTAGTTCAGCAGGAGCGAGGCGACCGCGGCCGAGGCCAGCGCCGGCAGGAAGCCGCCGAGCAGTGCGGCGCCCACCGTCAGGGTGAGGAACAGCAGGACCTCGTTGGCGAAGCCGGGGCCGCGGTCGAAGGACCGATTGTTGATCACTGAGGTGAGCAGCACGGTGAGCAGTACCGGACCGGCCACGCCCACCAGCCAGCCGGCGAGGATGCGCGAGCGGCCGAGACGGGCGCCGCGGGCCACCGGCAGGCCGCGGCCCTTGGCGGCCTCCTCGTGGGTGACGATGTGCACATCCAGATCGGGCCCTGACTCCCGGGCCACCGTGGCGCTGACCCCGGGCCCGAACACGTACTGCCAGGCGCGTCGGCGGCTGGCGCCGAGGACTATCTGCGTGGCGTTCACTCCGCGGGCGAAGTCCAGCAGTGCCTGGGGGATGTCGTCGCCGATGACGTGGTGGAAGGTGCCGCCGAGGTCTTCGGCCAGGGTGCGCTGGAGGGCGAGCTCCTTGGGTGAGGCGGAGGTGAGCCCGTCGCTGCGGGCGATGTAGACGGCGAGTACCTCGCCGCCCGCGCCTTTCTCCGCCAGCCGCGCCGCCCGGCGGATGAGCGTGCGCCCTTCGGGCCCTCCCGTCAGACCGACGACGATGCGTTCGCGGGCCTGCCAGGTGGAGCGGATGCCGTGCTCGCCGCGGTAGACGCGCAGGTACTCGTCGACCCGGTCGGCCACCCACAGCAGCGCCAGTTCCCGAAGGGCGGTGAGGTTGCCAGGCCGGAAGTAGTTCGACAGGGCGGCGTCGACCTTGTCGGGTGTGTAGATGTTGCCGTGTGCCATGCGGCGGCGCAGTGCCTGCGGGGACATGTCGACCAGTTCGATCTGGTCGGCGCGGCGGGCCACCTCGTCGGGCACGGTCTCCTTCTGCCGTACTCCGGTGATCGACTCGACGACGTCGCCCAGGGACTCCAGGTGCTGGATGTTGACGGTCGATATGACGTTGATCCCGGCGTCCAGCAGCTCTTCGACGTCCTGCCAGCGCTTGGCGTTGCGCGAGCCGGGCACGTTGGTGTGCGCCAGCTCGTCCACGAGGGCGACCGCCGGCCTGCGGGCGAGGACGGCGTCCACGTCCATCTCGGTGAATGCCGTACCCCGGTACTCGATCTCGGCGCGCGGTATCTCCTCCAGACCGTGCAGCATCACCTCGGTGCGCGGCCGGCCATGGTGCTCCACGAAACCGACCACGCAGTCGGTGCCCCGCTCCATACGGCGGTGGGCCTCGGACAGCATCGCGCAGGTCTTGCCGACGCCTGGAGCGGCGCCGAGGTAGATCCGGAGTATGCCGCGTGCCATGGTGCGAGTTTCCGATCTTCTTGGCGAACGCCGAGCCGGTTCGTCCCGTCATGCGGAGCGGAACGAGGACGGTCACTTCTCGAAGCGGTATCCCATGCCCGGCTCGGTGATGAGGTGCCGCGGGTGCGAGGGGTCCGCCTCCAGTTTGCGCCGCAGCTGGGCCATGTAGACCCGGAGGTAGTTGGTCTGGGTGGCGTAGGAGGGGCCCCAGACCTCCTGGAGGAGCTGCTTCTGGCTGATCAGCCGGCCGGGGTGGCGGATCAGCTCCTCCAGCAGGTGCCACTCGGTCGGGGTCAGCCGCACGTCCTCGCCGCCTCGCTGCACCCGCTTGGCGATCAGGTCGACGGTGAAGGCGTCCGTGGTGACGACCGCGCCCACGTCCGTGGCGTCCGCCTCCTCGGTACGGCGGACGGCGGCCCGCAGCCGGGCCAGCAGCTCGTCCATGCTGAACGGCTTGGTGACGTAGTCGTCGGCGCCGGCGTCCAGGGCCCTGACCTTCTCCTCCGAGGTCTGGCGTGCCGACAGCACGAGGATCGGCGACCGGGTCCAGCCACGCAGGCCCTTGATCACATCCACGCCGTCCATGTCGGGCAGCCCCAAGTCGAGCAGGACCACGTCCGGCCTGTGGGCGGCGGCCAGCCGGAGCGCCGTGGCCCCGTCGGGGGCGGCGTCCACCTCGTACTTGCGCGCCCGCAGATTGATCACCAGAGCGCGCACGATCTGCGACTCGTCCTCGACCACCAGCACCCGTGTCAACGGTGTACCTCCTCCTCCATACGCCTCCATCCTGACCACGCGAGGGCAGCTGCCGCACCCCACCCCCGCTCCGGCACCCCTGGCCGGCCTGCCGGATCACGAGCCGTGCCGGCCGACCAGGTCCCGCAGGGCGAGGTTGAGTTCGAGGACGTTGACACGGGGCTCACCGAGGAAGCCTGCCGGGCGGCCGTGGATGTGGCCCTTGACCAGCTCGGCGACCACGGCCTCGGACATTCCGTTCGCCTCGGCGACGCGCCTGGCCTGGATCTTCGCGTACTCGGGCGAGATGTCGGGGTCGATGGCGGATGCGGAGCCGGTGACCGCGTCCGGCGGGACGGCCGACTCGGGTACGCCGTTGAAGGCGGCGACCTGCTTCTTCGCGGCCTCGACAACCTTGACGAGCGTGGGGTCGCTCGCGCCGAGCTGGCTGGAGCCGGTGGACAGCGGGTCGTAGCCGCTGTGGGACGGCCGTCCCTGGAACCACTTCGGGTCGGGCCGGTCGGTGCCGGGCAGGTTCCAGCTCTGGCCGATCAGCTCGGATCCGACCTCCTGACCGTCGGCCTTGACGATCGAACCGTTGGCCTTGTCGTGGAAGACGACCTGGGCGACGCCGGTCACGGCCAGCGGGTAGACGACGCCGGTCACCAGGGTCAGGACGAGCAGAGCGCGCAGTGCGGCCCAGGCGACCCGGGTGGTGTTGCGCAGTTCGGTGTTCACAGGGGTCACCCGATCCCGGGGATGAGGGAGATGAGCAGGTCGATGGCCTTGATGCCGAGGAACGGGGCGACGAGACCGCCCAGGCCGTAGAGGCCGAGGTTGCGGCGGAGCATCCGGTCGGCGCTCATCGGCCGGTAGCGCACGCCCTTCAGGGCCAGCGGCACGAGCGCGACGATGATCAGCGCGTTGAAGATCACGGCCGAGAGGATCGCGGACTCCGGCGAGGCCAGGCCCATGACGTTGAGCTTGTCCAGCGACGGGTAGGCGACCGCGAACATCGCCGGGATGATCGCGAAGTACTTCGCGACGTCGTTGGCGATGGAGAACGTCGTCAGGGCACCACGCGTGATCAGCAGCTGCTTGCCGATCTCGACGATCTCGATCAGCTTGGTCGGGTTGGAGTCCAGGTCCACCATGTTCCCGGCCTCCTTGGCGGCCGAGGTGCCGGTGTTCATGGCCACGCCGACGTCCGCCTGTGCGAGGGCGGGCGCGTCGTTGGTGCCGTCGCCGGTCATCGCGACCAGCTTGCCGCCCGCCTGCTCCCGTTTGATCAGGGCCATCTTGTCCTCGGGGGTGGCCTCGGCGAGGAAGTCGTCCACGCCGGCCTCGTCGGCGATGGCCTTGGCGGTCAGCGGGTTGTCACCCGTGATCATGATCGTCTTGATGCCCATGCGGCGCAGCTCGTCGAACCGCTCCCGCATGCCCTCCTTGACCACGTCCTTGAGGTGGATCACCCCGAGGACGCGGGCGCCGCCGTCGCCGTCCTCGGCGGCCACCAGCAGCGGGGTTCCGCCGGACGCGGAGATCTCCTCGGTGATGTGCGCGGCCTCCTCGGTCACCTCACCGCCACGCTCCCTGACCCAGGCGAGTACGGACGCGGTGGCGCCCTTGCGGACCTTCCTGCCGTCCACGTCCACACCGGACATGCGGGTCTGCGCGGTGAAGGCGATCCATTCGGCGTGCGCCGGCTCGCCCGGTTCAAGGGCGCGAAGCGCTTCCGCAGAAGGGTGGTGGCGGGCGACGGGTGGGAGTCCGCGCAACCCGTACTTCTGCTTCGCCAGGACGACGACGGAGCGGCCCTCGGGTGTCTCGTCGGCCAGCGACGACAACTGTGCGGCGTCCGCGAGCTCGGCCGCCGTGGTACCGCGCACCGGTACGAACTCGGCGGCCTGGCGGTTGCCGAGGGTGATGGTGCCGGTCTTGTCCAGCAGCAGCGTCGAGACGTCGCCGGCCGCCTCCACCGCACGCCCCGACATGGCGAGGACGTTGCGCTGGACCAGACGGTCCATGCCCGCGATGCCGATCGCCGACAGCAGCGCGCCGATGGTCGTCGGGATCAGGCACACCAGCAGCGCGGTCAGCACGATCAGGGACTGCTCGGCGCCCGCGTAGACGGCGAACGGCTGGAGGGTGACCGTGGCCAGCAGGAAGATGATCGTCAGCGAGGCCAGCAGGATGTTCAGGGCGATCTCGTTCGGCGTCTTCTGCCGGGCGGCGCCCTCGACCAGGTTGATCATCCGGTCGATGAAGGTCTCACCCGGCTTTGTCGTGATCTTGATGACGATGCGGTCGGACAGGACCTTCGTGCCGCCGGTCACCGCGGACCGGTCACCACCGGACTCACGGATCACGGGCGCGGACTCCCCGGTGATCGCCGACTCGTCCACGGACGCGACGCCCTCGACGACGTCCCCGTCGCCGGGGATGATGTCGCCGGCCTCGCAGACCACCAGGTCGCCGATGCGCAGCTCGGTGCCGGGGACCCGCTCCTCCGCATCGCCCGCGAGCCTGCGAGCGACGGTGTCTGTCCTGGCCTTGCGCAGAGTGTCGGCCTGCGCCTTGCCCCGGCCCTCGGCGACGGCCTCGGCGAGGTTGGCGAAGAGGACCGTCAGCCACAGCCAGACGGTGATGGCCCAGCCGAACCAGTCGTCGGGGTGCACGACGGCCAAGGCCGTGGTGAGCACGGAGCCGATCTCAACCACGAACATGACCGGTGACTTGATCATGATCCGCGGGTCCGTCTTGCGGAAGGCGTCCGGCAGGGACGTCCACAGCTGCTTCGGGTCGAACAGACCCCCGCCGACCCGGCCGGCGCCGGGCCTGTGGCCGGTGGGCGCGTCCTGGTGCGGCGCGAGGGACGCGGCGCCCGGGGTTGTGGACGGGGTGTCCTGTGGCGTGGTGGACATGGCGTCGTGCGGGGTGGACATGGCGTCCTGCTTCTTCACTTCCGGTGAGAGTGTGTCCGGTGCGTGTGTGCCGATGTCGGGGGTCATGCGGCCAGTCCCTCCGCAAGCGGGCCCAGCGCCAGAGCCGGGAAGAAGGTCAGCCCGGCGACGATCACGACCGCGCCCACGAGCAGCCCGGTGAACAGCGGCTTCTCGGTGCGCAGCGTGCCCGCCGTGGCGGGGACGGGCTTCTGCTCGGCGAGCGAACCGGCCAGGGCCAGCACGAACACCATGGGCAGGAACCGGCCGAGCGCCATGCACAGCCCCAGCACCGTGTTGTGGTACGGCGTGTCGGCGGCGAACCCGGCGAACGCCGAGCCGTTGTTGTTGGAGGCGGAGGTGTAGGCGTACAGGACTTCGGAGAAGCCGTGCGCGCCGGTGTTCGTCATCGACGCCTCCCCCGTGCCCAGCGCCATCGCAAGGGCGGTGCCGATCAGCACCAGCGCCGGGGTGACGAGGATGTACAGGGCGGCGAGCTTGATCTCCCGGGTGCCGATCTTCTTGCCCAGGTACTCGGGCGTACGCCCGACCATCAGCCCGGCGATGAACACCGCGATCACGGCCATGATCAGCATCCCGTACAGCCCGGAGCCGATCCCGCCGGGCGCGATCTCACCCAGCATCATGCCGAGCAGCAGCACACCGCCGGACAAGCCCTGGTAGGAGTCGTGGAAGGAGTTCACCGATCCGGTCGAGGTCATCGTCGTCGACACCGCGAACAGCGAGGACGGGCCTTCACCGAAGCGCTGCTCCTTGCCCTCCATCGCACCGCCCGCGATCTGCGAGGCGGTGCCCGGGTGGGTGTACTCGACGATCGTCACCGCGACGACGCCCGCGAACCAGATCACGGCCATCGCGGCGAGGATCGCGTATCCCTGCTTCACGCTGCCGACCATCGTCCCGAAGGTGCGCGGCAGCGAGAACGGGATCACCAGCAGCAGGAAGATCTCCAGCAGGTTGCTGAACCCGCCCGGGTTCTCGAACGGGTGGGACGAGTTGGCGTTGAAGAACCCGCCGCCGTTGGTGCCCAGGTCCTTGATGGCCTCCTGGGAAGCCACCGCACCCGGGCTGATGGCCTGCTCGTCCCCGGTGAGGGTGGTGACCGTGTGGATGTCGCCGAAGTTCTGGATCGCCCCCGCAGCAACCAGCAGCACCGCGGCCACGACCGAGACGGGCAGCAGGATCCGTACGACGCCGCGCACCAGGTCGGCCCAGAAGTTGCCCAGCTCCCCCGTCCGCGACCGGGCGAAACCGCGCACCAGCGCGATCGCGACGGCGATACCGACCGCCGCCGACACGAAGTTCTGCACCGCCAGACCGGCCGTCTGTGTGACGTGACTCATCGCCGTCTCACCCGAGTACGACTGCCAGTTCGTGTTGGACACGAACGAGACGGCGGTGTTGAACGCCTGGTCGGGGCTGATCGCCTTGAAGCCGAGCGACAGCGGCAGTTTGTCCTGCACCCGCTGGAGCAGGTACAGGAACAGGACGCTCACCGCCGAGAAGGCCAGCAGCGCCCGCAGACAGGCGGGCCAGCGCATGTCGGCGTCCGGGTTCGCGCCGATGGAGCGGTAGATCCACCGCTCGACGCGCAGATGCCGCGTGGAGGAGTACACGGCGGCCATGTAGTCGCCGAACGGACGGTGCACCAGGGCCAGCGCCGCGATCAGCACTGTCACGAGGAGCACATCAGCAGGAACGGGGCTCATGTGCGCTACTCAGAACCTCTCCGGGAGGACCAGGGCGAGGACCAGGTAGCCCAGCAGGGCCACCGCCACGACCAGGCCGACGACGTTTTCGCCACTCACAGCCGGCTCACCCCCCGGGCGATCAGAGCGACCAGGGCGAACACCACGACGGTGGCGAGAACGAAGGCCACATCGGCCATCGCGAGCTCCTACAAAGGTTCGACGTGCGGACCTGTCCTTCCTAACCCCGCCGCACCTCGGACGGACCGTCCGTTGACGGCGTCCTGACGGCCGCCGGCCTTTCCTTGACGCATTCCTGACGCGGCCTGTTCCTCGGTCGCCAAGGCGCCTCTCCTTTCGTGGCCGCGGCACCCCCGTCCCTGCCGCGACCTGTCCTTATGGGGTCGCGGGGGATCCTCCGGTTCGAACAGCAGGGCGTTAGGCGTATGGATCACGAGCGGGGAGGGCGCAGGCGATCTGGTTGGGGCCGAAGCCAAGAGGAAGGGCGAGCGGGAGAAGCCCAAGAAGCAGGGCACCGGACCGCTTCGCTCACGCAAGCCATCTCGCGGCACTCCGTCCGCGTGCCGCGTCATGACCCAAGCAACACAAAAAGCCAGGTCACGAGCCACGTGACCTGGCCTTTTTCAGAGCCGCCTTCGGGATTCGAACCCGAGACCTACGCATTACGAGTGCGTTGCTCTGGCCATCTGAGCTAAGGCGGCGCGCTGTCCGCACTATGGCGCGATCAGCAACGACGGTAAGTCTACACAGTTTCCGAGGGTGCTCCGCACCAGCCCCGGAGGGGGGCCTTCCGGGGTGGGGAGCAGGGCTATGAGCAGCGCTTTCCGTCCGTGGGTGGGGTGCCGCGGAGGAGGTAGGCGTTGATCGTCCGGTCGATGCAGGAGCTGCCGCGGCCGTAGGCCGTGTGGCCGTCGCCGTCGTAGGTGAGCAGGCGCGCCGAGGAGAGCTGGCCGGCCAGGGCCTGCGCCCAGCGGTACGGGGTCGCGGGGTCCCGGGTCGTGCCGACCACGACGATGGGCGCCGCGCCCCTCGCCTCGATGCGGTGCGGCTCGCCCGTTGCGCGCACCGGCCAGTACGCGCAGTTCAGGGCTGCCCACGCCAGGCCCTCGCCGAAGACCGGCGACGCCTTCTCGAACTCGGGCACCGCCCTGCGCACCTGGTCGGGGGTGTCGAAGGAAGCCGGCAGGTCCAGGCAGTTCACCGCCGCGTTGGCGAACATCAGGTTGCTGTAGGCGCCGTCGGCGTCCCGCTCGTAGTAGCCGTCGGACAGGACGAGGAGGCCCGAACCGTCGTTCTCCTTCATCGCGGACGTCAGCGCCTCGCGCAGCTGCTCCCAGGCGCCCTCGTCGTACATGGCCGCGATCACCCCGGTCGTGGCGAGCGACTCGGTGAGCCTCCGGCCGTCGGCGTCGCCGGTGGGGACGGGCCGCGTGTCCAGCTTCTCGAAGAACGCCTTCAGGTTCGCGCCGACCCGCTCGGGCGAGGTGCCCTTGCCGCCCAGCGGGCAGTCGGCCTGCCGTACGCAGTCCTTCGCGAACGACCGGAACGCCGTCTCGAACCCGGCCGTCTGTTCGAGGTTCAGCCGCCGGGCGGGCAGCGACGGGTCCATCGCGCCGTCCAGCACGAGCCGTCCCGCCCGGTCCGGGAAGAGCCCGGCGTACGTCGCCCCGAGGAAGGTGCCGTACGAGGCGCCGACGTAGTTGAGCTTCTCGTCGCCGAGCACCGCCCGCACGATGTCCATGTCCCGGGCCGCCTCGACGGTGGACACATGGCGCAGCAGCCGGGGGGCGTCCGCGCCGCAGCCCTCGGCGAACGTCCGGTATGCCGCGACCAGCCCGTCTCTCTCCTTGCCGTCGTCGGGCGTGGCGTCCGTCTGCGTGTACGTGTCCATGGCCGGCCCGTCCAGACACTCGACGGGTTCGCTGCGGGCCACGCCGCGCGGGTCGACCGCCACCATGTCGTAGCGGGCACGCACCTCGGCCGGGTAGCCGATGCCCGCGTACGCCTGGACATAGCCGATCGCCGAGCCGCCCGGCCCGCCCGGGTTCACGAGCAGGGAGCCCAGCCGCTTGCCGGGGCCTGTGGCCTTCTTCCGGGTGAGGGCGAGCCGGACGTCGCCCGAGGACGGCTTGGCGTAGTCGAGCGGCGCCTTGAGGGTGGCGCACTCGAAGCCGGGGACAGCGCAGCCGTGCCAGGCCGGTTTCTGCCCGTAGTACGACGAGAGCGCCGCGGGCGTGGCCTGCGGCAGCGCGACCAGCGCCGCCTCCGCCGCCGCGGACGCGGCGGACGTCGTCGCGCTCCCTGAGGAGCAGGCGGAGACGAGCAGCGCGGCCGTGGCGAGGAGACCGGCGGCGGTCTTGGCCCGGTTTCGTGTCCTGCGGTGGAGACCGCCGGAGCCGGAGGCGGAGCTTGGGGTGCGCCGTGTGTGCATCCAGCGAGCGTAACTCTGGGCGACGCGACGGGTGCCGTGCGTGCACGCCGTGCCTCGTACGAGTTACGGCGTCAACCCGGAGCCGCCGGAGCTGTCCGCCCGGTTTCTCAGCCCGCTCTGAGCCCCATCGTCATCGCCTCCACCGCGAGCAGCGGCGCCACATTGCGGTCGAGGGCGTCACGGCAGGCGGCGATCGCCTCGATGCGGCGGAGCGTGGACTCCGGGGAGCTGCCGCGGGCGAGGCGCTCCAGGGCGTCCTCGGCGTCCGCGTTGGCGATGGCCACGCGCGAGCCGAGCTGGAGGGCGAGGACGTCGCGGTAGAAGGCCGTGAGGTCGGTCAGGGCGAGGTCGAGGCTGTCACGCTGCGTGCGCGTTCTGCGGCGCTTCTGCCGGTCCTCCAGGTCCTTCATCACGCCGGCGGTGCCCCGGGGCATGCGGCCGCCCTGGGCAGCGCCGAGAGCGGCCTTCAGCTCCTCGGTCTCCTTGGAGTCCGTCTCCTCCGCGAGCTGCTTGGCGTCCTCGGCGGCCGCGTCGACGAGTTCCTGGGCGGCCTTGAGCGCGCCACCGATGTCCTCGACGCGCAGCGGCAGCCTGAGTACGGCGGCCCGGCGCTCACGCGCGGCCGGGTCGGTGGCCAGGCGGCGCGCCCGGTCGACGTGGCCCTGGGTCGCGCGGGCCGCCGCGGCGGCGACGTCCGGCTCCACTCCCTCGCGGCGGACGAGCATGTCGGCGATGGCGTCGACCCTCGGCGTACTCAGGTTCAGGTGGCGGCAGCGGGAGCGGATGGTCGGCAGGACGTCCTCGATGGAGGGGGCGCACAGCAGCCAGACCGTGCGGGGGGCAGGCTCCTCCACGGCCTTGAGGACGGCGTTGGCCGACTTCTCGTTCAGCCGCTCGGCGTCCTCGACGAGGATGATCTGCCAGCGGCCGTTCGCCGGCGACGTGAACGACTTGCGGACCGTGTCGCGCATGTCGTCGGCGAGGATCTGGGTGCCGACGGCGGCGACCGTGCTGACGTCGGCGTGCGTGCCGATGAGGGCCGTGTGGCAGCCGTCGCAGAAGCCACAGCCCGGGGAGCCGCCCAGGGCGCGGTCGGGGCTGACGCACTGCAGCGCCGCCGCGAACGCGCGCGCCGCCTGGTTACGCCCGGCCCCGGGGGGGCCCGTGAACAGCCACGCGTGCGTCATTTTCGACGCCTCGGGCGGCTCGGCGCCGGTGACTGCCGCGGTGACCAGGGCGTCGGCATCCCGAGCGGCAGCGGCCAGCTGTTCGCTCACCCTCTCCTGCCCGACGAGGTCGTCCCACACGGTCATGGGTCACGCCGCCCTTCCGTCACGTGCTGTCGTGCGAGGTCCCATTGTGGGGGCGGCCACTGACAACGACTGTCGCCCCCACCCCGACCTCGCGGTCCGGAGGCCGGGCTCCTCCCCCGGTCCGCCGGGAGACTCAGCGCCCCCGGCCGCCCCTCCCGCGGCGTCCGCGCCCCTCGTCCGGCTCGTCGTCGTGCGGTCCGAGCAGCTCGTCCGCCAGGGAGGGCAGGTCGTCCAGCGGCGTCTCCTCGGCCCAGTCGGACCGGCGGCGGCGCGGCGCCCCGTCGGCGTCGACCTGGGGCATCTCCCGCGTACGGTCCTCGGTGCCGTCGGGCCCGGCGCCCGGGGCGTCCTTGCGGAAGTACCCGGGCGGAACCCGGTCCGCCGGTTCGTCCCCCCGCACCGGCGGGAGCACGGCCGTCTCCTCGGCGTCCCCCGGCCGGACGGGAGGCAGCACGGCCGTCTCCTCGGCCGCACCGGAGGCGTCCCTGTCACGCACCTGCGGGAGCACCTCGGTCTCGTCCCCGGCGCGAGGAGAAACGGGCGGCAGGACCTCCGTCTCCTCCCCGGCCACCGGGGGAACCGGCGGCTTCGGCAGCTCGGCCGTCACCTCGGCATCGGATGCACCGGACGCCGCCCGGCCCGCATCCCGCTCCTCGTCCCGCACCGGGCGCAGCACGGTCGTGTCGTCCCCCGCGCCACCCGCGGTCACCCCCGGCGTGGGCGTGGTCGCCGCGTCCTGAGCGGCCGCAGGAGACGCGGCACCCTTCGGAGCGGCACCCTTCGGAGCGGCACCCTTCGGCCCGGCGCTCTTCGGCCCGGCGCTCTTCGGCCCGGCCTCGGCCGCGGCGGCCGCGGCCTCCGCGAGGCGCCGGGCCTCCTCGGCCCGCAGCAGCGCCGCCTCGGCCTTGTGCTGCTTCTCCAGGCGGAGCGCTTCGGCCTCGGCGCGCAGTCGCGCCTCCTCCTCGGCCTGCTTGCGGCGCCGCTCCTCCTCGGCCTTGCGGCGGGCCTCCTCCTCGGCGCGGGCCTTCTCCTCCGCGAGAAGCCGGGCCCGCTCCTCCTCGGCCTTCCTGCGCGCTTCCTCGGCCCGGCGCCGGGCCTCCTCGGCCTGCCGTTCGGCCTCGCGCCGCTGCGCCTCCTCCAGCTCGCGGCGCTTGCGCTCCTCCTCCTCGGCGCGCAGCTTGGCAAGTTGCTCCTGTCGCTCGCGCTCCAGGCGCTCCTCCTCGGCCTTGCGGGCGGCCTCTTCCTCGGCCTTGCGGCGGGCTTCCTCCTCGGCCTTCTTCCGCGCCTCCTCCTGGGCCTTGATCTCGGCCTCGGACAGCGGCAGCACCTGGTCGAGCCGGTGCCGGATGACCGTTGTGACCGCCTCGGGCTCCTGGCCCGCGTCCACCACCAGGTACCGTCCGGCATCGGCTGCGGCGAGGGTGAGGAAACCGGCCCGCACGCGCGCGTGGAACTCGGCGGGCTCCGACTCCAGCCGGTCCGGCGCCTCGGTGAACCGCTCGCGCGCGGTCTCCGGCGCGACGTCCAGCAGCACGGTCAGATGCGGCACGAGTCCGTTCGTCGCCCAGCGGTTGATCCGGGCGATCTCGGTCGGCGACAGATCACGGCCGGCGCCCTGGTAGGCGACGGACGAGTCGATGTACCGGTCGGAGATGACGACCGCGCCGCGCTCCAGGGCGGGCCGCACGACGGTGTCGATGTGCTCGGCCCGGTCGGCCGCGTACAGCAGCGCCTCCGCGCGGTGCGACAGGCCCGCGCTCGACACGTCCAGCAGGATCGACCGCAGCCGCTTGCCCACCGGCGTCGCCCCCGGCTCGCGTGTCAGCACGACCTCGTGGCCCTTGGCGCGGATCCACTCTGCGAGCGCCTCGGCCTGCGTGGACTTGCCGGCCCCGTCGCCGCCCTCCAGGGCGATGAAGAAGCCGGAGGCCGCGGCCCCCTGCTCAGGGTCGTCGCCGCCGAGCAGCGCGTCCTTCAGGTCCTGCCGCAGCGGCACACCGGAACGGTCGTCGACCTTGGCCAGCACCAGTGCGGCGACCGGCAGCAGCAGGGCGCCGGCCAGCATCAGCGTGAAGGCCGCGCCACCGTGCGCGAAGACGAACTTGCCGCTCTCCAGCCGGTGCGGTCCGATCACCGCCGCCACCAGCGGGGCGATCACCGCGCCGAGCGCCACGCAGACCCGGACGACCGCGTGCAGGTGCTCCGTCGTGCGGGAGCGTCGGTACTCCTCGGTCTCCTGGTCGAGCAGGGTGTGCCCGATGTTGGCGGACATGCCCGCGCCGACACCGGCCAGCGCGAGGATCAGCAGCACGGTGGTGACGTCCGGGACCAGCCCGGCGGCCAGCAGGGCGACACCGGTGAAGGCGATCGTCAGCGCGAGCAGCCGGCGGCGCGACAGGGCGGGCATGAGGGCGGGCACCGTGCGGATGCCGACGACGACACCGCCGGTCAGCGCGGCCACGAACAGGCCGTAGAGCACCGGTCCGCCGCCCAGGTCCTTGGCGTGCAGCACGGCCACGGCGACGGCGGCCGACACGGCGGCGGAGACGGCCGCGCAGGACAGGACCAGCAGCGGCATGGCGCCGGTGCGGCCCTTGTCCGCGCCGGCGGTGGTCTTCGGGCGGCGCAGCCCCTCGAGCGGCGACCGGGCGCGCGGGGTGCGCGTGCCGGGCAGCTCCAGGAAGGTCAGCACGGACAGGGACGCTGCGAACAGCCCGGCGGCCACGTAGGAGGCGAGGGCCGCCTGGTGCTGGCCGAACCAGTCGATGCCGGCGCCCAGCAGGTTGTTGAACAGGGCCGCGACGACCAGGGTGACCGCCGCGAGGGGGATCCCCACGAAGCCGGTGCGCAGCGACAGGCGGCGCAGGGCGTCCATGTGGTCGGGCAGCGGCCGGACCGTCGCGCCCTCCGGCGGCGGGGCGGGCAGCAGCGCGGGGGCCGCGCTCTCACGGCATACCGTCCAGAACCGCTCGGCGACCCCGGTCACGAAGACCGTGACGAGCAGGAGGGCCAGTGCGTTCTCGGGCGTCCAGTCGATCCACAGGGGCGCGACGATGAGCAGCGCCGCGCGCAGCCCGTCGGCGCCCACCATGGTCCAGCGGCGGTCGAGCGGACCGTCCTGCGAGGTGAGGGCGGTGAGCGGGCCGAGCAGAACGGCGCCGAACAGGAGCGTCGCGAGGATGCGCACCCCGAAAACGGTCGCCACTGCGAACGCCACGCCCCGGTAGCCGCCCCCGAACGAGCCCTCGGCGACGGCCGTCTGCAGCGCGAGGACGACCAGCACGAGAAGGGCGAGGGTGTCCCCCACACCGCCCACGAGCTGTGCGCTCCACAACCGCTTCAGCTGCGGTCGTCGCAGCAGGGCGCGGACGGCACGCTCGCGTGAGTCCGCGACCAGGGCGTCGTCGGGGGCGGGCTGAGGGGCCGTTGGGTGGTCGGCTCGCGTCATGCGTTCAGCCTATCGGGAGCCACCGACACCCTGGGGGGCGCGGTCTGGCATGCGCACGCCCCGACACCGAAGTGTTGCCGGGGCGTTCGCTTTCCGAACCCTGGGCGAAGAACCGGACGCCGTGGTCCGGTTTCCGGACAGGGCTCGAACGGCCTCAGTCCTCCGCGGACTTGGCGGCGGTCGCCGTCTTGGCGGCCGTCTTCTTCGCGGTGGTGGTCTTCTTCGCCGTCGCCTTCTTCGCGGTCGTGGTCTTCTTCGCCGCGGTCTTCTTGGCCGTCGTCGCCTTCTTCGCCGGCGCCTTCTTGGCCGCCTTCTTCGCGGTCTTCTTCGCCGGCCCCTTGGCGCGCTTCTCGGCGAGCAGCTCGAAGCCGCGCTCCGGGGTGATCTCCTCGACGCTGTCGCCGGAGCGCAGGGTCGCGTTGGTCTCGCCGTCGGTGACGTACGGGCCGAAGCGGCCGTCCTTGACCACGACCGGCTTCTCGCTCACCGGGTCGGTGCCCAGCTCCTTCAGCGGCGGCTTGGCCGCGGCCCGGCCACGCTGCTTGGGCTGGGCGTAGATCGCCAGCGCCTCCTCCAGCGTGATCGTGAAGAGCTGCTCCTCGGCCTGCAGCGAGCGCGAGTCCGTGCCCTTCTTCAGGTACGGGCCGTAGCGGCCGTTCTGCGCGGTGATCTCCTGGCCCTCGGCGTCGGCGCCGACGACACGCGGCAGCGACATCAGCTTCAGGGCCTCGTCCAGAGTCACCGTGTCCAGGGACATCGTCTTGAAGAGGGACGCCGTGCGCGGCTTGACCGCGTTCTTGCCCGTCTTCGGGGTGCCCTCGGGGAGGACCTCCGTCACATACGGGCCGTAGCGGCCGTCCTTGGCGACGATCGTGCGGCCGGTGGCCGGGTCCGTGCCCAGCTCGTAGTCACCGCTCGGCTTGGCGAGCAGCTCCTCCGCCAGGTCGACGGTCAGTTCGTCGGGCGCCAGGTCGTCGGGGATGTCGGCGCGCTGGTGCTGCTCGGTGTCCTTCTCGCCGCGCTCGATGTACGGCCCGTAGCGGCCGACTCGCAGCACGATGTCGTTGGCCACCGGGAACGACGACACTTCGCGGGCGTCGATCGCGCCCAGGTCCGTCACCAGCTCCTTGAGGCCGCCGAGGTGGTCCCCGTCGCCGTTGCCGGCGTCGGCCGCGGCGCCGCCGACGGTGCCCTCGCCGAAGTAGAACCGCTTCAGCCACGGCACGGACTGGGCCTCGCCGCGGGCGATGCGGTCGAGGTCGTCCTCCATCTTGGCGGTGAAGTCGTAGTCGACGAGCCGCCCGAAGTGCTTCTCCAGGAGGTTGACCACGGCGAAGGACAGGAAGGACGGCACCAGGGCCGTGCCCTTCTTGAAGACGTAGCCGCGGTCGAGGATCGTGCCGATGATCGACGCGTAGGTCGACGGGCGCCCGATCTCGCGCTCTTCCAGCTCCTTGACCAGGGAGGCCTCGGTGTAGCGGGCCGGGGGCTTGGTGGCGTGCCCGTCGACCGTGATCTCCCGGGCGCTCAGGGCGTCGCCCTCGGAGACCTGGGGCAGTCGGCGCTCGCGGTCGTCCAGCTCGGCGTTCGGGTCGTCGGCACCCTCGACGTAGGCCTTCAGGAAGCCGTGGAAGGTGATCGTCTTGCCGGACGCGCTGAACTCGACGTCCCGGCCGTCGGCCGCCGTGCCGCCGATCTTCACCGTGACGCTGTTGCCCGTCGCGTCCTTCATCTGGGAGGCGACGGTCCGCTTCCAGATCAGCTCGTAGAGCTTGAACTGGTCACCGGTCAGCCCGGTCTCGGCGGGAGTGCGGAAACGATCACCCGAGGGGCGGATCGCCTCGTGGGCCTCCTGCGCGTTCTTGACCTTCCCGGCGTACGTCCTCGGCTGCGGCGGCAGGTAGTCGGCGCCGTACAGCTGCGTGACCTGGGCGCGGGCGGCGGAGACCGCCGTGTCGCTCAGGGTCGTGGAGTCCGTACGCATGTAGGTGATGTAGCCGTTCTCGTACAGCTTCTGCGCGACCTGCATGGTGGCCTTCGCGCCGAAGCCGAGCTTGCGGCTGGCCTCCTGCTGCAGCGTCGTCGTACGGAACGGGGCGTACGGCGAGCGGCGGTACGGCTTGGACTCGACGGAGCGCACCGCGAACCGCGTGTCCTCGAGGGCGGCGGCCAGGGCGCGGGCGTTCGCCTCGTCGAGGTGGAGGGTGTTCGCGCTCTTCAGTTGTCCCAGGGAGTCGAAGTCGCGGCCCTGCGCGACCCGCCTGCCGTCGACGGTCTGCAGGCGCGCGACCAGCGACGACGGGTCCGACGAGTCTCCCGCGCGGCCGGTCGCGAAAGTGCCCGTCAGGTCCCAGTACTCAGCCGAACGAAAGGCGATGCGCTCGCGTTCCCGCTCCACCACGAGACGTGTGGCGACCGACTGGACACGGCCCGCGGACAGCCGCGGCATGACCTTCTTCCACAGGACCGGCGAGACCTCGTAGCCGTAGAGACGGTCGAGGATGCGGCGGGTCTCCTGGGCGTCGACGAGTTTCTGGTTGAGCTCGCGCGGGTTGGCCACGGCGGCCTGGATCGCGGCCTTGGTGATCTCGTGGAAGACCATCCGCTTGACCGGGACCTTGGGCTTGAGCACCTCCTGGAGGTGCCAGGCGATGGCCTCGCCCTCGCGGTCCTCATCGGTGGCGAGGAAGAGCTCGTCGGACTCCTTCAGCAGGTCCTTGAGCTTCTTGACCTGCGCCTTCTTGTCGGCGTTGACCACATAGATCGGCTGGAAGTCGTGTTCGACGTCCACACCGAGGCGGCGGACCTCGCCGGTGTACTTCTCGGGCACCTCGGCGGCGCCGTTGGGAAGGTCGCGGATGTGCCCGACGCTCGCCTCGACGGTGTATCCGGGGCCGAGATAGCCCTTGATCGTCTTCGCCTTGGCAGGCGACTCGACGATGACGAGTCGGCGGCCGCCCTTCGCGGTCTCGCTGGTCGGGGACAACTTCGCTCTTCTCTCCGGTCGACGCTGGGGCCTCCCCGGAGTCGCTTACCGGGGCTGGGTACGTGGTGACGCTGCGGAGTGTGACGGTACATCCCGCCCCCGTGTCAAACGGGAAAAGCCCGCAACGGCCACTCGAACGGTAACCCGACTACCACCAATCCTGCCGCCCGGAGTGCCGGGAGCAGGCCGGGCCCCATGCGGAGTGCGACCTCCCGGTTACCGAAAGGCGCGTCCCCGGCCCGGGTCTCAGAGGCGGGTGAAGCACCAGGTTCCGGCCGCCAGGGCGAACACCGCGACGACGCTCGCGACGGTCGCCGATGCGACCGGCCTCACCCCCTCGGCGACGGGCCGGTCCTGACGCACGCGCGTCACGGTCCACGCCAGCAGCGCACCTCCGAACAGGGAGAACACCGCTCCCGCGAAGATCGCCGGTTCGCTCTCCATGACCCGCCGCGCCCCCTTCTCTCCCTGTCCGCGCATCCCAGCCACGGGAGGCTGACACGTGCGGGCGGCGGGCAGGCGAACCTGAGGTGAACGCCGGGGCGACACGACGGTGGATCAAGGACGTCCGGTTCCTCATGGCCCGTTCCGGACGACGTGTTCAAATCGACTCGAATTTGTTGGCGAGCCTCCTCGACACCCCCGAGGTCGCCCCTCGCGGTCCACTCAGCGCACCGGCTCCAGGAACCCCTGCTCGACCAGCAGCCGGATCTGGGCCGGTGTGCGGTCGCGCAGCAGCACCGGGTCCTCGCCGATCAGCTGGGCGATGGCGTCGAGGATGCGGCCCGCGCTCATCGTGCCGTCGCAGACGCCCGCGAAACCCGCGCCGACCGTGTCCACCCGGGTCGCCCGGCGCATGCCGCGGTTCTGGCGCAGCACGACATGCTCGGGGTCCTCCGCGCCGGGCAGTCCGACCTGCTCCTGCACGATCTCGGCGGTGAGCCGGAAATGTCCTTCGAGCAGAGCTGCGTCGTCGTGGTCGCGCAGGTAGTCGAGCCGGTCGAAGTGGGCCCGGATCGTGTCGCCGAGCGGTTGCTCGACCGGGTGCGGCCACTCCTCCACCGTGAGCGAGGGCACGGCGGCACTCGTCCTGCGCAGGGTGATCCAGCCGAAGCCGACGGCCTTCACCTTGCGCGCCTCGAACTCGTCGAGCCACGCGTCGTACCGCGCCTGGTACTCCGCCGCGTCGCCCTGGTGATCGCCGGCGTCACGCAGCCACAGCTCGGCGTACTGATTGACGTCCTGCACCTCGCGCTGCACGATCCACGCGTCGCAGCCCCGGGGCACCCAGGACCTGAGCCGGTCCTGCCAGTCCTCCCCTTCCACGTGCTGCCAATTGGCGAGGAACTGCGCGAACCCGCCCTCGTTCAGGCGGTCGCCCGCTTGCTGAACGAGCGTGCGGCACAGATCGTCCCCGCCCATCCCGCCGTCGCGGTAGGTGAGCCGGGCGCCGGGGGAGATCACGAAGGGCGGGTTGGAGACGATCAGGTCGTACGTCTCGTCGTCCCGGACCGGCTCGAAGAGGGAGCCCTCGCGCAGCTCGGCGGCCGCGGTGCCGGACAGCGCCAGCGTGAGGGCGGTGATGTGCAGGGCGCGCGGGTTGAGGTCGGTGGCCGCCACGCGCGTGGCGTGCTGCGCGGCGTGCAGGGCCTGGATGCCGGAGCCGGTGCCGAGGTCGAGCGCTGCTGCGACGGGCATACGGACGGTGATGCCGGCGAGGGTCGTGGAGGCGCCGCCGACTCCGAGGACGACTCCTTCGTCACGGTGGCCGATCCCGCCGGCGCCGCCGACCGCGCAGCCGAGGTCCGACACGATGAACCAGTCCTCGCCGCCGGGCCCGCCGTAGGGCCGGACGTCCACCGTGGCGGCGAGTTCGTCCGCGCCGGTCCGGGCCAGCCAGCCGCTCTCCAGGCAGGCGTCCACGGGCAGGACCTCCGCCACGCGCGATCGCGGCACGGGCTGCTGGAGCAGGAACAGCCGGACGAGCAGCTCCAGCGGCGTGTCCCCGCGGGTCGCCCGGAGCGCGGGCACGGTCTCGCTCCGGGCCAGCGCCGCGTACGCGGGGGCGCCGAGCAGGTCGAGCAGTCCGTCGGCGGTGAAGGAGGCCGCGAGCAGGGCGTCCCGGAGCCGGGCGGCGACATCGGGACGGTCGGAGGCGGGCAGCGGGGGCACGGGTGACTGGCTGGCGTTACTCACGCCCCCATTGTGGCCGCCGGTGCGGGTACCGCACGTGCCCGTGCGGGGGATGGCACGCGTTCCTGCCGCTCGGCACACAGGCACCCTCGGTCACCCGCGGTCACCCGCGACTCAGCCGCCGTGCTCCCCCGCCGCGCTGCCCGCTGCCCGGCCCTCTCAGCTCTGCGTGGACCCGGCCGACGCCGTGGCCGCCTTGCAGCTGGACTGCTGGGCCATCGCCTGGCCGACCTCACCCTCCTCCAGGTTCCTGAGGGCGTCGTTCCCGCTCTGGCTGAGCTTGTCCAGCTCGGTGGCGATGTCCTTCAGGCCATCGGCGAACTTGCCCTGGTCCTTGGTGTCGAGCCCGTCGACCTGCTTCTTCAGGGAGGCGTACGAGGCGGAGATCGAGTTGAGCTCCTTGACCGCGTCCTGCTGCTTCTTCTCGCCGTTCTCGACGTCCGGCGCCCCGGCCTTGTTCACGGCGGTCCCGATCGCCTTGTAGGCGTCGGACATGTCCTGGAAGGCCTGTGCGTCGGTCTTCTGGACGTTCTCCGGCGTACTGTTGTCCGAGGTCTCCTTCTGGATCGCGGCATTGGCCGACTCGATCTTCTTGGCCTGCGGCTGTACGGCGTCACAGACCTGCTTGGCCCAGGAGTCCAGCTTGTCGTTGCTGTCGTCGCCGCCGCAGCCCGACAGCGCCAGTACCAGTACCGCACCGCCGGACAGTGCGGCCGCGAGCTTCTTGTTCACCGGTTTGGTCCCTTCCATGGCTCTCGGCCCCGGAACATACACGCCAGATGCACGGCAACCGCACGCCGAGCGTCTATTAAGACCATTTTGTAACCTTTTGCACCAAGCGAGAGAAGGCTCACGCGTGAACGTCCACCCACACAGCGCGGGCGGGCGACGCGTCAACGCGCGCCACCCGCCCACACCTTGATCCGGGGCTCGGACAACCTCCCTACGAAACCACCGCCGGGTCGGCCGACTTGGGCTCCGATCCGGCGTTGTCTTCGTCACCCATGGCGATTCCGCGCCGCTTTGACACGTACACCGCCCCGGCGATCACGAGGAACGCGAGCACGGCGATCAGAATCCGCACCCCGATGCTCTTGTCCGGACCGTAGGAGAACTTGATCACCGCGGGCGCGATGAGCAGCGACACCAGGTTCATGACCTTCAGCAGCGGGTTGATCGCGGGGCCGGCGGTGTCCTTGAACGGGTCGCCGACCGTGTCGCCGATCACGGTCGCCGCGTGCGCCTCGCTTCCCTTGCCGCCGTGATGGCCGTCCTCGACGAGCTTCTTGGCGTTGTCCCAGGCGCCGCCGGAGTTGGCGAGGAACACCGCCATCAGCGTGCCCGCGCCGATCGCGCCCGCCAGGAACGCGCCGAGCGCTCCGACGCCCAGTGTGAACCCGATGAAGATGGGCGCCAGCACGGCCAGCAGACCAGGGGTGGCGAGCTCGCGCAGCGCGTCCTTGGTGCAGATGTCGACGACCTTGCCGTACTCCGGTTTCTCGCTGTAGTCCATGATCCCGGGCTTCTCGCGGAACTGCCGCCGCACCTCGTAGACCACGGAACCCGCCGACCGCGACACGGCGTTGATCGCCAGCCCCGAGAAGAGGAAGACGACCGCCGCCCCGGCGATGAGACCCACGAGGTTGTTGGGCTGCGAGATGTCCATCATCAGACTCATCGGGGCGCCTTCCCCGCTGAGTTTCTCTCCGACGTCCCGCGCGCCGGTGAAGATCGCGTCGCGGTACGACCCGAACAGCGCCGCCGCCGCGAGCACGGCCGTGGCGATCGCGATGCCCTTGGTGATCGCCTTGGTGGTGTTGCCGACCGCGTCCAGGTTGGTGAGCACCTGCGCGCCCGCGCCCTCGACGTCGCCGGACATCTCCGCGATGCCCTGCGCGTTGTCGGAGACCGGCCCGAAGGTGTCCATCGCGACGATCACGCCGACCGTGGTGAGCAGGCCGGTGCCGGCCAGCGCCACCGCGAACAGCGCCAGCATGATCGACGTACCGCCGAGCAGGAACGCCCCGTACACGCCGAGACCGATCAACAGGGCGGTGTAGACGGCGGATTCGAGACCGACGGAGATACCGGCGAGGACGACGGTGGCCGGGCCGGTGAGCGAGCTCTTGCCGATGTCCCTGACGGGCCGGCGGGTGGTCTCGGTGAAGTAGCCGGTCAGTTGCTGGATCAGGGCGGCGAGCACGATACCGATGGCCACCGCGACCAGCGCGAGGACCCGCGGGTCGCCGTCCTTGCCCAGGATCGCGGTGTCGGTGACCCCGTCCAGCTCGGAGTACTTCCCCGGCAGATAGACGAAGACGGCCACCGCCACCAGCGCCAGCGAGATCACCGCGGAGATGAAGAACCCGCGGTTGATGGCGCTCATACCGCTGCGGTCGGCGCGCCTGGGCGCCACCGCGAAGATGCCGATCATGGCGGTGATCACACCGATCGCCGGCACGAGCAGCGGGAAGCCGAGCCCGGCGTCTCCGAAGGCGGCGGAGCCGAGGATCAGCGCGGCGACCAGGGTCACGGCGTACGACTCGAAGAGGTCGGCCGCCATGCCCGCGCAGTCGCCGACGTTGTCGCCCACGTTGTCGGCGATGGTCGCGGCATTGCGCGGGTCGTCCTCCGGAATGCCCTGTTCGACCTTGCCGACCAGGTCGGCGCCGACGTCGGCGGCCTTGGTGAAGATACCGCCGCCGACCCGCATGAACATCGCGATCAGTGCGGCTCCGAGACCGAAGCCCTCGAGCACCTTCGGCGCGTCAGCCGCGTACACCAGCACCACGCAGGAGGCGCCGAGCAGGCCGAGGCCCACCGTGAACATGCCGACCACGCCGCCCGTGCGAAAGGCGATCTTCATCGCCTTGTGCGAGACGGTGGTCAGATCCTTTTCCGGCTCGCCTTCCGCCGGGGTGGCTTCACGCGCCGCAGCGGCGACGCGCACATTGCTGCGTACGGCGAGCCACATGCCGATATAACCGGTGGCCGCCGAGAACGCCGCTCCGATCAGGAAGAACACCGACCGTCCGGCACGCTGATTCCAATCGTCCGCGGGCAGCAGCATGAGCAGGAAGAACACGACCACGGCGAATACGCCGAGCGTGCGCAGCTGACGGGCCAGATAGGCGTTCGCGCCTTCCTGGATCGCTGCCGCGATCTTCTTCATGCTGTCGGTGCCCTCGCCGGCCGCGAGTACCTGGCGTACCAGGACCCCCGCGACCGCCAGTGCCGCCAGTGCGACGACCGCGATGACCACGATGAGGACGCGGTTGCCATCGGTCAGTACGGCGGCTGCGAGGTCTGTGGGATGGCCCGACTGTTGTGAGAGGGAAAGCCCCGCCATTCGTCCTCCTTGACGCTTGGGCTGAGCTCAAGATGTGGACGGGATTGTAGGTACCGGAACCTGATCAAAACAGAGCGCGATAAACGGAATTGGCCTTCCGAGGTAATGCCCTGAAAGCATTCTTAGGCTGCCGGGGAGCGCGCGAATGATCGTGAACGAATTCACGCGATGAACGGCACAGGAACTACTGTAAAGGCGAGCACTGACACCCGCACATGACGAAGGGCCCCACGGGTGGGGCCCTTCGGAAGAACGGTGTGTGCGGCGGCGGTCTCAGACCAGAATCGTCGGCGGCGGCGTGGTCGGCCAGGTCATCTTGATCAGCCCGCCGTGCTCTCCCGCGCTGACCTCGACGTCGTCGACGAGTCCGCTGATGACCGCGAGGCCCATCTCGTCCTCGTCGGCCTCCCCGTCGGCACCGCCGGGGGTGCGCTCACCGGCCACCGCGTGCGCGGCCTCGTCGCCGACCTCGATGGAGAACTGCTTCTCCTCCTCGATCAGCAGCACCTTCACCGGTGCCGAGATCCCGCCGGTCTGGTGCAGCCCGACGGCTCGGGTGCACGCCTCGCCAACGGCGAGCCTGACCTCGTCGAGGACAGCCTCGTCCACTCCGGCCCTGCGCGCCACCGCTGCCGCCACCAGCCGGGCGGTCCTGACGTGCTCGGGCAGCGCGCTGAAGCGGAGCTCAACGGTGGCCATGCATCCCCCTCGCAACTACGGGCGTGCTGTCGAGAGGCTCCGGGCCGGCGAAACCCGGGCCCCCTCGGTCTTCACTTCTGCCGATGGTCGGCCGGCCCGGGCACACGGCCCGGGACCGGTGTCAGTCGGTGGCCGCAACCGCTTCCTCGACCGAGGTGTGAATGGGGAACACCTTGGTGAGGCCGGTGATACGGAAGATCTTCAGAATGCGCTCCTGGTTGCAGACCAGGCGCAGGGAGCCCTCATGGGCACGCACGCGCTTCAGGCCGCCGACCAGTACGCCGAGCCCGGTGGAGTCGAGGAAGTCCACGCCCTCCATGTCGACGACAAGGTGGAAACTGCCGTCGTTCACCAGCTCGACCAACTGCTCGCGCAGCTTGGGCGCGGTATATACGTCGATTTCGCCACCGACCCTGACGATCGTGCGATCGCCCATGGTTTCGGTCGACAGGGACAGGTCCACGGATCCTCCAGCACCTTGCTATCGAGCGGTCGCCCTAGGGGCATTCGGCTTCAGCCCCTGGACGCTTCGCCAGCCGCGATGGCATTCAATCACTTACCGGCAGGCGTGCACGACGCCTTGGCTCCATTGTCCGTCACGCCAGTGACACACTCGGTGCCGATGGCCAAGAATCACCGATCCGATCGAACCCCGTCGGACCCCGCCTCCCGACCGGCGCCGGGCGCGGTCCTGGACCGGCTCGCGTCCGGTCCGGGCAGGGCTTCGCGCATTACTCATACGGAGCACTTGCCCCCACGCGCGGGTCGGCATGCCGTCTGGCCGGACCGGATCCGCGACGAGGTCGTCGCGGCCCTGCGGGCCACGGGCATCGAACACCCCTGGGCCCACCAGGCACGCGCGGCCGAGCACGCCCTGGACGGCGACTCGGTCGTCGTCGCCACCGGCACGGCCTCCGGCAAGTCCCTGGCCTACCTCGTGCCGGTCCTGTCCACCCTTCTGGAGGGCGCGGAGGCCCCGAACGGCCGTGGCGCGACCACCCTCTACCTGGCCCCCACCAAGGCACTCGCGGCGGACCAGTGCCGATCCGTGAAGGAACTTTCACATCCCCTGGGCAATTCCGTCCGCGCAGCCGTGTACGACGGCGATACTCCGTTCGAGGAACGCGAGTGGATCCGCCAGTACGCCAACTACGTCCTGACCAACCCGGACATGCTGCACCGCGGCATCCTGCCGTCCCACCCCCGCTGGTCCTCCTTCCTGAAGTCGCTGAAGTACGTCGTCATCGACGAGTGCCACACCTACCGCGGCGTCTTCGGCTCGCACGTCGCCCAGGTGCTGCGCCGGCTGCGCCGCCTGTGTGCCCGCTACGGCGCGTCGCCCGTGTTCCTGCTGGCCTCCGCGACCGCCGCCGAGCCCGCGGTGGCCGCCCGCCGCCTCACCGGTGTGCCGGTGCTTGAGGTGGCCGATGACGCCTCCCCACGCGGTGAACTGGTGTTCGCCCTCTGGGAACCGCCGCTGACCGAGCTGCACGGCGAGAAGGGCGCACCCGTCCGCCGTACGGCCACCGCCGAGGCCGCCGACCTGCTGACCGACCTCACCGTGCAGGGCGTGCGCTCGGTCGCCTTCGTCCGCTCCCGGCGCGGCGCCGAGCTGATCTCGGTCATCTCCCAGGAACGTCTCGCCGAGGTCGACCGATCGCTGGCCCGGCGTGTCGCGGCCTACCGGGGCGGCTATCTCCCCGAGGAGCGCCGCGCTCTCGAACAGGCCCTCCATTCGGGTGAACTTCTGGGCCTCGCCGCGACGAACGCCCTCGAACTCGGCATCGACATCTCCGGCCTCGACGCGGTCGTCATCGCCGGCTACCCGGGTACGCGCGCCTCCCTGTGGCAGCAGGCGGGCCGGGCCGGACGGTCCGGGCAGGGAGCGCTGGCCGTCCTGGTCGCCCGCGACGACCCGCTGGACACCTTCCTCGTCCACCACCCCGAGGCACTGTTCGACCAGCCCGTCGAATCGACCGTCCTCGACCCGGACAACCCCTACGTGCTGGCCCCGCACCTGTGTGCGGCCGCCGCGGAGCTGCCCCTGACGGACGAGGACCTCGCCCTGTTCGGACCTGCCAGCGAGGGCCTCCTGCCCCAGTTGGAGGCCGCGAAGCTGCTGCGCCGCCGCACCAGGGCCTGGCACTGGACCCGCCGCGAGCGCGCCGCCGACCTGACCGATATCCGCGGTGAGGGCGGACGCCCCGTCCAGGTCGTCGAGACCGGCACGGGCCGGCTGCTCGGCACGGTCGACGCGAGCGCCGCCCACTCGACGGTGCACGAGGGGGCGGTCCACCTCCACCAGGGCCGCACCTACCTGGTGCGGTCGCTGGACCTGGAGGACTCCGTCGCCCTCGTCGAGGAGGCCGCCCCGCCGTACTCCACGGTCGCCCGCGACACGACGTCGATCTCCGTCCTGGAGACGGATGTCGAGATCCCCTGGGGCGACGGCCGCCTCTGCTACGGCTCCGTCGAGGTCACCAACCAGGTCGTCTCCTTTCTGCGTCGCCGGCTCATCACGGGTGAAGTCCTGGGCGAGACCAAGCTCGACCTCCCTCCTCGTACGCTGCGCACCCGCGCCGTGTGGTGGACCGTCACGGAGGACCAGCTGGACCGGGCCCGGATCAACCCGGAGATCCTCGGCGGCTCCCTGCACGCCGCCGAACACGCGTCGATCGGACTGCTGCCCCTCTTCGCGACCTGCGACCGCTGGGACATCGGCGGGGTGTCGATCCCGCTGCACCCCGACACGCTCCTGCCCACGGTCTTCGTCTACGACGGCCATCCGGGTGGCGCGGGCTTCGCGGAGCGCGCCTTTCACACCGCCCGCACCTGGCTGACCGCCACCCGCCAGGCCATCGCCTCCTGCGAGTGCGATGCCGGCTGCCCGTCCTGCATCCAGTCCCCCAAGTGCGGCAACGGCAACGACCCGCTACACAAGAGGGGGGCCGTGCGGCTCCTCACGGTGCTGCTGGAGGGGGCTCCGGAGGAGAAGGAGCGGGCGGACGAGGCAACGGAGCGGTCGCCGGCAGATCCAGCGGAGCCTCAGGAGGCCCCGCCCGCGCCCTGACCTCCGCCGTGAACGGCCCCCGTCCCGACGCCGCCGTCACGTCCGAGATCTCCCCGGCGACCTCGCACCGCACGAGCCGTACGCCCTGTGCCCGGGCCACCCGGCCGGCCCGGGCACAGGCCGCCGTAGTGCCATCGGCCCAGTGGTCCGCGGCGGCGAGCGCCGCGAGATCCGCCCCGCCCGCCGCACGATGCCGGATGACGACGGACTGGCCGAGCGCGAGGACGACTCCGAACACCACGCACAGGACGGCGATCGCCCCGACGCTCCAGACGGTGGCGGACCCACGGTCGGGGCCGTCGCTCCGGACGGCGGACGACGCCCGGCCCGAGCCGGCCTGTCCTCGGCGCCGCCTCACGTGCCCACCGCCTCCTCCACCGAGGCCACGGCCTCCTCGCGCACGGCGAAGGACAGACCGCGCAGCACCGATGGTTCGGCCACGACGACCACCCGGACGTGCTCCGCATCCCGGCTGACGGTCACCTTCGCCCCGGGCGGCGCCGCCTCACGGGTCAGCTTCACGACCGCGCCGGGCGGGTCCTGGCGGGCCGCCGCACGCGCACCTGTGCGCGCCGCGTCCACACACTGGATCTGCGCGGCCACGACCAGCAGCCCCCACACCAGCGCCATCGCGAACATCACCAGCACGGGCAGCACCACGGCCGACTCCGCCGTGACGAACCCCCGGTCGGCGCCCCGCTCACATCCGCGCATTGAGGGCTTCCTTCACGATGTTCTGGAGCTCCGCGCTGACCGGGCCGCTCGTGACGACCTTGTAGAGCACCACCGCGAACGCCACCGCCGCGACGATTCCCATCGCGTACTCGGAGGTAGTTCTTGCTTAGTTCTCGTGTCTCTTTGAGGTAGCCCGAGATCAGGAGAGGCATCAATGTCTCTTGCACTCTTTTGAGTCTCAATCGTACGGTGCGCGACATGCATCTGATCTTCTACAGCCGAACGGGCTGGGAGAGCTGGGGGCTTGGACGTCAGCCGCTGATCCCCGAAGGCATGCCGGTCCTGATCGACGAGGACCTGGCCTTCGAGGATGACGGCGTACCCCGACCCACAGTGGCGGCCAACCGCTGGCTGCGCGATCTCCCCCTCAACGGGGCTCGATCTCACAGCACTTGGAAGAACTACGCGCAGGCTCTGCGTAGTTGGCTGGAGTTCCTGGCCAGAATCTGCGTGGATCCGCTCGGGGAGCGACAGCCCTTGCGGGACGCTCTGAGTGCGTTCTCGGAGTACCGATTCGCGGGGCCGCTGGAGGCCCGCTGGGACGAGGGCACGTGGGACCAGAACATCAACACCGTGGCGCGCTTCTACGCGTGGGCCGATGATGAAGGCCTCTGTGCCTCTGTGCCGTTCACGTACCAGATGGTCCGGCGGTACACCGAGGCCGGTGTGCAGCTCGCGCGGCGGAACACCGCCACGGTGCGGCGGGCGAAGCCGCACGTCACGGTGAAGTATCTGGAGAGCGACTTCCTTGAGTTGTTCCTCCGGGCGCTGGCCGGACTGCGCCCGGATGGGGAGCCGGACTCGTTCCGCGGCCGTCACCTGGGGCGCAACGCCGCGATGGGCGCATTGGTGTCATCGAGTGGGTTGCGGGCCCAGGAGTTCACGCACTTGCTGACGTACGAGCTGCCCGCCCTGCCGGCCCGCAGCAGCGCGGTTCCAGCTCGGTTCCCGCTGTCAGCGCAAATCACCAAGGGCAAGAAGCCCCGGGAGACGTGGGTCAGTTACGCCCCCCCTGGCCGATATGCACCAGTACGTCGAGCTGGACCGCGCGATGCTGACTGAGGGCCGCCAGTACAGTCCCGATCCGCGGCTGGGCGAACCGTTGATGATCACCGAGCCGGACTGGGAAGGCGGGAAAGTCAATGGCCGCCGGGTCTCCTGGCGAAAGCTGACCTTGAACGAGCGGCTGCGGCTGGTGACGCCGGAGGGGGCACCCGCAATCATCGCGGTGCAGTCAGACGGGACGCCGTTCGTCGACTGGGCGACTGTCTTCCGCCGGACCTCGGAGCGCATCCGGCGGGACTTCGAGCCGCGGTTCCCCACGGTCGGCCCCCACGTCCTGCGCCACACGTTCGCGATGGCGACGCTGGAGAGGCTGGTCAAGGGCCACTACCAGCGGGCGGCTGCCCTGGTGGCAGACGCCGACGAGGACGCCGCGCTGTCGCTGTACCTGACGAAGGCGGACCCACTGATGGTGCTGCGAGATTTGCTCGGGCACTCCAGCGTGACCACCACGGAAATCTATATCCAGCGCCTGGACGTGCAGCGGATCTACCGCGAGCTCTACGAAAAGGCGGGCAAGTACAGCGGCCAGGCCGCCGCGGAAGCCGACGCCGAGTTCGCTGACGAGGAGGATGCGGCATGGTGACCCGTGTCGAACACGACCCGCTGCGCATCGAGTTCACGTTCCCCCACGACCCGGCCTGGACGGGTGATCTGAGCGCCACGGCCAACGACAGGCTGGCGGAGGACCTCGCCCATGGCCTGGTCCAGATGGTGCACCCTCTGGGGCGCATCGCCGCACGTCAGAGCGCGGTCACGTACACGTCGACGATCCGCCGGATGGTCGCGGAGCTGGCCGCGATGGGCTTTCACGGGCGTCTGGCGGATTTGCGGGCGAGTCACGTCCTGTCGTACTGGATGTCCGTCGGGGGCAGACGCGTCTTCCACACCCGGCGCCTGCTGGTCGGCTGCGGGGACCGCGTGGACGCCGGCATTCGGGCCTACCTGGAGGGGAAGGCCATCAAGGGCCGCCCTCGAGGCAAGCCACTGAAGCCGTACACGGACGGTGAGTGGCGGCAGATCGAGGCCGGGCTCCGGGACTATGTGCAGCAGGCCGTGGCCCGTCAGCGCGAGGTCCTTGACCTGGCCGCGCTCGGTCCTGACAGCTCCGATCTCGGCCGAAACCGGCAGAACTTCGCGTGGCTGCTGCGCGAGCACGGCCCGTTGAAAGTCGCGTACGCCACCAGGGTGATGGGGCTGACCGTCGACTACTTCCGCGACGGCATCGGCGGCCAGTACCGGGACGTGCGGAGTGCGATGTACCCGCCGGTACAGGTGGCGACGGCCATGCGTCTACTGTTCGGCGTCTACAGCGGCGTCGTCCCGGACGGTATCCGCGATTTGGGGCTGGACGATTTCACGTGGACCGGGGACCGCACGGTCCTGATGGACTACGTCAAGGGGCGTCGCGGCCCGGAATCGGTGAACCTTCCGGCTCGGGCCGTGCGGCTGCTGGAGCGCTGGCTGGAGCTGTCGGAGCCGGTGCGACAACTGGCTCCGGAGTCGATAGCCGGCGACTTGTTCGTCTTCCTGGACACCGAGTACCGCAGCACGGACGGAGCGAAGTCCCGGCTGTCGGCGCTGTCCACCCGGGCCGCTCCCAAGAGCGGGAACAAGGCCCGGCGCCAGCTGGCGAAAGAGCTGGATCTGCATACGGACGCGGGGGAGCCGCTGTTGTTGCACTCGGCGCGGATCCGCACGACGTACCACAACGTCCTGGCGCGTCGGGGCTGGACTGGCCGAACGAAGATCGACCCGAATCACACGGCCGCAGTGGAGGGCAGCCACTACGTCTCGACCACGACGCCCGCCCAGGCCGAGTCGGTGGAGGCCATCATCGAGGACGCCCAGGCCGACATTCTGCGGCGCAGTCGCCCGCCCATCGTGTTGAGTGACGAGGAGGCCGCCGAGTTCGTCACCGAGCAGCCCGAGCAGGCCGCCCGCCTGGGCCTGGACGCCGAGGCCATGGCCGAGCTGTTGGGCGGCGAGATGGACGTGTTCACCGCGGCGTGCGCCAACCAGCTCGCTGGACTTCACGGTCCTAAGGGCAAGCCCTGTCCGGCCCGGCCCTGGGTGTGCCTGCTGTGCCCGCTGGCGGTCTTCACACCCCGGCATGCACCGAATCTGCTTCGGCTGAAGGCCTACTTCGCTCGTCAGTCACGGCAGCTCACCGTGCAGCAGTTCCTCGCGGTGTTCGGCCCCTACGCCGACCGCCTCGACCACGACATCCTGCCCCGCTTCGACGCCCGCCTGCTTGAGAAGGCGGCCGGCGAGGTGGACGACATCGACTCCGAGCTGCCGCTTCGGCCCGAGGAAGGAACCCAGTGACCCGCGCTACCGCCCTGATCGTCGAGAGCCCCGCTGGTCCCATCCCCCGCCAGTGGGCCCTGAAGTCCCCGTTCGCGGGACTGGACGTGTGCCGCGAGGCCGGATGGGACATGTGGCCGGACGGCCCGCGTCCCGTGTTCGACGAGGACTTCTGGGACCTGTCAGGAGTGAAGTTCCCCAAGGGGGTGCGGAGCAACGTCAAGCGCCTGGACTTCACCGGCATCACCAACCCGGCCCTGCGGCTGACCGCCAAGGAGTACATGTTCGCGCTGGTCGTGCCTGATCACGAGCGTGTCCTGGCTCTTCCGGAGGCCCGGCGGGAGCCGTACAGGCCGGAGTCGGCGTTCAACTTCTGCGTGCAGCTGGTGCGGTGGATGAACTTCGTGACCGAGCAGGGCATGTCGTCGCTGAGTGAGGTGATGCAGGAGCACTGCGAGGTGTACCGGCAGATCCGATCGGTCCGGAGCCGCAAGCGTCGGCAGGGCAGCGGGCCGATCACGCCGGGCACCATGCTGACGATCCTGCGGCCGGTCGTGGACCTGGCCACCTACCGCGAGCTGTTTACGGTGGACGCCTACCGGCCCGGGTTCACGCCGTGGGAGGGACACACGGTCAGCGAGGTCGCGGGCTGGGAGACCTATGCCGTGTCGTCGACCCCTCCGGTGGCGGAGGAGGTGTTCCAGCCGACGGTGGCTGCGGCCCTGTATCTGGTGGAGGCGCTCGGGCCGTTGGTGGCTGACGAGTTCGAGCGTCTGCTGGAGTTCCGGGCGAACAAGGGCGGGCAGAACCCCCGGGCCGTCACCGCGAAGCACCGGGCCGCCGTCACGGCCGCCGCCAACTGGCATGTCAGCGAGCAGGTGCCGCTGCTGGCGATCGACGCCCGGCAGGTCACCCGGCGCGTAAAGCGGGGCTGGCGGCCCGACGATCCGCTGCTGCACGTCGATGTCGGCGAGTTCTTCGGCCAGGCGACCCGCTCCAGATACGCGAGGGTCGCGGACCACCTGGTCGAGGATCTTCGTCCGTTCCTGGAGCCCGTGGTGGCCAAGGTGGGGGTCGCGGGCATGTTCGGCCGGGACGCCTCCCGGCTGCCCCGTGCCGACGACTCACAGCGGCTGGTGCCGTGGACTCTGCCATTGACCGGAGACGAGTTGCGGAGCCTGCAGTTCGTTCTGCTGGCGGCGTGCCGGGTCCTGGTCGCGGCCCTGAGCGGCATGCGGGCGGGCGAACTGGACGAGCTGACGGCCGACTCCCCGCAGCCGCCGGTCACCGTCTCTGGCGGAACTCAGCGCTTCAAGCTGGGCAGCAAGCTGATCAAGGGGCAGGAGTTCGGCGGCGTCGCCGAGGAATGGGTGGTGCTGGAACCGGCCTGGCGGGCGGTGAAGCTCGCCGCCCGCCTCAACCAGGCCCGGGACGGCGATCGGGCCTTCGCCCGCTCGCCCATGGACGTCATGCACAAGAAGCTGCGGGAGTGGGTCAACAGCCCCGCCGGCCAGCGCCTCGGCCTGGCGCCGATTCCGGCCGGGCCGGTGAACGGGCGGATGCTGCGGCGGACGCTCGCCCTGTCACTGGCCCACCGTCCCGGCGGGCTGCTGGCCGCGAAGATCCACCTCAAGCATGTCTCCGTGGTCACGACCGAGGGCTATGCGATGCGGCCCGGCGGTTCCCAGGGCAACCTGCTGGCCGAGGTGGAGCGGGAGCAGGACAAGCACCACCTGAAGCTGACGAGGGAGGCCTTCGCGGACTACCGGGCGGGCCGCATGCCGGCGGGCCCCGGGGCCCGCGAGCTGATCAAGGCGTTCGAGCACATCGACACGGTGCTCAAGGAGCACGAGCCGGGTACCGCAGCGGTGATGGAGGCCGAGCGGCGGCTGGAGAACCTGCTGCGGCAGCAGTCCAAGCACCTGCATCTGCAGACTGCGAACTACTGCTGGTTCCGTGACCCGCACAAGGCCCTGTGCCTGAAGCTGGCGGGGACCCCGGACGCGACGAAGCCGCTGGGCGGGATGTGTGACTCCGCACGCTGCCCGCAGGCCACCCATCACCCCTGTCACCTGCCTGTTTGGCAGAGTCAGGTCGGCACGGGCAAGGTCTTCCTGGCCAACCCGCGATTCCCCAAGGGCGAGAAGAAGCGGCTCGAGCCTGAGGTGGAGCGGGCTCAGCGGGTGGTGGACGAGATCATGAATGCGGCCGGTACACCGAGCGGAGACCAGTGACATGCCACGGATCAGTGACGCAGACCGGGCCCGCAACGAGGAAGCGATCCGCGCCGCGATCGACCGGCTGCTGCGGGGCGAACTCCCGCCCGGCGGCAAATGCGATCTGAAGACCCTGGCAGCCGAAGCGGGGGTGACCCGTACCGGCTTCTACCCGAAGAAGAACCGCGACGGCACCACCCGCCCCGGCCCCTACCAGCACCTCGGCGAGGAGTTCGAGCGCCGTCTGAAGACCCAGCGCGACGCGGGCGAGTCCCCTGACCCCCGGACGTTGCAGATCGAACGGCTCAAGGCCCAGGTCGCCGAGCTCAAGGAACGGCTCGCGAAGCGGGACGAGGCTCTGGCCGAGCTCACCGCGTTCAAGACACTTGCCGTCTCCAGGCTCACGGCCCAGCACGAGGAGATCCAGCGGCTGAGGGAACAGGCCGCCCAGGACGGCAACGTCCGCCGCCTGCCCGCCGCCCGCAGCGGGACGGCCCCCTACGGGTCGTGTAGCTGACGGCACTGGACCCGAGGCCCCACCTTACCGTCGCCCGGCCTCGGTGAGGGCCGTCACGAGTACGTCTAGGTCCCCGGTGTAGACGATCACGTCCTCGTCGTCGGCCGGGGGGTCGAAGCGGGCGAAGAAGTCGTCCAGGGCTTCGGGGGAGACGGGCGTTGGCGTCCTCGCGCTGGTTGCGTTCGGCCAGGCGCCGCAGTAGCGCGTCCGAGTCGGCCAGCTGCCAGATGTATGCGCAACACGCGGTCCCAGGTCATCTACAGCCGATGGGCCGACGGGCACATCACCTTCGACGGCTGCTCCGACACAGCGCTGGGCTTCAAGAGCATCTCCACCACCCTGGTCGCCCACGAGTACAACGTCACATCAGGCGCTCCGCAGATCCGCTACGTCCAGTGCGACCTCGTCGGTGTACACCGCTTCCGCGTCGGCACGGCCTCCATCGGCCGGGGCGGGGTCGTCTACGACCAGTGCACCCGCAAGAACAACCGGACCCACGAGACGTTCCTGCAGGTGGTCGGCACCTGGACCGCGCCACAGAGCACCGACCTGAAGATCGCCAACCGGGAGGACGGCGACGGCATCCGTCCCTGACTGCTCGGGCGCGGGGCCACAAACAGAGACACGCTGCCGCGTGCCGGTCGGAGGTCGCTGTTGGAGGGCCAGATGGAGCAATACTGCAGGTCTTGTCCGAGCCGTTGCATGTTGAGCGGCTTAGCGTGATGGTGTGCGTGACCAACTTAGCAAGGCAGCAGAGGCGGGGGCTGTGCTGAATGTGACCAGCACACGGGGGCCAGCACGACTGCGCCAGCACCTCAATAGAGTGACAGCGACGCACATCCGTGATCTTTTGCTTGGACGCATCGGTGGGGCGCTCGATCCTAGAGGCATCCGCCTGGCAGGTGCACGGATCACCGGTCACCTTGATCTGACTGACGTGTGCAGTTCCATCCCAGTCCAGCTGGACGGATGCCGGTTCGATGAACCAGTCATCCTGGTCCGCGCCGAACTGCCAGCCTTGTCGCTCCGCTCTGCTGTGCTGCCCTCCTTGTGTGCCAGCCGTGTGAGTGTGAGGCATTGCCTCGATCTGGCTGGACTGACGGTCACCAGCCGGGGAGGACACGGCGCGGTACAGCTGGAGGAGGCGTGCATCGGTCAGCTTGACTTGGTGGGTGCCACGCTGACGAATGACGACGGGCCGGCCTTGCTTGCCGACGGCCTGCGGGTCGGCAGCGGCGTGAGGCTGGTTAACCTGACGGCCACTGGCCACGGCGAGCGAGGCGCGGTTCGGCTGTCGGGAGCGCACATCGACGGTCAGCTTGACCTGATGGGTGCCACGCTGACGAATGACG
>NZ_JBHVCP010000011.1:132024-167804 GCF_042803315.1 Streptomyces sp. NPDC057424
CACATCGACGGTCAGCTTGACCTGATGGGTGCCACGCTGACGAATGACGACGGGCCCGCCCTGTCAGCCGAACTCCTGCAGGTCGGCAGCGACGCCGTGCTGACCAATCTGACGGCTACTACCGGGCGCGGAGAATATGGCGCGGTGCGACTGCTGGGCGCAGACATTGCTGGCAACCTTGACCTGACGGACGCCTCGCTCACCAACGAGGACGGGCCTGCCCTGTCCGCTGCCGATCTGCAGGTTGGCAGTGACGCGCTGCTGACCAACTTGAAGGCGACTGGCCACGGCGAGCGAGGCGCAGTTTGGCTGCCAGGTGCGTGCATCGCTAGCCATCTTGATCTGAGGGGCGCCACGCTCACAGCCGAGGACGGGCCCGCCTTGTTTGCTTTCGACCTGCAGGTCGGCAGAGACGCTGTGCTGGCCGACTTGGAGGCGACGGGCCGCAGCGAGCGAGGCGTGGTTCGGCTGCCGGGCGCCCACATCTCCGGCAACCTGATTATGAGTGGTCATGTGTCTATTCGCGGAGACGAGCGGGTCATTCTCGACCTGCGCAACGCGAACGTGGACACACGATTCATCCTGTGGGACGCAGAATTCTGGATAGTGGCGTTCGGCAAACCGTTCGCTGAACGGCCGAAGGTAATGCTGAACGGGTTTACATATCGTGTTCAGCCAAGTAGTCCTGATACCGGTGTATGGCTACAAGTGTTGCGACAGTGCATGCCTGATTACGCGCCTGAACCGTACAAGCAACTGGCAGAAGTCTGCCGGACCGCAGGGGACGAGGCGCAGGCCAAGGCAGTGCTCATCGCCCAGCAGGACGCCTACGGCAAGACCCTTCGTCAAGGCGATTCCCGTCGGCACGGAGCCAGAGTGTGGCATTGGGTCAGCCGTGTGACTGTGCGGTACGGTTATCAGCCCAGTCGTGCTTTGTGGTATCTCCTCGCTGTCCTGGCAGTTTCCTGCGCGCTCCTGGTTGTCGCGGACATTCAAGGATGGCTGGTTCATCCGAGCGCCCGAGGCGGTGGTCGCTGTGGCATTGTGGAAAGTGTCGGGAGCGCTCTTGACCGCACCGTACCTCTGCTCGGGTTTGGCGTCGCCGGACGCTGTGAACTCAGTAACGCGACACCTGCGCAGTGGATTTTTGCGGCCAGCCTGATACTGCAAGTGCTGAGCTGGGTCTTCGTTACCCTCTTCGTTGCCGGGTTCACCGGAATCGTCCGGAAATCAGGCACTTGAATAACCGGAAACCCCAACGGCACCGCCAAACTGCTGGATGACGTTCCTGCCGTCAAGCTGCGATCAACGCGTAGTCCGGCGCCCCAAGGGTGAGCAGGTCTGCTCTCACGAAGGGGTCCCGGTAGTTCTCGCCGAAAAACAACGCTATTAACGACACGTATGCTCGGGTAGCTGCGTCCTCAGATGAGGTTGCGAGAGGAGAGGAAGTCCCGCCACTCGCTCACGGCTTCTTCGGCGACTTCCAAGACGTCGCGTGTCGTGCCGCCGGATGCTGTGCGAAAGCGGTGCGCCGAGGCACCCGTGCCGACGAATACGACGACGTCGTTCTGCGCGACCGTCGTGGAGTGGTCACCGGTCCGCGCGCGACGGTTTGGGTCCAACTTGAAGTGCTTCGCGCCGTTGGCGAGATCTGCACAGAGCTTGAGAGTCGGGCTGCCATTGATAAGTCCGTGTACATCGGTCGTCTGCACCCCGCTCTCCTGATCATTCGTAAGCCAGTCCTTCAGGTGGTGCACGGCCTCGAAGAACGACAGAACCGCGTCGATTGCGGCGTCAGTGCCGCCCGGCGCGCCCGCGTAGACGGTCCGCACATCCGCGAGGCGGCGGCCCACCCGGTCCCACTGCGATGACCAACCTTGCCCAAGCACGGAATCAGTGTGCGGCAGGTATCCGCGCGGTGACCCAAGACACGCCTGAGCGGCCCGCAATGGCCACTCAGAGCGTCGGTCTCGCCGTAACGGTTCGGAAAGTTCGGCAGTCCGTGTTTTGCCTGCGGCGCGGCCATGGAATGATCGCTGCACTCGGTAACCAGAGGGAGGCGGTGGGTGCATGTCCAGCCCGGAGAATCCCTTCGAAGCATCGGCGTCAGCGCTCGGATACCTCTACCAGCTCCGCGTGGCGCTCCAGCGGTGTGTGGAGCTCTCCAGGGGCGGGATCGAGTGGAGTGTGGCGATTGAGGCCACGGACGATGTCCAGGCCCTCATCGGGTCGCAGACCGAGCTGACCCAGTTGAAGAAGCGGGCAGATAACGTGCGACTGACGGACCTGTCGTCGGACTTGTGGAAGACAATCAGGGTCTGGTCCCACGCCGTCACCGAGGGGCACATCGATCTTGCCGAGACAAGCTTCTACCTGCTTACCACCGCAGAGCTGCCGGACGACAGCGCGGGGTTCCTCCTGCAGCCCAAGGCCAGCGGGCACCGTGACGAGCCGACTGCCGAGGCCCTCCTCGTCCAGGCGCGGCAGTCCTCGAAGAGTACGACGTTGGCCAAGGCCTTCGAGGCGTTCGACGCGCTCGGGGCGCAACGCCGGGCCGAGCTCATCAGCCGGATCGAGGTCATCGGTGACGCGCCGGGGATGGACTCCATCAGGGAGAACCTGCTCGGCTACGCAAGCCTGGCCGTCGAGCGCCGGTTCGCCGAGTCCTTTCTTCAGCGTCTTGAGGGCTGGTTCTTCGAGCGGGCGTCCGTCCAGATGAGCTTCCCGGGATCAGCCCCGGTGACCGGCGCCGAGTTCGACGAGCTGTTCAACGATCTGCGCAATCAGATCGGTGAGCACAATCTGCCGATCGACCCTGATATCGCCGCGCTCACGGCTGCTGCCCCGGCCGCTGCCGATGCCGCCGACAAGGTATTCGTGCATCAGCTCCGGCTGATCGACGTGGGCGCGGAGCGAATCGGCTACGCGGTTCGCGACTGGGTGAGGGCCTTTGCTCAGCGCTCCCGCTGGGCGAACGAGAACCTGCTGCGCGCCGGCGAGATCGGCGCGTATGAGCGCAGGCTCGTGGAGGAGTGGCAGTCGCGCTTCGCAGAGATGCGTGAAGACCTCGGTGATGAAGCCACCGAGGAAGAGATGAAGCGTGAGGCCAAGCTGATCTACAGGTGGGTCGACCGGGAGGCCCGGCTTCGCATCCGCACCGGCTGTGAAGAGGTGTTCGTCGTCAAGGGGTCGTACCAGATGCTCGCGGACGAGCTGCGGGTCGGGTGGCATCCGGACTTCAGCGCCCGGCTGGCGGCTCTGCTGGAGCCGGCGGGAGCCGCTGATGGCCGAGCGTGACCTCAGCCGCGAGGAGCGCGCCCTGTTCAACCCGGCCTTCACAGCACTCGTGTGCGTCCGGGCTGTGCAGGGCTACGAGAAGCAGTACCGCTCCGCCTGCCCGCTTCCAGTCGCAGTGACCGCCGCGGTTATGGCTCTCCAGCCGTCAATTCGGACGGCGCTGCCCGCCACCCTCCGCACCGGGCTGATGAACTGGCTCGACGAGAACGAGGCCGTGCGCGTGGCCATGGGTCTCAACGCCGCCGCCCTCGCCGCCGTCGTGCGACCAGGCCTGCTCTTCGCCCTTCAGAGCGATGTGCTCAGGCTTCAGGGCTCCGGGCTGATAGTGAAGCCACGGGCCGTGACGGCCCTCCAGGACGGCCCCGAACAGAACACGGCGATCCAGAAAGCCGCCCACCAACTCGGGCGATGGCTGCCCAGCACCGGCAGCATCAGCACCGTCCTGACGCTCCTGGGAGTCCAAGCGTGACCTTTCAGATCCAAGCGGTCACCGTCTACGGCAAGCAGCCCGGACAGGTCCGCACGGTCCCGTTCCGCACCGGCACCCTGAACATCGTCACGGGCGACTCCCGGCGCGGAAAGAGCGCGCTGCTGACGATCATCGACTACTGCCTGGCCAGCTCCGACTACCCCGTCAAGGCCGGCAAGGTCCGCAAGTACGTGGGCGCCTACGCCGTCACCCTGGCGAAGCCCGGCCAGCAGCTCTTCGTCGCCCGGCGCGCCCCGGAGCCGGGGAACGCCGTGAGCACCGTGCTGTGTGTCCTGTCCCAGGCCCCGGAGACCCCGCCTCCCCTGCTGGAAGAGCTGACCTTCGCGACGCCACTGGACACCGCCAAGGACATCCTCAGCGACTTCTGCGGCATCGACCGCACCGTCAAGGTGCCCGCGGTCGCCCGCGCACAGACCATCGCTCCGTCGATCCGCCACGCGCTCTACTTCTGCTTCCAGGCGCAGAACGAGGTCGCCAACCCCGACCTGCTGTTCCACTCCCAAGGTGAGGAGTGGCGGCCGAACACCATCCGGGGTGTGATCCCGTACTTCCTTGGCGCCGTCGACCCCGAACAGGCAGCGCTGCACAACCGGCTGCGGCTCCTGCGCCGGGACCTTTCCGACCTTGAAGCCAAACTCGCCCAGGCCCGCGACCTCGGCCCAGCGTCGGGCCAGGCCCGAGCACTGCTCACCGAGGCAGTCGAGGCAGGGCTTCTACCGCACCGCGACAGCGAGCCGACGGCCGAGGAGGTCCTTGGCCTTCTGCGGTTGGCCTTGGAAGGCAGCATCCAGCAGGAGCTGGAGTCCCGACCGGACAACGACGGCGACCCGTTGGCCGCAGCCATCGGCCGGCGCGCCCAACTCCGGCGCGCCGTCGGGCAGTCCCGGGCCCGCATCGCCGACCTCAAGCGCGCGGTCGAGGAGAATGACGACTTCGCGGGCGAGGCAAGAGAGCAGCGCCGGCGTCTCGCGTCTCTCGGGTTGATGCGACTGTCCCCGGACACCTCCCAGGCCGCCCAGTGCCCGGTGTGCGAAAGCCTGATCGCCTCGGCCAACACCACGGTGGCGACGATCATGCACGACCTCGAACGCCTCGACGGCGATCTGCAGGTGATCGGCAGCGACACACCCGCCCTGCAACGCCAGATGGACCTGGAGGAGGAGCAGTTGCAGCAACTGCGCGCGGCGCTCTCCCGCAGCCAGGACGAGATTAACGAGATCAGCGCCGGGCTGCGCGCACTGCAGCAGGAGCCGGACCAGTCGCAGCGGGCCGCCCATGTGCGCGGTCGTATCAGCCTTTACCTCGACACCACGGCCCAGCATGTGAGTGCCCCGCAGGTCGAAGACCGCCGCGACGACCTCCAGCGACAGATCGCTGAGCTGGAAGAGCTCCTGAGTGACGACACCCAGGGCGACCGGCTCACCAGTTACCTGTCCCTGATCAGCCAGAACATCCGCACCAAGGCTGCATCACTGGAGCTCGACCACTCGGATGCACCCATCCGCCTCGACGTCAACCGGCTGACTGTCGTCGCCGACACGGCCGACGGTCCCGTCCGGCTCGCCGACATGGGCAGCGCCGAGAACCACCTGGGCTACCACGTCGCCACGCTGCTGAGCCTGCACGAGTGGTTCAGCGAGCATCGCGGACCCGTTCCTCGGACGCTGATCCTCGACCAGCCGTCCCAGGTGTACTTCCCGCCCGACTACAACGGCGAGCCCACACCCCAGGGGACCGACCTCAGCCACCTGCTGAATATCTACCGGATCATCAACGACACCGTCCAGGCACTCGACGGCGCGCTCCAGGTCATCGTCGTCGAGCACGCCGACCTGGCCGACCCGCTCTTCCGGGACCACGTCGTCGAGCGCTGGCGCTACAGCAACAGCCAGGCCCTCGTACCTTCGGAGTGGATCACTGAACCGATCGACGACGAGGACGAGTAGCCCAGCACTCGACGTTCGGCGTCCGCTCCGCGCCGAGTGCACCTGTCGCCGTATAGTTCGAGGTCCTGCCAGCGTGATGGACCACCGAATCAGCCAGTGGACATCGAACAGCTGACCCTGTCGCCGAAGAGCGTGATCTAAGCCACAGCTCAGCGAAGGAATGAGACACCTTGATCCTCCATGACGGGTTGGCGCCTCGGGGCTCCGGTCCCACGTAAAGCGACACACACACGGGGGACACGGCATCTGCCGCGACACGTTTGGTGACCATTCCCGCGTCCCTCCGCGCCGCCCGCATCCCGCACATCAGGGCACGCAGCCGTGCCCGTACCGCCTGGTACATCTCAACCCCCGTAGGAAAGAGTCCGAACTTCTGCTGTTTGCCGCTCACTTGCTGCCGGTCCGTCACCGCGTCATCCACCACCCCCTCCGAGCACCCCGCCCGCCAGCCCGATCACCACGGGCAGCACGCCGACCGCGATGAACGCGGGCAGGAAGCACAGCCCGACCGGCGCGCTGACCATCACGCCCGCTCGGCGGCCCCTGGCCGTGGCGGCGCGGCCCCAGTCCGCCCGGGCCTCCGCGGCGAGCCGCGCGACCGGTACGGCCGCGGGCAGCCCGGACACATCGGCCCGTTCGAGCAACCGCGCCAGACCTCCGGCGCCCGGGACGCCACCCAACCTCCGCCAGACCGAGCCCGGGTCGCCGCCCAGCCGTACCTCCGCCGCACCCCGGGCGAGGGCATCGCCGACCGGGCCGCCCAGGGCCTCGCCCACCGCCTGCGCGGCGATCACCGGGCCGGCGCCCGCCGCGATGCAGGCCGCCAGCAGGTCGGCGGCGAGAGGCAGTTGCCGCGCCGCCTCGGCGAGGTCGGGTGCCCCCGGGTCCGCCCCGGCCGCCTCCTGCCTCAGCCGCCACCGCCACAGCCCCACTGCGCCGGCCAGGCCCACGGCGACCCCGGCGAGACCTCCGACCAGCACCCATCCGGCACACGCCACGCCCACAGGGGCCAGCCACGTCCGCGCGACCCTGCGCGATGCCCGCCGTGGGACCGGGACAGTCGCTTCCCGGACCCCCGACAGCTCGGTCAGTCGCCGACGCATCCTCCGGCGGCGCCGCGCCGCCGCCAGCCACCGCGCCAGCCAACCGCAGGCCAGCACGATCCCCACGGCCGCCCCCAGCCTGTGGACAACTTCTCCGCCGCTCATGCCGCCGCCTCCGCGCCCTGCACGATCCGCTGCACCCACCACAACCCCAGGCCCTCCAGGACCCCGCCGACCGCCAGACAGCCGAGCCCCGCCCCGGTGTGCAGCAGGACGTGGAGGGGATCAGCCCCGAGGGCGGTGCCGATGAGCAGCCCCAGGGCCGGCAGGCCGGCGAGCATCACCGCCGTGGCCCGGGCCCCCGCCAGCTGGGCCCGCAGGTCGGACCGCTGGTCCCGTTCCGCACGCAGGGCGGCGGCGAGCCGCTCGAGTCCGGCTGCGAGCCCCGCACCCTGGTCCACGGCCACCCGCCAGCACGCCGCGAGTCCCCGCAGTCCCTCGGCGCCCGGTTGCCGTGCCGCCACAGCGAGTGCTCCGGCACATCACCCCCGAACCGCGCCGCCGCCAGCACCGTCGCCTGCGCGCCGGCGAGTCCGCCGCAGTCCCGCGCGGCCCGCAGCAGCGCCTCCCCCGGCTGGCGTCCGGCCCGCACCTCTCCGGCGAGCGCCCCGCACAACGCGATCACCGCTTCGGCCCGGCGTTCCCGGTCCCGCCGCGCCCGGCCGGCCAGCCGGGCCCGCCGCAGCAACGGCACCCCGGCCGCCCCCAGGACGGCCGGCAACACCGACGCCCCGAGTACCGCCAGCGCCAGCCCGGCCACCGGCGACCACCACTCGGCCCGCAGCCGCCCGCGGACGCGCCGCAGCCCGCCGGTCATCCGCAGCCGCCCGGGCGGCCCGCTCCCTGCGGCTCCGCTGCCCGCGAGGAGCAACCGCGCCCGCCGCGCCGCCTCCTCACGCTCACCCAGCAGCCAGACAGCCGCCCCCATGCACGCCACGGCCGCACCCATCGACATCTCAGGCACCCCCGTCATGACTCGCCCCCTCCGCCTCGGCCGTATCCGGGCCGCTCCCACTCGCCTCACCCCGAAGCAGCCCCCGCAGCCGCTCCCACCCGCGCTCACGCGCGAACGCCTCCGCTCCCCACCGCAGCGCCGGCACCGTCCGCACCAGCCCCGACCGGTCCCGCTCCAGCACGTGCACCTCGGCGATCCGCCGCCGCCCGGCCCGGTCGCGCACCACATGCAGCACCACGGAGAGTGCGGCCGCCAACTGGCTGTGCAGCGCGGCCCGGTCGAGCCCGGCGGCTGTGCCGAGCGCCTCCAGCCGGGCCGGCACATCGGCGGCCGCGTTGGCGTGCACGGTCCCGCAGCCGCCCTCGTGGCCGGTGTTCAACGCGGCCAGCAGATGCACCACTTCGGGCCCGCGCACCTCGCCCACGACCAGCCGGTCCGGCCGCATCCGCAGCGCCTGGCGCACCAGGTCCTCGAGGGTGACGAGGCCCGCGCCCTCCTGGTTGGCGGGTCTGGACTCCAGCCGGACGACGTGCGGATGGTCGGGCCGCAGCTCCGCCGAGTCCTCGGCGAGGACGATCCGCTCGTCCGGTCCCACCAGCCCCAGCAGGGCGCTCAGCAGCGTGGTCTTGCCGGTGCCGGTGCCGCCGCTGACGAGGAAGGACAGCCGGGCCTCGAGCAGGGCGCGCAGCATCCGGTCCCCGCCCGGCGGCACCGTGCCCGCCGCGACCAGCTCGCCGAGGGTGAAGGCACGCGGCCGTACGACCCGCAGTGACAGGCAGGCGCAGCCCACGGCCACCGGCGGCAGCACCGCGTGCAGCCGGGTCCCGTCCGGCAGGCGGGCGTCGGCCCAGGGCCGGGCGTCGTCCAGGCGGCGTCCGGCCACGGCGGCGAGGCGCTGGGCGAGCCGTCGTACGGCCGCGGCGTCCGGGAACCGCACCGGCGTCAGCTCCAGTCCGCCGCCCCTGTCCACCCAGACCCGGTCCGGGGCCGACACCAGCACATCGGTCACCGACGGATCGGCGAGGAGCGGCTCCAGTGGTCCGCTGCCGACCAGCTCGGACCGCAACTGGGCGGCGGCACCCAGAACTTCGGCGTCTCCGAGGACCCGCCCCTGCTCCCGCAGCGCCTGTGCCACGCGGGCGGGGGTCGGCTCGGCCCCGCTCTCGGCCAGCCACCGCCGCACCCCGTCGAGCAGCGCGGCGCCCTCGAATCCGGCCAGAGTGCTCATGCCGCACCCGCCTCGACGAGCGCCCGCTCCCAGAACTCACTGCAGAACCGGGCCAGCGGTCCGCGAGGGGCGGCGCCCGGTGGCGCCATGTCCTCGTCCGGACGCGACAGCCCCGGCTCGACCGGTACCTCGCCGACCAGGGGCAGTCCGAGGAGCCGGGCCACCTCCCGGTCGTCGAGCCCCGGCGGGTACGGCCCGCGGACGGCCACCCGCAGATCCCGCAGGACCATGCCGACCGCGGAGGCCACCCGCCCCGCGGCCGCGACGGCCCGCAGCTCTGTGGGCACCACCAGCACGCCCATGTCCAGCTGGGTGAGGACCTCGGCGACGCCGTCGTCGATCCGGCGCGGGAGGTCGACCACGACCGTGCCGCCCCGGCGCCGGGCCGCCGCGAGCACCGCGCGCACCGCCTGCGGCGGGACCGCGATCCGGTCTCCGCGGTCCCAGCTGAGCACTCGCAGCGAGTGCAGCTCGGGCAGGGACTCCTCCAGGGCTCCCCCGCCGACCCGGCCGCGCGAGGAGGCGAACGCGGGCCAGCGCAGTCCTGTGGCCGTCTCGCCGCCGAGGAGTACGTCGAGTCCGCCGCCCAGCGGATCGGCGTCCACGAGGAGGGTGCGCAGTCCCTCCCGCGCGGAGGTGACGGCGAGGGCGCACGCGAGCGTGGACGCTCCGGCCCCGCCTCGGCCGCCGATGACGCCCACGGTGAGGGCGGGCCGGCCGACGCCCTCGGCGACGTCGGCGATCCGGTCGACCAGCCACTGCTCGCCGTCGGGCAGCATCAGAACGTGCTCGGCGCCGATCTCGACGGCCCGCCGCCACACCCCGGAGTCGTCCTGGTCCCGGCCGACGAGCACGACGCCCCTTCTGCGCACGGCCCCGCGCACCCGCCGCGCGGCGTCGTCGCCGACCAGGACGAGCGGTGCGGCCTCCCAGCCGCCTCTGCGCTCCGGCACCCCGTGGTGCACCTCGGGTGTGGCGCCCGCCGCGGCGCACAGGCGCAGCAGGTCGTCGAGGAGTTGGGTGTCCTCGGTGACGATCAGCGGTCCGCCCTGCTGCCCTCCGGTGCCCGGCGGCGGATCGTGTGTGACGATTCCGGCCACGGTTTCCATCCCCCTTCGCTGCATGACCCGCGTGGCCCCTGCGGCCCCGCGATTCCCAAACGTGGGAAGAACCGACAAGCGGCCTCCCTGTGAACGGCCGGCAGAAACCGGCCAAACGCACCCGGGTACTCGGAACCGGCCATGAACTCGCCGCGAGCGGGACGCGCTGGAATCACGGTGCAGCGATCCCGGAAATCGTGTGGATCTTGGTGGATAACTGTGGACGTACCGAGGGTTGTGAATATCGCCGTCACCCATACCGGTGAGCCGCTCAGGCCCTCTCTGCGACTCCCGCAGAGCAGCCTGACAACTACCCACCGTAACAAATCATGAGCATGTCAAAACCCATGCCAGGGCCGAACCGAAGCGGTTCTCAGGCCGCGCGAGGAAGGAGAAAACCCACCCGGACATGCGACGACCCCCGCCGGGGGGGAGAGCGGGGGTCGTCCCCACGGCCGACTCGGGGGGGGAGGAGTCGGGCCGGGTTAGCACGGTCGCGAACGATCCGTGACTTCCATGGTGTACCCGAGAGCCTTCTCAGGCAAACCCACGCGCCCCACCTTACGCCGAATGGGCTGCCCCTATGCTCTGGGGCGTGGAAAACCACTCGTTGCCCCGCACAGCCGCCTTCTTTGACCTGGACAAGACGGTCATTGCGAAGTCGAGCACGCTCACGTTCAGCAAGTCGTTCTACCAAGGCGGTCTGATCAACCGCAGGGCCGTCTTGCGTACCGCATATGCCCAGTTCGTCTTCCTGGCCGGCGGCGCCGACCACGACCAGATGGAGCGCATGCGCGCATATCTGTCCGCCCTGTGCCGCGGCTGGAACGTGCAGCAGGTCAAGGAGATCGTCGCCGAGACGCTGCACGACCTGATCGACCCGATCATCTACGACGAGGCCGCCTCCCTGATCGAGGAGCACCACACCGCCGGCCGCGACGTCGTGATCGTGTCCACGTCGGGCGCGGAGGTGGTCGAGCCGATCGGTGAACTGCTGGGAGCGGACCGCGTGGTCGCCACCCGCATGGTCGTGGGCGACGACGGATGCTTCACCGGCGAGGTGGAGTACTACGCGTACGGCCCGACCAAGGCCGAGGCCGTCAGGGAGCTGGCCGAGTCCGAGGGGTACGACCTCAGCCGGTGCTACGCCTACAGCGACTCGGCGACCGATGTGCCGATGCTGGAGTCCGTCGGCCGTCCGCACGCCGTGAATCCGGACAGGGCGCTGCGCCGCGAGGCCCTCGCGCGCGGGTGGCCGATCCTGGACTTCCACCGCCCGGTCCGGCTCAAGCAGCGCATCCCCGCGTTCCCCGTACCGCCGCGTCCGGCGCTCGTCGCGGTCGCCGCGATAGGCGCGGCCGCGGCCACCGCGGGACTCGTCTGGTACGCGAACAGGCGCCGGGCGACGGTCGCTTGACCTGCAAGGACGCCGCGAATCATGTGAACCCAAAGGTAAAGAAGTGCAGTCTGGACTTCCGCTTGCACCGGGGCAGGAGTACAAAGGACTCAACGGCCCGCGAGACCAAGGACATCCGAGAGGATCACCTTTTCACGCATTTTGGCCCCACGGACCGAGCATGAACACCGGGCACCCACGCGACGTCGACCCGTCGAATACGGGCCAGCCGCACCAGGTGACGGGCAAAGCTCCCGACCTGATGGGCATATATCGAGGACGCTTGGTAACCCGATGCTCATGCCAGCGGCGGTACGAGAACTCGTACCGCCGCATCACTTTTCCCGCCGGGCGATGTCACGCCGCTCCGCGCTGCAACGCCTCGCACACCGCCATCGACTCGCGGGCCCCCAGTTCGACCGCGCTGCCGCAGTGGGCGATCCAGGCGGCGACGCCCTCTGGAGTACCGGAGACGTACCCGCCGAGGGCTTCCAGGTAGGCATCACGTCCCAGCTCGGCATGACCGACCTCGGCCGCGCAGACCGACTTCGGATCCAGGCCGCTGCCGACCAGGACGATGCGTTCGGCCGTGCGTGCGACCAGGCCGTTGTGGGATGTGAAGGGACGCAGCGCGAGGAGTTCGCCGTGCACGACGGCGGCCGTCACCAGCGCCGGTGCGGAGCCGCCGGCGATGATCAGCCCGGCCAGTCCGTCCAGCCTGCCGTGCGCCTCGGAGGCACTCGGCAGCGGCAGCCCGATCAGCGGCTCGTCGACCGGCTCGCCCTCCTTCCGGGGCCGCCCGACCTGGTCGCCCTTGTCCGCGGCCGCCACCAGGTGCAGCCGGGCCAGCACCCGCAGGGGCGACTGCCGCCAGATCGACAGCAGCTGGCCCGCCTCCGCGGTGAGCCGTAGGGCGGCACCCACGGTGCGGGCCTCGTCGTCGCCGCTGAAGTCCGTGCGACGGCGCACCTCCTCCAGGGCCCAGTCGGCGCCGGACAGCGCGGCCGAGCCACGGGCGCCGCGCAGAGCGGCCTCGGAGGTGATCGCGTTGCTGCGCCGCCGCATGACCCGGTGCCCGTAGACCCGGTCCACGGCCTTGCGTACGGACTCCACGGAATCGGCCACTCCGGGCAGCGCCCCCAGGGCCGCGAGGGGATCGGCGGTCGCGCCTTCTGTACTCATGAGTACGACCCTACGCACCCCGGGGCCCCGCCCCACGGCGGAGTGGCCTTCTTCACGCGCGCGGGCGCCCGGCGGCATCCTCCCGCAGCACTACCCCCTGGCCGCCGGAGCGCCGGGCACGCCCTTGGGCTCCGGGGCGGGACGGTCCGACAGGAAGGACGCCCAGCCCTCCTTGGGCGCCTGGCCGACCTGCAGGGTGCGCAGCTTCTCCAGCGTCTTCGGGTCCTGCGCGTCCAGCCAGTCCACGAGCTGGCGGAACGAGACGCAGCGCACCTCCTCCTTGGTGCACACCGTCTCGATGACCTCCTCGACGGCCCGCATGTAGGTGCCGCCGTTCCAGGACTCGAAGTGGTTGCCGATGATCAGCGGCGCGCGGTTGCCGTCGTAAGCCCGCCGGAAGCCCGCGAGCAGGCCGTCGCGCATCTGGTCGCCCCAGAAGCCGTGCATGGCGGGGTTGCCCTGGGTCTTGGTGCCCGACTGGTTGACCATGAAGTTGTAGTCCATGGTGAGCTGCTCGAAGGAGTGGCCGGGGAACGGCACGAGCTGCATGGACACGTCCCACAGGCCCTCCTTCTTCTTGGGCCAGACCTGGCCGTTCACGCCGCTGGTGTCGTAGCGGAAGCCCAGGTCGCTCGCCGCCCTCATGAAGTTGCGCTGGCCCTCGAGGCAGGGCGTGCGGGCGCCGATGAGCTCCTTGTCGTAGTCGAAGGGCAGGGGGGCCGCGTCCTTCAGGCCGGTGTTGGTCTTCCAGGTCTTCACGAAGTGCTTGGCCTGGGAGATCTCGTCCTTCCAGTCCTCGACCGACCACTCGCCGACGCCGCCGCCGCTGCCGCAGAAGTGGCCGTTGAAGTGGGTGCCGATCTCGTTGCCCTCCAGCCACGCCAGGCGCAGCTGCTTCGCGGTGGCGGCGATGCCGCGGCGGTCGTTGAAGCCGATGTCGGAGCGGCCCGGGGAGTGCTGCGGCGGCCGGTACTGGTCGCGCTTCTCGGCCGGCAGCATGTACACGCCACTCAGGAAGTACGTCATGGTCGCGTTGTTCTCCTTGGCGACCTTGCGGAAGTGGGAGAACAGCTTCTGGCTGTCCTCCCCCGCGCCGTCCCAGGAGAAGACGACGAACTGCGGGGGCTTCTGGCCGGGCCGCAGGCGTTCGGGGCGCGGCAGGTGCGGCTGGGCTCCGGTGTAGGCGGTGGAACCGTCTCCGATCAGCCGGACCGCACTCTTCGGCGCCTGTGCCGGCGTCGCCTTCTTCGGTTGGGGGTTCTCCTGCCGGGGGGTGCCGGTCGCGCAACCGGCGAGCGATGCGGCGCAGACCGCGGCGATCACGGAGCCCGCGGCGATCCTGGGGGTGGCGGCCATGTTCCGCCCACCTTCTTCCTTCTCTCGGGTGCGGACAGCGCCGCCAAATTCGCACGAGATGGAGAAGGAATTAGTACGACAAGCCGACCAAATAGCCATTTCACTCTTCAGAGTGATCCATTAGCCCATTTGACCGTAAAGTCTATGCTCGACCTTTACTCTGCATTACGATCCGTTTACCGAGCGTTGATTCATCCCGCCGATTTACGCCGTGACCGCCGCGACCGAACCCCGCCCCGAGCGGGACCCCCCGTTACGCGACCGCGCAGCCCCGGAGGAGACGGGAACCATGTCAGCCTGCGTCCCCACACGCGCCGCCGACCCGAACCGAACCGAGCACACCCATACGCCCCACAGTCCGCCGCCGACCGGACCCCGCCGATTCCGGATCGCGGGTGCCGATGTGTCGGCCTCGATCGCGGTCTTCCTGATCGCCCTGCCCCTGTCCCTGGGCATCGCCCTCGCCACCGGCGCCCCCCTTCAGGCCGGCCTCGTCGCCGCCGCCGTGGGCGGACTGGTCGCCGGGCGGCTCGGCGGCTCCCCGCTCCAGGTGAGCGGACCGGCCGCCGGACTCACCGTCGTGACCGCCGACCTCATCCAGCGCTACGGCTGGCGGACGACCTGCGCCATCACCGTCCTCGCCGGCCTCGCCCAACTCGGCCTGGGCTGCCTGCGCGTGGCCCGTGGCGCCCTGGCCGTGAGCCCCGCCATCGTGCACGGCATGCTCGCCGGGATCGGCGTCACCATCGCCGTCGCCCAGCTCCACATCGTGCTCGGCGGCACACCGCAGAGTTCCGTCCCCGACAACCTCCGTGCGCTGCCCGCCCAGTTGGCGCAGATGCACCCCGCGGCCGTGTCGGTGAGCGTGCTGACCCTGGCGCTGCTGCTGCTCTGGCCGAGACTGCCCGGCCGGGCCGGACGCGTGCTGCGCAAGGTCCCGGCCGCGCTCGTCGCCGTCGCCGGGGCCACCGCGGCCGCCGCCCTCGCCGGGCTCCGCCTGCCCAAGGTCGACCTGCCGTCCTGGAGCAACCACGCCCTGGCCGGACTGCCCGAGGGCCCCGTGCTCGGTCTGGTCGCCGCCGTGCTCACCACCACCCTGGTGTGCAGCGTGCAGTCGCTGCTCGGCGCGGTCGCCGTGGACAAACTGGTGGCCGGCCGGCCGGGCCTGTCCGCCCGTGTCGGGCGCTCCCGCCTCGACCGTGAACTGCTCGGGCAGGGCGCCGCCAACATCGTCTCCGGCTCGCTCGGCGGACTGCCCATCGCCGGGGTGGCCGTGCGGAGTTCGGCGAATGTGCACGCGGGTGCGGTCAGCCGGAACTCCACGATGCTGCACGGCGTTCTCGTAGTGATCGCCGCGCTGCTGATGGTCCCGGCCCTGGAGCTCATCCCGCTCGCCTCGCTCGCCGCCCTGGTGATGGCCGTCGGTATCCAGATGGTGTCCCTGAACCACATCCGCACGGTGACCCGCCACCGAGAGGTCTGGGTCTACGCCGTCACCACCCTCGGCGTGGTCTCACTCGGCGTCCTGGAAGGCGTGGCGCTCGGCATCGCCATGGCCGTCGGCGTCGCCCTGCACCGCCTCACCCGCACCCGCATCACACACGAGGAGAGGGAAGGAGCCCATCACGTACACGTCAGAGGACAGTTGACCTTCCTCGCGGTGCCCCGGCTGAGCCGGGTCCTGCATCGCGTGCCCCACGGTGTCGACGCCGTCGTCGAGCTGGACGGCTCGTTCATGGACCATGCGGCGTTCGAGACGTTGCAGGACTGGCAGAAGACGCACACCGCGCAGGGGGGCACCGTGGAGATCACCGGCCGCCATTCCGGCACCCGCATCTCCGAGCCCCAGACCTTCACCAGCTGCCGCTGCCGGCCCTGGACACCCTGGCTCAACCACCAGTGCGACCGCCCCCCGTCCACATCCCCCTCCGGCAAGAGCCCGGAAGGGACGGACCACTCCGAACCGGACCCGACGGGCACCGGCGGAGCCAGTGGACACGAACTGGCGCGTGGCATCAGCGCGTTCCAGCGCAACACCGCCCCCCTGGTGCGCAGCGAGCTGGCCCGGTTGGCGCGCGAGGGGCAGCGGCCCTCGCAGCTCTTCCTGACCTGCGCCGACTCCCGGCTGGTCACATCGATGATCACCTCCAGTGGTCCGGGCGACCTGTTCGTCGTGCGCAACGTGGGCAACCTCGTCCCGCGCCCGGGCGAGGAGAGCGGCGACGACTCGGTGGCGGCCGCCATCGAGTACGCCGTGGACGTGCTCCGGGTCCGGTCCATCACGGTGTGCGGGCACTCGGGATGCGGCGCCATGCAGGCGCTGCTCAACTCCGAGCCCGGCGGCGCCCGGACCCCACTGAAGCGGTGGCTGCGGCACGGGCTGCCGAGCCTGGAGCGCATGGCCGACAAGAATCTGCCCTGGGTCAGGTTGGCCGGGCGGTCCCCTGAGGACGCGGTCGAGCAGCTCTGCCTGACGAACGTCGTCCAGCAACTGGAGCACCTGCGCGCCCACGAGTCGGTGGCCCGGGCCCTCGACGAGGGCGCCCTGGAGCTGCACGGGATGTACTTCCACGTGGGCGAGGCCGAGGCGTACCTGCTCACCGGGACGGACGCCGACGGCGCCTTCGACCGCGTACGGGAGCCGGACCTGACGGCGTGAAGCGGGCGCCGGGTCGCGGCGTGTTCGCGCCCAGCACCGGATGAGGGTGTGCCCCCGGCCGACCGCGGGGGGGTACACCCGGTGGCCCACCGCGCCACCCGCCCCGGGGCGGCTGCCGACCGCCCGCCGCCCCGGGCCCCGCCGCCCCGGGCCCCGCCGCCCCGAACGCCGCCGTGGCGCCCCGGCTCTCCTCCCCCCCGGCTCCCCCCGGCTCCTTCAGCTCCTCCGGCTCCTTCGCGGCCGGCGTGACGGGCAGCACACGCACTGAACTTTCCCTGGTCGGCGTCCGTGGGTACGGATGACCCCGGTCCCCGTCAGCACCGCCCAACAGGTCTAAACCAATCGGCGGTCGGCCCTTGTCATCGCACCCCCGGGTCTGATGAGCTGTGGCGTGGGACACAACGGACACCCTGGGAAAGGCAGATGCCGTGAGCAACGAAAGCCTGGCCAACCTGCTCAAGGAAGAGCGCAGGTTCGCACCCCCCGCCGACCTGGCCGCGAACGCCAACGTCACCGCGGAGGCGTATGAACAGGCCAAGGCTGACAGGCTCGGCTTCTGGGCCGAGCAGGCCCGTCGGCTGACCTGGGCCAAGGAGCCCACCGAGACCCTCGACTGGTCGAACCCGCCGTTCGCCAAGTGGTTCAAGGACGGCGAACTCAACGTCGCCTACAACTGCGTCGACCGCCACGTGGAGGCCGGGCACGGCGACCGGGTCGCCATCCACTTCGAGGGCGAGCCCGGCGACAGCCGCGCGATCACCTACGCCGAGCTCAAGGACGAGGTCTCCAAGGCCGCCAACGCCCTGCTGGAGCTGGGAGTCCAGGCCGGCGACCGGGTCGCCGTCTACATGCCGATGATCCCCGAGACGGCGATCGCGATGCTGGCCTGCGCCCGGATCGGCGCCGCCCACTCGGTCGTCTTCGGCGGTTTCTCCTCGGACGCGCTCGCCACCCGCATCCAGGACGCCGACGCGCGCGTGATCATCACCTCCGACGGCGGCTACCGGCGCGGCAAGCCGTCCGCGCTCAAGCCGGCCGTGGACGAGGCCGTCGAGAAGGCCGGCATCGTCGAGCACGTCCTGGTGGTGCGCCGCACGGGCCAGGAAGTCGCCTTCGCCGAGGGCCGCGACGTGTGGTGGCACGACCTGGTGGGGCGGCAGAGCGCGGAGCACACCCCGCAGGCGTTCGACGCCGAGCACCCGCTGTTCATCCTCTACACCTCGGGCACCACCGGTAAGCCGAAGGGCATCCTGCACACCTCCGGCGGCTACCTCACGCAGACCGCCTACACCCATCACGCCGTCTTCGACCTCAAGCCGGAGACCGACGTCTACTGGTGCACCGCCGACGTCGGCTGGGTCACCGGTCACTCGTACATCGTCTACGGCCCGCTGGCCAACGGCGCGACGCAGGTCATGTACGAGGGCACGCCCGACACCCCGCACCAGGGCCGCTTCTGGGAGATCGTGCAGAAGTACGGCGTGACGATCCTCTACACCGCGCCGACCGCGATCCGTACGTTCATGAAGTGGGGCGACGACATCCCCGCCAAGTTCGACCTGTCCAGCCTGCGCGTGCTGGGCTCGGTGGGCGAGCCGATCAACCCCGAGGCGTGGATCTGGTACCGCAAGAACATCGGCGGCGACCGCACCCCGGTCGTCGACACCTGGTGGCAGACAGAGACCGGCTCGATGATGATCACCCCGCTGCCGGGCGTGACCGCGACGAAGCCCGGCTCGGCGCAGACGCCGCTGCCCGGCATCTCCGCGACGGTCGTCGACGACGAGGCGAACGAGGTCGCCAACGGCGGGGGCGGCTACCTGGTCCTGACCGAGCCGTGGCCGTCGATGCTGCGCACCATCTGGGGCGACGACCAGCGCTTCATCGACACCTACTGGTCGCGCTTCGAGGGCAAGTACTTCGCCGGTGACGGCGCCAAGAAGGACGACGACGGCGACATCTGGCTGCTCGGGCGGGTCGACGACGTCATGCTCGTCTCCGGTCACAACATCTCCACCACCGAGGTGGAGTCCGCGCTCGTCTCCCACCCCTCGGTCGCCGAGGCGGCCGTGGTCGGCGCGGCGGACGAGACGACCGGGCAGGCGATCGTCGCCTTCGTGATCCTGCGCGGTACGGCCACCGAGACCGAGACCCTGGTCGCCGAGCTGCGCGCCCACGTCGGCAACGCCCTCGGCCCGATCGCCAAGCCCAAGCGGATCCTGCCGGTGGCCGAGCTGCCGAAGACCCGCTCCGGCAAGATCATGCGCCGTCTGCTGCGGGACGTCGCCGAGAACCGGCAGCTGGGTGACGTCACCACGCTGACCGACTCCACGGTCATGGACCTGATCCAGGCGAAGCTGCCGGCCGCGCCCGGCGAGGACTGAGCGGCATAGCGGAATCGGTGAAGGGCACCCGGCAGACAGCACGCCGGGTGCCCTTGTGGCGCCCGTGGTGAGACCGCCGGGTGCGCTCAGCCATACGCTTAGCTAAACTAAGCAAAACAACTGCTCCACGGTGCGCCGGGAAGTCTGGTCGGCAGGTGTTTCGTCATGCCCACCGACCGGAGGTCTTCCCCGTGACCGCGCCCAAGCCCACCACCCCCCGCAAGGTCCTCGGCCGGCTGTCGCTGCCCGAGCGGAACTACGTGGCGAACGCGCTGCGCACCGAGACTGTCGGCGGCGTGCTGCTGCTGGCCGCAGCGGTCACGGCGCTGCTCTGGGCGAACGTCCCTGCCCTGAGCGACAGCTACGAGAGCGTCTCCCACTTCCACCTGGGCCCCGCCGCCCTCGGCCTCGACCTGTCCGTCGCGCACTGGGCCGCCGACGGGCTGCTGGCGATCTTCTTCTTCGTCGCCGGGATCGAGCTCAAGCGGGAACTCGTCGCGGGCGACCTGCGCGACCCGAAGGCCGCCGCGCTGCCGGTCGTCGCCGCCCTGTGCGGCATGGCCGTACCGGCACTCGTCTACGTCCTCACCAGTGCCGCCGGCGGCGGCTCACTCGTCGGCTGGGCCGTGCCCACCGCCACCGACATCGCGTTCGCACTCGCCGTGCTCGCCGTCATCGGCACGTCCCTGCCGAGTGCGCTGCGGGCCTTCCTGCTCACGCTCGCCGTCGTCGACGACCTCTTCGCGATCCTGATCATCGCGGTGTTCTTCACCTCCGACCTGAACTTCGCCGCACTCGGCGGCGCCGTCGCCGGGCTGGTGCTCTTCTGGCTGCTGCTGCGCAAGGGAGTCCGGGGCTGGTACGTGTACGTGCCGCTCGCCCTCGTCGTCTGGGCGCTGATGTACAACAGCGGCGTCCACGCCACCGTCGCCGGCGTCGCCATGGGCCTGATGCTGCGCTGCCACCGCCACGAGGAGGAGGACCACTCCCCCGGCGAGCACATCGAGCACCTCGTACGGCCCCTGTCCGCGGGGCTGGCCGTCCCGCTGTTCGCACTGTTCAGCGCGGGCGTCGCGGTGTCCGGCGGGGCGCTCGCCGACGTGTTCACCAAGCCGGAGACCCTCGGCGTCGTCCTGGGGCTCGTCGTCGGCAAGACGCTCGGCATCTTCGGCGGGACGTGGCTGACGGCCCGCTTCACCCGGGCCTCGCTCAGCGACGACCTCGCCTGGGCGGACGTGCTCGCGGTGGCGAGTCTCGCCGGCATCGGCTTCACGGTGTCGCTGCTCATCGGCGAACTCGCCTTCGACGGCGACCAGGCGATGACGAACGAGGTCAAGGCCGCCGTCCTGCTGGGCTCGCTCATCGCCGCGACACTCGCGACCGTCCTGCTGAAGATCCGGAACGTCAAGTACCGCCGCATGTGCGAGGACGAGGAGCGCGACGAGGACGCCGACGGCATCCCGGACGTCTACGAGGAGGACGACCCCGCCTACCACCTGCGGCTCGCCGCCATCTACGAGCGCAAGGCCGCCGAACACCGCCGGATCGCCCAGGAGAAGGCAGCCGCGCGCCACGGGCTTGCCGAAGTACCGGGCGGGGCAGGCGAGGACCACCACCGTCCGGCATGATCTGACGAGACGGTACAAAAGACGGGACCGTACGCGGTCAGGCCGTACGCAGTCGGGCGACTGTGACGAGTCAGACAGAAGAAGCGATTATCGGACCGTACGCAGAAGAGGGAGACCGCGATGAGCGCACCCGACGGCAGCCCGGTCGGCGCCGAACGCAGCATCGGCCAGCTGTTCGCCTCGGCGACGACGGAAATGTCGGCGCTGGTGCACGACGAGATCGCGCTGGCGAAGGCGCAGCTCAAGCAGGACGTGAAGCGCGGCGCGACCAGCGGTGGCCTCTTGTCGATGGCGGGGGCGGTGCTGCTGTTCTCCCTGCCGATGCTGAACTTCGCGCTGGCCTACGGCATCCGCACCTGGAGCGACTGGAACCTCGCGCTCTGCTTCCTGCTGTCGTTCCTGGCGAATGCGCTGGTCGCGGGCGCGCTCGCGCTGCTCGGCTGGGTATTCGCGAAGAAGGCGAAGAAGAGCAAGGGCCCGCAGAAGGTCGCCGCCTCGATGAAGGAGACCGCGGTCGTCCTGCAGAAGGCCAAGCCGCACCCGCGTCCGGAGCTCGCGCAGGACCGGGTCCCCGAGGCCATCGAGGCTGTGGCACGCTCGTCCTCATGACGGGCTCCTCCATTCCTCCGGGGCAATCGCCTTCGGCACCACCGGCTCCGGCCGTCCTGCTGGACGGCCCCTGGAGCCATCGCGACGTCGCCGCCAACGGCGCCCGCTTCCACATCGCCGAGCTGGGTGACGGGCCGCTGGTCCTGCTGCTGCACGGCTTCCCGCAGTTCTGGTGGACCTGGCGGCACCAGCTGGTGGCACTCGCCGACGCGGGCTTCCGGGCCGTCGCCATGGACCTGCGGGGCGTCGGCGGCAGCGACCGCACGCCACGCGGCTACGACCCCGCCAACCTCGCCCTCGACGTCACCGGCGTCATCCGCTCCCTCGGCGAGCCGGATGCCGCGCTGGTCGGCCACGACCTGGGCGGATACCTCGCATGGACGGCGGCGGCGATGCGGCCCAAGCTGGTGCGCCGGCTGGCGGTCGCCTCCATGCCGCACCCCCGGCGCTGGCGCTCGGCCATGCTGAGAGACGTCAAGCAGAGCCGCGCCGGTTCACACATCTGGGGGTTCCAGCGGCCCTGGATCCCGGAGCGGCAGCTCACCGCCGACGACGGGGCGCTCGTGGCAGAGCTGATCCAGGAGTGGTCCGGGCCGCGCCCGCCCGAGGACGAGGCGCTCGAGAACTACCGCCGGGCCATGTGCATCCCCTCCGCGGCGCACTGCGCGGTGGAGCCCTACCGCTGGATGGTGCGCTCCCTGGCCCGCCCGGACGGCATCCAGTTCAACCGGCGGATGAAACGGCCCGTGCGCGTACCGACCCTCCATCTGCACGGCTCCCTCGACCCCGTGATGCGCACGCGCAGCGCGGCCGGGTCCGGTGAGTACGTCGAAGCCCCCTACCGGTGGCGTCTGTTCGACGGCCTCGGCCACTTCCCGCACGAGGAGGACCCGGTCGCGTTCTCCTCGGAACTCATCAACTGGCTGCAGGATCCCGAACCCGACCGGTGACCGGCCGGCCCCGCCCGGTCACCGGCGCGTGAACGCTTGTCCTACGAAGGGCCACTTGCCTGGCGCATAGGCCAATTGGACGCCTCGGGAGCGGTTATCGACCATGGGGCGGGGGCACACGTCGGGGTATGGGCTGGACGCACGACTACAGTGACGCAACCCGCAATCGCCGCTCGGCGGGCGGTGCGAACCCCCACCAGCGAAGCGGCGCACCGCAGATGGCGACCGCGGACCCCCGGGTCGGGATTCCGCGTATCCTCCGCCGCCGGGCCCGCTGGGTCTCCGTACGCCTGCGCCACGCACGCGACTGAGTCGTCACTCGCGCGAGTGATGCCCCGGCACCTGCCGCTCCCGGGACGCTCCCCAGGGCCGACCGGCCCTACAGGGCGCAGTTGTCGCTGCCCACCTGCTGGTTGGCCGTGCGCCCCTTGGTGATGTCCTCCTGGATCTCGTCCACGGTCAGCGCGTATCCCGTCTCGGCGTCGTCGAGCGACTTGGCGAAGACGACGCCGTAGACCTTGCCGTCGGGTGTGAGCAGCGGGCCGCCGGAGTTGCCCTGGCGGACGGTCGCGAAGAGGGAGTAGACGTCGCGGCGGACCGTGCCGCGGTGGTAGATGTCCGGGCCGTTGGCCGTGATGCGGCCGCGCACGCGTGCGGCCCGCACGTCGTACGCGCCGTTCTCCGGGAAGCCCGCGACGATCGCGCTGTCGCCGCTGCTCGCGTCCTTCGGGGTGAACCGCAGCGCGGGCGCCCTGAGATCGGGTACGTCGAGGACGGCGATGTCGCGCCGCCAGTCGTAGAGCACGACCTGGGCGTCGTACTTCCTGCCCTCGCCGCCTATCTGCACGGTCGGCTCGTCGACTCCGCCCACCACGTGCGCGTTGGTCATCACCCGCCGGTCGGAGAAGACGAAGCCGGTGCCCTCCAGGACCTTGCCGCAACTCGGGGCCGTGCCCATGACCTTGACGATGGAGCGCTGGGCGCGGGCTGCCACCGGGCTGTCGGCCAGCGCCGGGTCCGGGGGCCGGACGTCGGTGATCGGCTCGTTCGAGAACGGGCTGAAGACCTGGGGGAAGCCGTTCTGCGCGAGGACGGAGGAGAAGTCCGCGAACCAGGTGGCCGCCTGGTCCGGCAGGGCCCGCGAAACGCCCAGCAGCACCTTGGAGTTGCGGACCTCCTTGCCGAGCGTCGGCAGGGTGGTGCCCGCGAGGGCCGAGCCGATCAGCCAGGCGACCAGGAGCATCGCCACGACGTTGACCAGGGCGCCGCCGGTGGCGTCGAGGGCCCGGGCCGGGGACCAGGTGATGTGCCGGCGCAGCTTGTTGCCGAGGTGGGTGGTGAGAGCCTGGCCGACGGAGGCGCAGACGATGACGACGACGACCGCGATGACGGCGGCGGTCGTGTTCACCTCCGCGTTGTCCGTCAGCGCGTCCCAGATCACGGGCAGCACGTAGACCGCGACGAGGCCACCGCCCAAAAAGCCGATCACCGACAGGATGCCGACGACGAACCCCTGGCGGTACCCCACGACCGCGAACCACACGGCGGCGACCAGCAACAAGATGTCCAGCACGTTCACGGAGGCCACCCTGTCATGCGCGCCAGTCGAGCGGGACCTGCTTGTCGTGGTCCCAGGGCCGCTCCCAGCCCGCGAAGTGCAGCAGCCGGTCGATGATTCCGGCCGTGAAACCCCAGACAAGGGCTGATTCGACCAGAAATGCCGGACCTCGGTGGCCGCTGGGATGGGCGGCGGTCGCCCGGTTGGCGGGATCCGTGAGATCCACCACGGGGACGGTGAAGACCCTGGCGGTTTCGTTCGGATCGACGACTCCGACCGGGGTCGGCTCGCGCCACCAGCCCAGTACGGGCGTGACGACGAAGCCGCTGACCGGGATGTAGAGCCGGGGCAGGACGCCGAAGAGCTGGACACCGGAGGGGTCGAGGCCGGTCTCCTCCTCCGCTTCGCGCAGGGCGGCCCGCAGCGGGCCGTCGCCCCGCGGGTCGCCGTCCTCCGGATCGAGGGCGCCGCCCGGGAACGAAGGCTGGCCGGCGTGCGAACGCAGGGAGTGCGCACGCTCCATGAGCAGCAACTCCGGCCCCCGCGCGCCCTCACCGAACAGGATCAGCACGGCGGACTGCCGCCCCGCCCCGTCCTCCGGCGGCAGGAACCGGCTCAGCTGCGTCGGCCGGACCGTCTCCACGGCGTGCACCACCGGATCCAGCCAGCCGGGCAGCCCGTCCTTGCTCAGCGTCACCGGGCCACCCTGTGTGTCGCTCGCGCGCGTCATCGCCACCCCCGTCGTCCTGCCGCATCCAACGCACGACGGCCCTGAGATCGTTCCGCGCACGCCCTGGATTCCCTGAACGGGCGGCGCGTCAGGCTCTTCGGGCGGCGCAACGGGCGCTTCGGGCGGCTCTGGCGGGTCGGGCGGCTCATCCGGCCCCCAGCGGCGGCGCCGGTTTGCCGCCCGCGTCCAGGTAGGCCTGTGGGGGCTTCAGACGCTGGCCGGGGAAGCCGCCCTTCTCGTACTTGAGGAGCTTCTTCGCCTTCTCCGGGTCGGTCTCGCCCTCGCCGTACGCCGGACAGAGCGGGGCGACCGGGCAGGCGCCGCACGCGGGCTTGCGGGCGTGGCAGATGCGGCGGCCGTGCCAGATCACGTGGTGCGAGAGATCCGTCCAGTCGCTCTTGGGGAAGAGCGCGCCGATGGCGGCCTCGATCTTGTCCGGGTCGGTCTCGCCGGTCCACTGCCAGCGGCGCACCAGGCGCTGGAAGTGCGTGTCCACGGTGATGCCGGGGCGGCCGAAGGCGTTGCCGAGTACGACGAAGGCGGTCTTGCGGCCGACGCCGGGCAGCTTGACCAAATCCTCCAGCCGGCCGGGCACCTCACCACCGAAGTCCTCCACCAGGGCCTTCGACAGCCCTATGACCGACTTCGTCTTGGCCCGGAAGAAGCCGCACGGGCGGAGGATCTCCTCCACCTCCTCGGGGTTGGCGGCGGCCAGATCCTCCGGGGTGGGGTACGCGGCGAAGAGGGAGGGTGTCGTCTGGTTCACGCGCAGGTCGGTCGTCTGGGCGGACAGCACCGTGGCGACGACCAGTTGGAACGGGTTCTCGAAGTCCAGCTCGGGGTGGGCGTACGGAAAGACCTCGGCGAGTTCGCGGTTGATACGGCGGGCCCGGCGGACCAGGGCGGTGGGCGACTCGTCGCTCGGCGGGTGGACGACGGCCTTGGCGGGGGTGGCGCCTTTGAGACGGGCGGTGGCCTTCTTGGGCGCGACCGCTACCTTCTTCGCCGCGGGCGCCTTCTTCACGGCAGCGCCCTTCGATTCCTTTGTGGCGGCCGGCGCCTGGGAAGCCGCCTTCTCGCCGGCGGCCTTCTTCGCGGACGTGGCCTTCTTCGCGGACGCCGATTTCTTCGCGGACGCCGCCTTCTTCGCGGATGCCGCCTTCTTCGCGGATGCCGCCTTCTTCACTGGTTCCGCCTTGTTCTGTTTCGCCGTTTTCCTACCACCATCGGGGCTCTGTTCGCCCACAGCGGAATCGCGACGTACAACCACCCGCGCAGCCCCCTAGGCCTGTGCTCTCACCGGCGATTTGGACACCCGGCCAGCCTAAGGCCCGGCACGGACATCCGCCCCGGCCCCTGAAGATCGGCGCCCAATTGGACCCCTGCCGCGTACCCCGGGACACGTGTGCGGCATCCTTGTGACAGATCACACTGTTTGGACCGCCCGACAAAATGGGCACCACGGTCCCTCGGTACACGGGGGAGCAAGATCCCCTGAGCAGGTCGACAAGGAGAGAACTCGTGGACGACGTTCTGCGGCGCAATCCGCTCTTCGCGGCGCTCGATGACGAGCAGGCCGCGGAGCTCCGCGCCTCCATGAGTGAGGTGACCCTCGCCCGCGGTGACTCGCTGTTCCATGAGGGCGACCCCGGTGACCGCCTGTACGTGGTCACGGAGGGCAAGGTGAAGCTTCACCGCACGTCCCCCGACGGCCGCGAGAACATGCTGGCCGTGGTCGGACCCAGCGAGCTCATCGGCGAGCTGTCGCTGTTCGACCCGGGCCCGCGCACCGCGACCGCCACGGCACTGACCGAGGTGAAGCTGCTCGGCCTCGGCCATGGCGACCTCCAGCCCTGGCTGAACGTCCGCCCGGAGGTGGCCACCGCGCTCCTGCGCGCTGTCGCACGCCGGCTGCGCAAGACCAACGACGCGATGTCCGACCTGGTCTTCTCGGACGTCCCGGGTCGTGTCGCCCGTGCCCTGCTCGACCTGTCCCGCCGGTTCGGCGTGCAGTCCGAGGAGGGCATCCACGTCGTGCACGACCTCACGCAGGAGGAGCTGGCCCAACTGGTCGGCGCGTCCCGCGAGACGGTCAACAAGGCCCTCGCGGACTTCGCGCAGCGCGGCTGGCTGCGCCTGGAGGCCCGCGCGGTGATCCTCCTGGACGTGGAACGCCTCGCCAAGCGCTCACGCTGACCGCACACCTGGCCGTACGTCATCGGGCCCCGTCTCCTCACGAGACGGGGCCCGACGTCATAGAGAGAGGCCGAAGAGCGCCGAAAGCGCCCCACGGGGGCCCGGCCCGCGCCCAGGGTGAGCGCACGACCGGCAGGGCTGTCCGCGTCCCCGATCCCACGGGTCAGTACAGCTAGCCCACGTGCCCCATGCCTTCCGCCCGGTCGTCATCGCGACACGCGACCGGCTGACCGGCGTGTTCGGGCACCGGCTGCACAGCGCGCACCTCTACGGGTCGATACCGCGCGGGACCGCGCGCGTGAGCCGCAGCGACCTGGCCCGGCTCCTCCCGCGCCGGCGCCGGCGGATCGCCGGGGCAGGCGACACGGAGGAGGCCCGCCGGCACCTGGTCCGCTTCATGTCCCGGCCCCTGGTCCGTACGGGCTGCACGGTCGTCATGCCCCGCTGGAACGGCTGGACCCGTGACCTGCCCGAGAGGGCCGAGGCGTTCGCCGGGTACTGCCCCGAGCGTGGCGGGCAGATGCGGGCCGCGGCCGCCCTGGGACGGGAGCCGGCCGGGGAGGCCGCCGTGCCCGCGCCGTACCTCGGCGATCTCGGGCCCTGGCTCGCCGGGGAGTACGCACGCGTGCACGGCGTCAAGGCGCAGCGGCCCTGAGAGGCGCCGGGCCCCCAGGTCGCGGTGGACGACGCCGTCGGCGTGGCCGGCGGCGAGCGCGTCGGCGACCTGGGCTGCACACACCAGGCCCTAGATGAGCCCGTGCTCCTCCAGGTAGTCCAGCTGGGCCCGTACCGACAGTTCCGCCGCCGGCCACAGGGAGCGGTCCACGTCCGCGTAGACGTGGGTGACGACCTCGGTGGGGGTGCGGTAGCCGTCCTCGACGGCCGTCTCGACCTGGGCGAGGCGGTGGGCGCGGTGGGCGAGGTAGTACTCGACGGCCCCCTGGGCGTCTTCCAGGACCGGGCCGTGGCCCGGCAGGACCGTGTGGACGCCGTCGTCGACCGTGAGCGAGCGCAGGCGGCGCAGGGAGTCCAGGTAGTCGCCGAGGCGGCCGTCGGGGTGGGCCACGACCGTCGTGCCGCGGCCGAGGATCGTGTCGCCGGTGAGGACCGCCCGGTCGGCCGGGAGGTGGAAACAGAGGGAGTCGGCGGTGTGGCCGGGGGTCGGTACGACGCGCAGTTCCAGGCCGCCGGTGGTGATCACGTCTCCGGTGGCCAGGCCTTCGTCGCCCAGCCGCAGTGCCGGGTCGAGCGCACGCACGCGCGTGCCGGTCAGTTCGGCGAAGCGGGCGGCGCCCTCCGCGTGGTCGGGGTGGCCGTGGGTCAGCAGGGTCAGAGCGACGCGCTTGCCGGCCTGCTCGGCCGTGGCGACGACCTGGCGCAGGTGCCCGTCGTCCAGCGGACCCGGGTCGACCACCACGGCCAGGTCCGAGCCGGGCTCGGAGACGACCCAGGTGTTCGTGCCGTCCAGGGTCATCGCCGACGCGTTGGGGGCCAGGACGTTGACGGCCCGCGCGGTGGCCGGCCCCGCGAGGACCCCGCCGCGGGGCTGGCCGGGAAGGGCGCTTGCGTCCGTCATGCGGTGGCTCCCCCGGTCGCGATGTGCTTGGTGAACTCGTCGTGGCCCGGCCAGGAGAGCACGATCTCCCCGTCCACCAGGCGGGCGGTGGCCAGGACGGGCGTGAGGTCACGCCCCGGGGCGGCATCGAGCGCCCGGACGGCCGTCTCGTACGCCGTGAGCTGGCGCAGGGTCGCGATCGTCGGCGGCATCATCAGCAGCTCACCCTTGTCGTACCCGGCCGCCGCCTCGCGCGGGGAGATCCACACCGTGCGGTCGGCCTCCGTGGAGGCGTTGCGGGTGCGTTGCCCCTCGGGGAGCGCGGCCACGAAGAACCAGGTGTCGTAGCGGCGCGCCTCGAACTCCGGGGTGATCCAGCGGGTCCAGGCACCGAGCAGGTCGGAGCGCAGGACCAGACCGCGGCGGTCCAGGAACTCCGCGAAGGACAGGTCCCGGGCGACCAGGGCGGCCCGGTCCGCCTCCCAGTCGGCGCCCGTGGTGTCACCGACGACCGCGTCGGCGGCCGGCCCGGCGAGCAGCACGCCCGCCTCCTCGTACGTCTCGCGTACGGCCGCGCAGACGATCGCCTGGGCCGCCGTCTCGTCGACGCCGAGCCGGTCCGCCCACCACGCGCGCGTGGGGCCCGCCCAGCGGACGTGGTGGTCGTCGTCGCGCGGGTCGACGCCGCCGCCCGGATACGCGTACGCGCCTCCGGCGAAGGCCATGGATGCGCGTCTGCGCAGCATGTGGACGGCCGTGCCGCTGCCGGTGTCCTTCAGGAGCATGACGGTGGCCGCGCGCTTCGGGGTCACCGGGGCGAGGGTGCCGCCCGCGAGTGCGCGGATGCGGTCCGGCCACTCCGGGGGGTACCACTGACCGTTCGCCATGGGCGCGAGGCTATCCCGTGACGGGCGGATGTTCGAGTGGCCCCGGGGACGGATTCCGCAGCTGGGGCCATCGAAGAGGTGCCCGGCGGGGTGCTACGCGAGCTCCACCTGGATCTCGACCTCGACCGGCGCGTCCAGCGGGAGCACCGCGACGCCCACCGCGCTGCGCGCGTGCACGCCCTTGTCGCCGAGAACCTCGCCGAGCAGCTCGCTCGCGCCGTTCAGCACCGCGGGCTGGCCCGTGAAGTCCGAGGCCGAGGCCACGAAGCCGACGACCTTCACCACGCGCGCGATGCGGTCCAGGTCACCGGCGACGGACTTGACGGCGGCCAGGGCGTTCAGCGCACACGTGCGTGCCAGCTCCTTGGCCTCCTCCGGGGTGACCTCAGCGCCGACCTTGCCGGTGACCGGAAGCTTTCCGTCCACCATCGGGAGCTGCCCGGCGGTGTAGACGTACGGTCCGGACTGCACGGCCGGCTGGTACGCGGCGAGCGGCGGGACGACGTCGGGCAGGCTCAGGCCGAGCTCGGCCAGCTTCGCCTCGACGGCGCCCACTACTGCTTCTCCCGCTTCAGGTAGGCCACGAGCTGCTCGGGGTTGTTCGGCCCGGGCACGACCTGGACGAGCTCCCAGCCGTCCTCGCCCCAGGTGTCCAGAATCTGCTTCGTGGCGTGGACGAGCAGCGGCACAGTCGAGTATTCCCACTTGGTCATACGGCCGACTCTAGCCCCTGGCGGGCAGGGGGTACGCGGCCGACCACGGCCCCGGTTGTCCACAGCCTCCCGCGTAGCCCGGGCACGGACTGGTTAGGCTCGAATACGTGAGCAGGCTCCAGGTCGTCAGTGGCAAGGGCGGTACCGGCAAGACCACGGTGGCCGCGGCCCTAGCGCTGGCCCTGGCCACGGCGGGGAAGCGGACGCTTCTCGTCGAGGTCGAGGGCCGTCAGGGCATCGCGCAGCTCTTCGAAACGGAGGCGCTGCCTTATGAGGAACGGAAAATCGCGGTAGCACCCGGGGGCGGGGAGGTGTACGCACTCGCCATCGACCCCGAACAGGCCCTTCTGGACTACCTCCAGATGTTCTACAAGCTGGGCGGCGCCGGACGGGCCCTGAAGAAGCTCGGCGCGATCGACTTCGCCACCACCATCGCGCCCGGCCTGAGGGACGTCCTCCTGACCGGCAAGGCGTGCGAGGCGGTGCGCCGCAAGGAGCGCAGCGGGCGGTTCACCTACGACTACGTCGTCATGGACGCCCCGCCGACCGGGCGGATCACGCGCTTCCTGAACGTGAACGACGAGGTCGCGGGCCTCGCCAAGATCGGCCCGATACACAATCAGGCACAGGCGGTGATGCGGGTGCTGAAGTCGCCCGAGACGGCCGTGCACCTGGTGACGCTGCTGGAGGAGATGCCCGTCCAGGAGACCGTGGACGGTATCGCCGAGCTGCGTTCGGCCCGGCTGCCGGTGGGGCGGATCATCGTGAACATGGTCCGGCCGGAGGTGTTGGACGAGACCGACCTGGAACTCGTAAGGACGGTCCCGCGTTCCACTGTCGCGCGGTCCCTGTCGTCCGCGGGGCTCGGCGGGGCGCGGCGCGGCGGTCATGCCGAGCGGCTGGTGGACCCGCTGCTCACGCAGGCCGAGGAGTACGCCGAGCGGTACACGCTGGAGCACGAGCAGCGCGCGGTCCTGGCCGATCTGGGCCTGCCGCTGCACGAACTGCCGCTGTTCGCCGAGGGCATGGACGTGGCGGGGCTGTACGAGCTGGCCCGCGAGCTGCGCGAGCAGGGCGTGTCATGAGCCAGGACAGACAGGCAAGACCCGTCACGAGTCGGAAGCAGGGGATGTCATGAGTCGTCCGGACCCGGCCCACACCCACGACCCGGCCCGCCCTCATCTCGCCCCCGCGCGTCTGCTCGACATGGATCCACTGCTGGAGGACCCGAAGACCCGGATCGTGGTCTGCTGCGGCTCGGGCGGGGTCGGCAAGACCACGACCGCGGCGGCCCTCGGCCTGCGCGCGGCCGAGCGGGGCCGCAAGGTGGTCGTCCTGACCATCGACCCGGCCCGCCGGCTCGCCCAGTCCATGGGCATCGACTCGCTGGACAACACCCCGCGCCGGGTGAAGGGCATCGACGACTCCGCGGGCGGCGAGCTGCACGCGATGATGCTCGACATGAAGCGCACCTTCGACGAGATCGTCGAGGCGCACGCGGACCGCGAGCGGGCGGCCGCCATCCTGGCCAACCCCTTCTACCAGTCGCTCTCGGCGGGCTTCGCAGGCACGCAGGAGTACATGGCGATGGAGAAGCTCGGGCAGCTGCGGGCCCGGGACGAGTGGGACCTGATCATCGTCGACACCCCGCCGTCCCGTTCGGCGCTGGACTTCCTGGACGCGCCCAAGCGGCTCGGCTCGTTCCTGGACGGGCGGCTGATCCGGCTGCTGACGGCACCGGCGAAGCTGGGCGGCCGGGCCGGGATGAAGTTCCTGAACGTCGGGATGTCGATGATGACCGGCACCCTCGGCAAGCTGCTCGGCGGTCAGCTCCTCAAGGACGTCCAGACGTTCGTGTCCGCGATGGACACCACCTTCGGCGGCTTCCGCACCCGCGCGGACGCGACGTACAAGCTGCTCCAGGCGCCCGGCACGGCGTTCCTCGTGGTCGCGGCGCCGGAGCGGGACGCGCTGCGCGAGGCCGCGTACTTCGTGGAGCGGCTGGCCGCGGAGGACATGCCGCTCGCCGGTCTCGTGCTCAACCGGGTGCACGGCAGCGGCGCCGACCGGCTGTCTGCCGAGCGGGCGCTCGCCGCCGCGGAAAATCTTGAAGAGCTCCGCATTGTGGATCAGGAGGGCGGGAAAGCAGTACTTCGTAACTCCCCCGACGCACAGGACAGTTCAGACTCTCCCACGCCCGGAACACCAGCTCGGGCCACGGCATCGACTCCCGAGGGTGGCTCCCCCACCGAAGACGCCGAGGACACCGAGCCCGCCGAGAACACCGAGCGGTCCGTCGACCAGCTCACGGCAGGCCTGCTGAGGCTGCACGCCGATCGCATGCAGCTGCTCTCCCGTGAGCAGCGCACACGTGACCGCTTCACCGCGCTCCACCCCGAGGTGGCCGTGACGGAAGTCGCCGCGCTGCCCGGCGACGTGCACGACCTCGCGGGACTGCGCGACATCGGCGACCGCCTCGCGGCCGACGAGCGCGCACTGCCCGAACCCGCCGACCAGCCAGAGCCGCCCGAGGCGACTGCCTGAGGGCAACCCGGCGAGGCGCAGGGCTCCTATGCGACGGTGCAGGGCCCGTGTTGCAACGACGCAGGGCCCGTGTAGCAACGACGCAGGTTCCGCAGGCGACGGCGTAGGGCCCGGAAAGGGGCCCTCAGACCTCGACCTGCTGGGGAGTTCCCGGAGGGAAGTCCTCAGCTCACCGCCGCGTAGTTCTCGTAGATCTCGTCGTCGTCGAGGGGCAGGACACCGCACCCCCGCTCGTACTCCGTGCGCGCCGTCTCCAGCAGCCGGCGCCAGGAGGTCACAGTGGGACGCCTGCGCAGCAGTGCGCGGCGCTCCCGCTCCGTCATGCCTCCCCACACGCCGAACTCGACGCGGTTGTCGAGCGCGTCGGCCAGGCACTCCGTGCGCACCGGGCATCCGGTGCACACCGCCTTGGCCCTGTTCTGCGCTGCTCCTTGAACGAACAGTTCATCCGGATCGGTAGTGCGGCAGGCCGCCTGCGCACTCCAGTCGGTTACCCAGCCCATACCGGCGCCGTCCTCTCCCGAATCGAGGCTCCCCCACGGCGGCAGCGGCATATTCACCGCCGCCAGTTGAGGACGTTACGGAAGGTGGGCACACCGCAACACCCCCTTCGGGCCCAATCTTGAATGGCCCGAACGGACTATGGGTAAGCGGCAGATCACCCGGGGGAGTGAGCTGGCGACATACGTAACCTTCCCGACAAACCGGGACAGTTCAGCTGCGTCACAACGGACGCCGTATGACACACAAGGCGGATTCGGACACAGCCCCACCAAAAAAGTTGGGGAACACCCGGAACGATTCGGGGTCGCCGGACGTATTGATACGTGACCTCACTGCTGTGACAGTTGAGAGCAGCTTAGGCCAAGGCCTATACGCCTGTCCGGAGAATGAGAACGTAGGCTGCCCTCATGCCAAACAAGCGCTCGGGCGGTGGTCTGTCTCCCACGCAGCAGGCCGCCAAGTTCCTCGGTGTCAGTGTCCTCGCGGGAGCCGTGCTGGCCGGCATCGCACTCCCCGCGGTGGGCGCGCTGGGACTTGCGGCCAAGGGATCGGTCGAGAGCTTCGACGAGCTCCCGGCCACCATGAAGACCCCGCCGCTGAGTCAGCGCACCACGATCCTCGATGCCGACGGCGGCCAGATCGCCACGGTCTACTCGCGTGACCGCACGGTGGTCCCCCTCAAGGACATCTCGCCGTACATGCAGAAGGCGATCGTCGCGATCGAGGACTCGCGCTTCTACCAGCACGGCGCGGTCGACCTGAAGGGCGTCCTGCGCGCCCTCAACAAGAACGCGCGCAGCGGTGAGGTCGCCCAGGGCGCCTCGACCCTGACGCAGCAGTACGTGAAGAACGTCTTCGTCGAGGAGGCGGGTGACGACGCGACGAAGGTCGCGCAGGCCACCCAGCAGACCATCGGCCGCAAGATCCGCGAGCTCAAGTACGCGATCCAGGTCGAGGAGGAGCTGGGCAAGAAGAAGATCCTCGAGAACTACCTGAACATCACGTTCTTCGGCCAGCAGGCCTACGGTGTCGAGGCCGCGGCCCAGCGCTACTTCTCCAAGTCCGCCAAGGACCTCAGCATCGAGGAGTCGGCCCTGCTCGCCGGCATCGTCCAGTCGCCCAGCCGGTACGACCCGGTCAACGACGAGGCGGAGGCCACCAAGCGCCGCAACACCGTGCTGCAGCGCATGGCGGACGTCGGCGACATCTCCAGGGCGCAGGCCGCCGAAGCGATGAAGGCACCGCTCGGGCTGAAGGTCAGCAAGCCCAAGAACGGCTGCATCACGGCGGTCAAGGGCGCGGGCTTCTTCTGTGACTACGTGCGCGAGGTCTTCCTGACCGACCCGGTCTTCGGCAAGACCCGGGAGCAGCGCGCGAAGATCTGGAACCAGGGCGGCCTCACCGTCCGCACGACCATGGACCCGAAGGCCCAGAAGGCGGCGCAGCGGTCCATCAAGGACCACGTCTACCAGAGCGACGAGGTGGCCACCGCCGTCTCCATCGTCCAGCCCGGCACCGGCAAGGTCCTCGCCATGGGCCAGTCGCGTCCGTACGGCGTCAACATCAAGAAGGGCGAGACGACCCTCAACCTCTCCGTCAACCAGTCGATGGGCGGCGGCATGGGCTACCAGCCCGGTTCGACGTTCAAGCCGATCGTGGCCGCCGCGGCCATCGAGGACGGCATGCCGGCGAACAAGACGTACTCGTCGCCGTACCGGATGGCGTACCCGAGCCCCGTCTCGGCGTGTGACGGCAAGCGGTGGGTGAACGACCGCGACGCTCCGGCCAAGCTCGAGAACGAGAACTCCTCCGAGGTCGGCCCGTACGACATGCGGGAGGCGACCGCCAAGTCGGTCAACACCTACTACGTGCAGATGATCAGCGACATCGGCATCTGCCCGGTCACGACCATGGCGAAGAAGATGGGCGTCGTGCGGGCCGACGGCGACAAGATGCCCCAGGTGCCCTCCATCGCCCTCGGCACCCAGGAGACGTCTCCGCTGACCATGGCGAACGCGTACGCGACCTTCGCCTCGCGCGGCATGTACTGCACGCCGGTCGCCATCGAGTCCGTCAGCCGGCGGGTCGGTGACAAGACCACGTCGCTCGAGGTGCCGAAGTCGACGTGCTCGCGCGCGATGTCGGAGAACACCGCCGACACGATCAACACGCTGCTGAAGGGCGTCGTCGAGGACGGTACGGGCAAGAAGGCCGGCCTCGACAGCCGCCCCAGCGCCGGTAAGACCGGTACGACGGACGAGCGCTACGCGGCCTGGTTCGTGGGCTACACGCCGAACATGGCCGGTGCCGTGTGGGTCGGCGACCCCGCGCACAAGCGGAAGATGGTCGGCATCACCATCGGAGGCGTCCCGCACGACAAGGTGTTCGGTGGCGAGGTCCCCGGCCCCATCTGGGGCGACATGATGAGCGGCGCGCTGGAGGGCAAGCCGGTCGAGCAGTTCAACACCGTCCACATCCCCGACAGCAAGCCCCGGGACCGCGGTGACGGGGACGGCAACCGAGACGACGGGGGCAACGGCGACACCGGTGACAACGCCGGCTTCATCGGCGGCCTGGTCGGCGGCAACAACGGCGGAGGCGGCGGCGAGCCCTTCCCGACACCTTCCTTCTCCATCCCGGAGGGCTTCTTCCGCGGCCAGAGCAACGGCGGCGGGAACGGCAACGGCGGCCGGTTCGGCTGAGCCGCCGTCGTGACGGAACGCGACTGACGGGGACGCCCCCTGCTTGCCCGCGCGGGTCGTGCTCGGGGTGGGCGAAGTCGACGGGTGTGTTCGCCTCCCACAGGGCGC
>NZ_JBHVCP010000012.1:0-113875 GCF_042803315.1 Streptomyces sp. NPDC057424
CGGAGCAGGTCGCACACGCGTTCACCCGTGCCGTTGCTTCACTGCGACCTGCTCCGCCGGGGAGGGCCTACGGTGGACCTCGTGATGGACGTGAGGCGCGCGGACGAGCGCTACCCCGGAGGGGATTCGGCCGCAGGAATCGAGACGTGGCACGCCTTCTCCTTCGGACCCCACTACGACCCGGACAACCTCCGCTTCGGCGCGGTGCTCGCGTGCAACGAGGAGCGTCTGGCGCCCGGGGCGGCCTTCGACGAGCATCCGCACAGCCACACCGAGATCGTGACGTGGGTGGTGGAGGGCGAGCTGACCCACCGGGACTCCACCGGGCACGAGTCGGTCGTACGGCACGGCGATGTGCAGCGGCTCAGTTCGGCGGGCGGAGTGCGGCACGTGGAGCGCAACGACGGCCCGGAGCCCCTGACCTTCATCCAGATGTGGCTGGCCCCGCTCCGGCCCGGAGGCGACCCGTTCCACGAGGTCGTCCACGGCATCGCCGACTCCACGCCCTACGCCGTCCCGGAGGCCGGAGCGCTGCTGCACGTGCGGCGCCTCGGGCCCGGTGAGCGGACGGCGGTGCCGGACGGGGCGTACGCGTACGTGCACGTCGTACGCGGTGACGTCCGCCTGGACGGCGAGGAACTGGGCGCCGGCGACGCGGCCCGGATCACGGACGCCAAGGGCCTGGAGGCCGAGGGCGTGACCGAGTCGGAGCTGCTGATCTGGGAGATGCCCTAGGGGGCTCCTCTACAGCTCCGCCAGCACCGCGTCCGTGAACGCCGGCCACGCCTCGGTCGCCCAAGGCCCGAACGCCCGGTCCGTCAGCGCCACGCAGGCCGCGCCCGCGTCCGGATCGATCCACAGGAACGTACCCGACTGCCCGAAATGCCCGAACGTGCGCGGTGAGGACGAAGAGCCCGTCCAGTGCGGCGACTTGGAGTCGCGGATCTCGAAGCCGAGCCCCCAGTCGTTGGGGTTCTGGTGGCCGTACCCCGGCAGGACGCCCTTGGTGCCCGGGTAGTGCACCGTCATCGCCCCGGCGACCGTACGGGGGTCCAGCAGCCGCGGCGCCTGCACCTCGGCCGCGAACCGCAGCAGGTCCTCCACCGTCGACACCCCGTCCTTGGCCGGGGAGCCCTCCAGGGTCGTCGACGTCATGCCCAGCGGCTCCAGCACCGCCTGCCGCAGGTACTCGGCGAACGGGATGTCGGTGGCCTTCGCGACATGGTCGCCCAGCTGCTCGAAACCGGCGTTGGAGTACAGCCGCCGCTCGCCGGGCGGGGCCGTGACCTTGTGCTCGTCGAAGGCGAGGCCCGAGGTGTGTGCGAGCAGGTGCCGGACCGTCGACCCGGTGGGGCCCGCGGGCTCCTCGAACTCGACGGCCCCCTCCTCGTACGCGACGAGCACCGCGTAGGCGGCCAGCGGCTTGGTCACCGACGCGAGCGGGAACCGGTGCCCGGCCGGCCCGTGGGTGCCGAGGACGGTGCCGTCCGCTCGTACGACGCCCGCCGCAGCGGTGGGAACCGGCCAGTTCTCGATCAACGCGAGGCTCTTCAGCGACATGCGTTCGAGCCTATGCGCTCAGAGCGCGAGCTCCAGCAAAGGGTCGGGCTTGGGCCGGAAACCGAGGGAGACGTACAGTGGCTCGGCCTCCGGCGAGGCGGTGAGCTGCACACGCCGCGCACCGCGCTCGCGGAACCACTCCAGGAGCGTGCTCATGCAGGCGCGCGCGTACCCCCGGCGCCGGGCGGACGGGTCGGTGGCGACACTGAAGACGAAGCCCACCATGCCCCGCGGGTCGCCCGGCTTGCCGATGCGGTAGTCGATCGTCCCGGCCACCAGCGACGCCAGCGTCCCCGGCCGCTCCGGGTGGTCCACGACGAACGCCACGAAGTCCCCGTCCGGCTCGCCCAGTTCGTCCCTCAGCGCGGGGAGGGACTCCCCGTGCCAGGCGACGGAGGGATCGGAGGCGAACACGGCATCGATCATGACTTGGCGCAACCGCAGGACCTCTTCGGCGTCCTCGGGCAGGGCGCGACGTACAGCACTCATGAGTCCCTACGCTAACCAGCCGGATCCGGAGAGGTCCTGCCGATTTCTTACCGTCGGCGCTTGCTTGGAGTGCACTCCAGGGTTCTAGCGTTGGGGCCATGACGGTGATGGAGACCACGGGGACCCGGACCGACACCGGCGCCGGCCCGCCTCAGCAGAACCGGCGCCCGGACGGCGACGACCACTACACGATCAGCGAGGTCGTCGCCTTCACCGGCCTGACGGCACACACCCTGCGCTGGTACGAGCGCATCGGCCTGATGCCGCACATCGACCGGTCCCACACCGGCCAGCGCCGCTACACCAACCGCGACCTCGACTGGCTCGACCTCGTCGGCAAGCTCCGCCTGACGGGCATGCCGGTCGCGGACATGGTCCGGTACGCGGAACTGGTGCGCGAGGGCGACCACACCTACGGCGAGCGCTTCGAGCTGCTGAAGACGACCCGCGAGGACGTCCTGGCCAGGATCGACGAACTCCGGGGCACGCTCGCCGTGCTCGACCGGAAGATCAGTTTCTACGCGGACGCCGGGCGTGCCCTGGCGTCGGAGAGGTCCCGATGACGGACGGCAGGATCACGACGGCGAAGCTCGGCGACCACGGCCCCGAGGTGAGCGTCCAGGGCCTCGGCTGCATGGGAATGAGCTTCGGCTACGGTCCCTCGGACGCGGACGCGTCCCGGGCGACGCTGGAACGGGCGCTCGAACTGGGCGTCACCTTCTACGACACGGCCGACGCGTACGGCGCCGGCGAGAACGAGCGGTTCCTGTCGCCGTTCTTCCAGGCCCACCGCGACGAGGTCGTCATCGCGACCAAGTTCGCCCTGTCGATCCCCCCGGACGACCCGACGCGCCGGGTCATCCGCAACGATCCGCCCTACATCCGCCAGGCCGTCGAGGCGAGCCTGAAGCGCCTGGACGTCGACGTCATCGACCTCTACTACATGCACCGGCGCGATGTGAACGTGCCGATCGAGGAGAGCGTCGGCACCATGGCCGACCTGGTCCGCGAGGGCAAGGTCAAGCACCTCGGCCTGAGCGAGGTCACGGCCGGCGAGCTGCGTGCCGCGCACGCCGTCCACCCCATCGCCGCCGTGCAGTCGGAGTGGTCGCTGTTCAGCCGCGACATCGAGGCGCACGTCGTCCCGGCGGCCCGTGAGCTGGGTGTGGCCCTCGTCTCCTACTCACCCCTCGGCCGGGGCTTCCTCACCGGCTCCTTCACCAACGCCGACCAGGACCTGAGCGCCGGTGACTTCCGCCGTCAGCAGCCCCGCTTCACGGGCGACAACGCCACGGCGAACGCGACCCTGCTGGAGCTGATCCGCACGGTGGCCAAGGCGCACGACGCGACGCTCGGTCAGACAGCCCTGGCCTGGGCCCAGCAGCAGGCGACGGTCCACGACCTCCCGGTCATCCCGATCCCGGGCACCCGCAAGCCCAGCAGGGTGGAGGAGAACACGGCGGCGACCAGGATCGTCCTGACCGACGAGGAACTGGATCTGCTGGACGGGATAGCGGCCCAGGTGGCCGGCACGCGCTATGCGGACATGGCCTTCACTTCGGCAGGCAGGGAGTAGCGAACCCCTCTGGGGACGCGGGGAACTGCGCGACCGGCCACACGCGACCCGCACCCGCCGGCGCGCAGCACTCCGCAGACGCTAGAGCTCCGCCAGCAACTGCGCCTTTTTGACCGAGAACTCCTCATCCGTCACCAATCCGGCATGATGCAATTCCCCGAGGTGACGGATCCGCTCGGCGATGTCCGCAGGATCACGCCGCGGCGCGGCCGCGGGCACAGCCGCCACCGGAGCCGACGTCCGCACCGCCGCCAACACCGCCGCGGCGAACGGCAGTGACTCATGCACAGGCCCGTACCCGAGCCCGAACACCACCGCCGCGGGGTCCTGATCGGCCTGCGCACCCGACGTCTCCGCGTCCCGGCGCAACAGCCGCAGATGCCCTTCGAACACCTCCGGCGACCGCCACTCCACCCCGTTCAGTTCCCCGACGGAGAAGGTCTGGTCCCCGGCCTTCCACTTCGCCGACGACGCCCCCGTCCAGAACCACCGGAAGTTCACGGTCCGCCCGTCGAAGGTCGCCTTCCCGTCGTACGCCTTGAACGACAGCGGCCCCTTGGGCGGCTCCACGAGGAACCGCTCCGCCGGCCCGGACTCCGTCAGCAGGGACCGCAGTTCGTCGGCGTAGTACTCCGCGAGGACCTCCCGCTCGGCGGGCAGCACCAGCCGGTAGGGGTCGCCGCTCTCCTTCAGCTGCCCGGCGGCCGCCTCCATCAAGGGGTCGGCCCCGGGGCGCGGCTCGAGGCGCAGCACGACCGTGCCGCGTCTCCCGCGCGTCAGCGTCACTCCGGCGATCGCCTCCAGGGGTACACGACGTTCCCCGAGGGCCTGGAAAAGCTTGGGTGTTCGAATCCCTCGTTCGTAGCGGATGAGCATGGAGTCGGACTCGAACTCCCAGGCGGCATGAAATCCGGCCAGTACGTCACCCATGCGGCTCATCGTATGCGGCACGCGCTTCTCCGTCCCCCTCCCGAGCAGACCGCAATTCCTTCGCCTCTACGCGCGTCAGGCCGCCGCCGTGCCGGACAAACCGGTACGACAGACGCCGTCTTCGTGCGCGCAGTGCACCGAGCGGTATGCGCCAACGCCGATCTCTGCGAAATTGAACAGACTTGCCGTCCCGGGCTCGAAGTAGCCCGCGTGACCCTTCGCGCCCGCCGCGGACAGCACCCGCGCCCCGAACCCGGTGGAGACCGGGTCGGCTCCGTGGCCCAGCCCGCCGACCCTCAGATAGGGCACGTCCTGGATCCAGTCGTCGGAGTCCCGCATCGCCCACACCCGGGCGGTGGTGTGCAGCTGGGCGGCCTTCTCGACGCGCATGCCGGGGCTGCCGGCCACCGCGATGTCGGACACCCGGCCCGGCAGCGCGGGCGCGGCGACCCCGCACACCACGGAGCCGTAGCTGTGGCAGAACAGCGAGACCGCAGAACTGCCCGGCAGCGCCCGCACCAGCGCGTTCAGCCGCACGGCACCCTCCTCGGCGCGCATCGCCGTGGCCGAGTCGATGCCGAGCCCGCTGGGCGCCGTGTAGTCGGCCCAGGCGATGACGGCCGTGCGGGTCGAGGGGCTCGCCTGTCGCTCGGCCGCGTACAGGGACGTGGCCATGCCGACGGGCGCCGCGTACTTGCGGTGGGTGCGCTGGAAGGTGAGCAGGTCGGTGTCGACGCCGGGGACGACGACCGAGACCCGCTCCGCCCTGCGCAGGTTGCCGAAGACCTCCGCCACCCGGCCCGAGCCCTCCGGGTCGAAGGCCAGGATGTGACGGCCCCGCTCCATGAGGTCCCCGAAGCGGTGCATCCTGCGGCCCGCCTCGTTCTGCCCGGCCGCGGTGAGGCGCTTGTCGTGCATGCGTTCGCGCTCGACCTCGCGTGCCTTGGCGAGCGCGAGGTGGTTGGCGCGGTAGCGCAGCTCGACCGGCGCGCCGTTCATGTTGCCCACCGCGAGCGAGTACTTGCGGACCAGCGTCGTACGGTCCTGCTCGGTGAGCGAGGCGAAGAAGCGGGCCAGCCTCGTCGGCTCGGACTGCGGGTCCGGCAGCCGGTGCCCGCCGATCCGGCCGTGCTCCCACGCGGAGAGCGAGGCCTGGAGCGGAGTGGCGCCCCGCTGGTTGCGCAGGGCCGTCCAGCCGGTGGTCGTCAGCATCACGAACACGACGGCCAGAGCGAGCAGTGCGCGCCAGACGTTCAGTTGCGGGGAGGTGTCGAAGGAAGTCACTGAAAGGACACACTAGGAGAACGAGAGGGTCTCGCGTTAACCAAGTGACTGGTATCACGTTTCGGTGGATGCGCTAAGGGGACTGCTCCGCACGCCAGTTCCCGGCCAGTGCGGGACCCACTTCGTCCAGGTATGTGGTGGTGAGTTGACGCATTCCCTCCAGGGTGAGGTCGTCCCCCGCGGACCACAGTCGCTCGGTGACGCGAATCACCCCGCCGAACAGGGCCACGATGATCCTGGGCCGGGGGTCCGCGTCCACGTCGAGCCCCTCGCGCTCGGCGATGATCCCCGCGAGCTGCTCCTCCAGTTCCGCCGCTCGCCGCAGATGGGCGGCGAGCAGGGCGGGTGTCGACTCGATCACCCGGTAGACGCGCATGTGGAGCTCGATCGGCACCAGCTCCTCGACGGCCTCGTTGATCGCGTCCCAGCTCTCCAGCACGGCCCGGCGCAGCGCCTCCAGCGGCACCTCGCCCGGCGGACGCGTGCGCAGGGCCTCGACGACGAGTGTCTCCGCGAGGCGCGGCACGAAGAACGCCGTCTCCTCCTTGCCGGCGAAGTAGCGGAAGAAGGTGCGCTGCGAGACGTCGACGGCGGCGGCGATGTCGTCGACGGTCGTCTCCTCGTACCCGCGCGTCGCGAACAGTTCCAGCGCGGCCCGCAGCAGTGCGTCCCGCGTGTGCCGCTTCTTGCGTTCGCGCAGGTTCAAGTCATTCCTCTCGTCTGCAGTGTTTGCCCAGTTCAGGCTATACGGAGATGTCGTGTCAGTTACCGACTAGTGAACTGGTTTGTCAATTGTCAGTGGCTGTCATTAGCCTCATGGCATGACTAGTCAGACCACCATCGACACGACGGGGCCGGGGGGCGAGGCGCCGGTGCCGTCGGACGCGACGCCGGGCAAGGGGCTGCGGGGGCACCCCTGGCTCACCCTCATCACCGTCGCTGTGGGGGTCATGATGGTGGCCCTCGACGGCACCATCGTGGCCATAGCCAACCCGGCGATCCAGAAGGACCTCGGCGCCACCTTCGCCGAGGTCCAGTGGATCACCAACGGGTACTTCCTCGCTCTCGCGGTCGCCCTGATCACCGCGGGCAAGCTCGGCGACCGCTTCGGCCACCGGCAGACGTTCCTCATCGGCGTCGTCGGCTTCGCCGCCGCCTCGGGCGCGATCGGCCTGTCCGACAGCATCGCGCTGGTCGTCACCTTCCGCGTGCTGCAGGGCCTGTTCGGCGCGCTGCTGATGCCGGCCGCGCTCGGGCTGCTGCGGGCCACCTTCCCGGCCGAGAAGCTGAACATGGCGATCGGTATCTGGGGCATGGTCATCGGCGCGTCCACCGCCGGCGGCCCGATCCTCGGCGGCGTGCTCGTCGAGCACGTCAACTGGCAGTCGGTGTTCTTCATCAACGTGCCGGTCGGTGTCCTCGCGGTCGTCCTCGGCGTGCTGATCCTGCTCGACCACCGGGCCGAGAACGCCCCGCGGTCCTTCGACCTCCTGGGCATCGCCCTGCTCTCCGCCGCGATGTTCTGCCTGGTCTGGGCCCTGATCAAGGCCCCGGACTGGGGCTGGGGCGACGGCAGGACGTGGGCGTTCATCGTCGCGTCGGTCGTGGGCTTCGCGCTGTTCGCCTTCTGGGAGACGAAGGTCAGGGAGCCGCTGATCCCGCTGGCGCTGTTCCGCTCCGTCCCGCTGTCCGCGGGTGTCGTGCTGATGATCCTGATGGCCATCGCCTTCATGGGCGGGCTGTTCTTCGTGACGTTCTACCTGCAGAACGTGCACGGCATGAGCCCGATCGACGCCGGTCTGCACCTGCTCCCGCTCACCGGCATGATGATCGTCGGTTCCCCGCTCGCCGGCGCGATGATCACCAAGGTAGGCCCGCGGGTCCCGCTCGCGGGCGGCATGGCGCTCACCGCGATCGCCATGTACGGCATGTCCACGCTGGAGACCGACACGGGCAGCGGCCTGATGTCGCTCTGGTTCGCCCTCCTGGGCCTCGGCCTGGCGCCGGTCATGGTCGGTGCCACGGAGGTCATCGTCGGCAACGCGCCGATGGAGCTGTCCGGTGTCGCCGGCGGTCTCCAGCAGGCCGCCATGCAGATCGGCGGCAGCCTCGGCACGGCCGTGCTGGGCGCCGTGATGGCCTCCAAGGTCGACAGCGACCTCGCCGGCAACTGGACGAAGGCCGGGCTCCCGCCGCTCACGCCGGAGCAGGAGCACCAGGCGTCCGAGGCGGTCCAGGTCGGGGTCCCGCCGGTGCCGCCGGGCACGCCGGACGCGATCGCCGCGAAGATCACGGGCGTCGCGCACGACACGTTCATCTCGGGCATGAGCGCGGCCTCGCTCGTCGCGGCCGGCGTCGCCGCGGTGGCGGTACTGATCGCGTTCCTCACCAAGCGCGGTGAGAACGCGCAGGCCGGTACGGGCGCGGCGCACATCTGACGCTGCCCGGCGGCCCGTTCGCCTATCAGGGTGAACGGGCCGCCGAATGCTCCCCTCCGGCACGCGCCGCAGGTCACAGTGGGTCAAGTCCTCCGCAGGGCATGGGGGATGGACGCTGCGGCGCGCTGCCGGAGGGGGGTGGCGCGCAGGCAGCGGGATTGAAGCGCGTTTCCGGGGTACTCGCCATGTCGTACCCGAATCGAACCCCAACCGACCGAGGGTTGACGGGAGTTGATGATGGCGACCTTCGGACACGGAACGCGCAGGCACCCCCGCTCACGTGGCCGGACGTGGTCACGGACCGGGACGGATCGCGCGACACTCGGACTCATCGGAGTCATCTGCGCCGTTGCGGGCTTCTTCGTGCTGGGGATCGTTCTCGGTCCCGCCGCGATGGTCTGCGGCTGGCTCGCCATGGGGCGCACGTGGTCGGGCTCCCGCCCCACGACGGCGGTGGTCGCCCTCGTGCTGGGCGCCATCGACACGCTCCTGGCCATCATCTGGCTGTCCGGAGCGGCCACACCGGGCATGGGCATGTTCTGACCCGGACGCAGTGAGGACGGGCCTCCGGCGGCTGCGCCGGGGGCTCGCCTCTGCGCGCCGCGCTACTCGACCGGCGTTCCCTTGAGCGTCGCCAGTTCCCCGCGCAGCGCCCGGACCTCCTCCGTCAGCTCCTGTATCGCCTCCGTCTGCCGGCGCCCCTCCACGTCCTCCTTCTCGAACCGCGCGATGAACCAGGCCGCGATGTTCGCCGTCACCACACCCAGCAGCGCGATCCCGGACAGCATCAGCCCGACAGCGAGGATCCGCCCGAGTCCCGTGGTCGGTGCCATGTCCCCGTACCCCACGGTGGTCATCGTGGTGAACGCCCACCAGACCGCGTCCCCGAGCGTCCGGATGGAGGCCCCGGGACTGTCCCGTTCCACTTCCAGGACGGCCAGCGCGCCGAAGACGAGCAGTCCCAGACAGGACCCCGCCACATACGTGGTGACCCGTACCTGCGACGCCGTCCGCGCCCGCTGCCCGGCGAGGAACAGCATCGACACCAGTTTCAGCAGCCGCAGCGGCTGCGCCAGCGGCAGCACCACGGCCAGCAGCGCCAGCGGGTTTCCGCGCACGAACCGCATCCGGTCCTCGGCCAGCAGCAGCCGGACCAGATAGTCGACGGCGAAAGCGGCCCACACCGCCCAGTTGGTGACGTGGCACGCGGTGAGCAGCCCCTCCCGGGCGTCGGGAGCCACGATCGGGAAGGCGTAGGCGAGCGCGAAGAGCACGGCCAGAGCCAGCAGGGGGCCTTGGGTACGCCGCTCCCAACGGGCCAGGGCGGTCGGTTCTGTCATCGGGAGCGTCATGGGGAGCATGGTAGGAAACGCGGGGGCGGCACCGGTGAGGGTGCCGCCCCGAGGAACGGTGTGCGACCCGGCGTCCTACGCGTCGCCTCCCGCGGCCCCCGGGTCCGCCGCCGACACGTCGAGCAGCTGGTACCGGTCGATGGCCTGCTTGAGCACGGAGCGGTCGACCTTGCCCGCGCGGGCCAGCTCGGTCAGCACCCCCACCACGATCGACTGCGCGTCGATGTGGAAGAAGCGGCGGGCGGCGCCCCGGGTGTCGGCGAAGCCGAAGCCGTCGGCGCCGAGCGACTGGTAGGTCTGCGGCACCCAGCGCGCGATCTGGTCCGGAACCGAGCGCATCCAGTCGGACACGGCCACGACCGGCCCCTGCGCGTCCGCCAGCTTCCGCGTCACGTACGGCACCCGCTGCTCCTCCTCGGGGCGCAGCAGGTTGTGCTCCTCGCAGTCCACAGCCTCGCGCCGCAGCTCGTTCCAGGAGGTCGCCGACCAGACGTCCGCCTTGACGTTCCAGTCCTCCGCGAGGATCTTCTGCGCCTCGACCGCCCACGGCACCGCGACACCCGACGCCATGATCTGCGCCGGGATCGTGCCGGCCGTGCCCTCACTGAAGCGGTAGAGGCCCTTGAGGATGCCGTCGACGTCCACGTTCTCGGGCTCGGCCGGGTGCTGGATGGGCTCGTTGTAGACGGTCAGGTAGTAGAAGACGTCCTCGCCGTGCGGGTGCTCCTCGGAGCCTCCGTACATCCGGCGCAGGCCGTCCTTGACGATGTGCGCGATCTCGAAGCCGAACGCCGGGTCGTACGCCACGCAGCCCGGGTTCGTGGAGGCCAGCAGCTGCGAGTGGCCGTCCGCGTGCTGGAGACCCTCACCGGTCAGGGTCGTACGCCCGGCGGTCGCGCCCAGGACGAAGCCGCGGGCCAGCTGGTCCGCCATCTGCCAGAACTGGTCGCCGGTGCGCTGGAAACCGAACATCGAGTAGAAGACGTAGACCGGGATGAGCGGCTCGCCGTGCGTCGCGTACGCCGACCCGGCGGCGATCAGGGACGCCGTGCAGCCCGCCTCCGAGATGCCGTCGTGCAGCATCTGGCCGTTCGGGGACTCCTTGTAGGCGAGCAGCAGGTCGCGGTCGACCGACTCGTACTGCTGCCCGAGCGGGTTGTAGATCTTCGCGCTCGGGAAGAACGAGTCCATGCCGAACGTGCGGTACTCGTCCGGCGCGATCAGGACGAACCGCTTGCCGATCTCCTTGTCCCGCATGAGGTCCTTGAGCAGCCGCACGAAGGCCATCGTCGTCGCGATGGACTGCTGGCCCGACCCCTTCTTCACGGTCGCGTACGTCTTCTCCTCGGGCAGCGCCAGCGGCTTGGAGCGGACCACGCGCGTGGGGACGTAACCGCCGAGACCCTTGCGGCGGTCGTGCATGTACTGGATCTCCTCCGAGTCCCGGCCCGGGTGGTAGTACGGCGGGGCGCCGGACTCCAGCTCCTTGTCCGGGATCGGCAGGTGCAGACGGTCGCGGAAGCGCTTGAGGTCGTCGACCGTGAGCTTCTTCATCTGGTGCGTGGCGTTGCGGCCCTCGAAGTTCGGGCCCAGCGTCCAGCCCTTGATCGTCTTGGCGAGGATCACCGTCGGCTGGCCCTTGTGCTCCGCGGCCGCCTTGTACGCCGCGAAGATCTTCCGGTGGTCGTGACCGCCGCGCCCCAGGTGCAGGATCTGGTCGTCGGTCATGCCCTCGACCATCGCGCGCAGCCGGTGGTCGTCGCCGAAGAAGTGGTCGCGGATGTACGCGCCGGTCTCCGTCGCGTACGTCTGGAACTGTCCGTCCGGCGTGGTGTTCATCTTGTTGACCAGCACACCGTCGCGGTCCTGGGCGAGCAGCGGGTCCCAGGTGCGGTCCCAGACCAGCTTGATCACGTTCCAGCCGGCGCCGCGGAAGATCGACTCCAGCTCCTGGATGATCTTTCCGTTGCCACGCACCGGGCCGTCGAGGCGCTGCAGGTTGCAGTTGACGACGAACGTGAGGTTGTCCAGGCCCTCGCGGGCGGCGATGGACAACTGGCCCAGCGACTCCGGCTCGTCCATCTCGCCGTCGCCGAGGAACGCCCACACCTGCGACTTCGAGGTGTCGGCGATTCCGCGCGCGTGCATGTAGCGGTTCATGCGCGCCTGGTAGATGGCGCCGATCGGGCCGAGGCCCATCGACACCGTCGGGAACTCCCAGAAGTCCGGCATCAGGCGCGGGTGCGGGTACGACGACAGCCCGTACGGCGCCTTCGACTTCTCCTGGCGGAACCCGTCCAGGTGCTGCTCGCTCAGCCGGTCCAGCAGGAACGCGCGGGCGTAGATGCCCGGCGAGGCGTGCCCCTGGAAGAAGACCTGGTCGCCGCCGTCGCCCTCGTCCTTGCCGCGGAAGAAGTGGTTGAAGCCGACGTCGTAGAGGGAGGCGGAGGACGCGAACGTGGCGATGTGGCCGCCGACGCCGATGCCGGGGCGCTGGGCCCGGGAGACCATCACGGCCGCGTTCCAGCGGGTGGCGTTGAGGACCTTGCGCTCGATGTCCTCGTTGCCCGGGAAGAACGGCTCGCTCTTGGTGGGGATGGTGTTGACGTAGTCCGTGCTGCGCATCTCCGGCACGGCCACGCGCTTCTCGCGGGCCCGCTCGATCAGCCGCAGCATCAGGTAGCGCGCCCGCTCCCGGCCGCGCTCGTCGACGGCGGCGTCGAGGGAGTCGAGCCACTCCTGGGTCTCTTCGGGATCGAAGTCAGGAACCTGACTCGGAAGGCCGCCAATGATGATCGGGTTGCGATCGGATGCGGAAGCCACGCTGTTCCTTACCTGTCAGAGGGCCTGCGAGGGCCGCTGTTTCGCTGTCGTCGCCGGGGCGTCGTCACTGGGGGGCGCGCCGCTCCCATGGTCCACCTCGGGGCCGGGAAACGTCATCTCTACCCAGTGGTAACCCAGACGTGAGATCGACTCCGTGACGTATGGGGCAAATATCTTCGAGTCTCGTACCCACAGACGATTCCCAAACGCCCAAACAGGGCAGAAAGGTGTGGTGTGCGTCACCTCGGGCCATGATGGTGTGCCTGAAGTTGCGGTGACACCGCCAGGATCGTCACCGTTTCGGCGGTCTGAACGGCCGGGTACTTGCGCGATCCGTCCCGCCCGTGTGGACTACGGCCAATGCTTCGCGCACGCGCGTGGCTGAGTTATTCCCAAAACATGATCAGGAGGCAACCCGTGAGCGCGACCGCGGACCACGCGGAGGAGCGGACGAACCCTGCCGCCAGGCTGGGGTTCCAGCCCGGGCAGGTGGTCCAGGAGATCGGCTACGACGACGACGTGGACCAGGAGCTCCGCAAGGCCATCGAGGGCATCATCGAGGCCGACCTGGTGGACGAGGACTACGACGACGTGGCCGATGCCGTTGTGCTGTGGTTCCGTGACGACGACGGCGACCTGACGGATGCGCTGGTGGATGCCACCACGTACATCGAAGAGGGCGGCGCGATCCTGCTCCTGACGCCGAAGACCGGCCGTTCGGGGTACGTGGAGCCGAGCGACATCTCGGAAGCCGCCACCACGGCGGGTCTGACGGCGTCCAAGAGCGTCAGCGTCGGCAAGGACTGGAGCGGCAGCCGGCTGGCCACGCCCAAGGCCGCCAAGTCCAAGCGGTAGTCGTACGGCGGGCGGGCCGACGCCGTCGGCCCGCCCTTCGGCCTGTCCAGGTGCCTGCGTAGGGTGGTCCCACCCGAGAAGCCCCACGAAGGGACACCCACAGCGATGGCGATCCAGGTCGGCGAGAAGGCCCCCGACTTCGAGCTCAAGGACAACCACGGCGCGGCCGTGCGGCTGTCCGACTTCCGGGGCCGGAAGAACGTGGTGCTGCTCTTCTACCCCTTCGCCTTCACCGGCGTGTGCACCGGCGAGCTGTGCGAGCTGCGCGACCACCTGCCGCAGTTCTCCGACCGCGACACCCAGCTCCTCGCCGTCTCCAACGACTCCATCCACACCCTGCGCGTCTTCGCCGAGCAGGAGAGCCTGGAGTACCCGCTGCTGTCGGACTTCTGGCCGCACGGCGACGTCTCGCGGGCCTACGGCGTCTTCGACGAGGACAAGGGCTGCGCCGTACGCGGCACCTTCGTCATCGACAAGGAGGGCGTCGTGCGGTGGACCGTCGTCAACGGCCTGCCCGACGCGCGCGACCTGAACGACTACGTGAAGGCGCTCGACTCCCTGTGACGCCGGTCGGGCGGCATGCGCTCGACACCCGCTGAATTGTCGGCTTCAGGGCCTGCGAGGGGCGGGAACCCGTCACTAGGATCGAATCGTTGATCCGACATCCGAGCACAACGGGGCATCCCGCCCCTGGACACCAATGGAGGACTCGTGGGAGTCAGCCTCAGCAAGGGCGGCAACGTATCGCTGAGCAAGGAGGCGCCGGGCCTGACCGCGGTCATCATCGGTCTGGGGTGGGACGTCCGCACCACGACCGGCACCGACTTCGACCTGGACGCCAGCGCGCTGCTGCTGAACAACTCCGGCAAGGTCGGCAACGACCAGCACTTCATCTTCTTCAACAACCTCAAGACCCCGGACGGCTCGGTCGAGCACACCGGTGACAACCTCACCGGTGAGGGCGAGGGCGACGACGAGCAGATCAAGGTCAATCTCGCCACCGTTCCGGCCGACGTGGAGAAGATCGTCTTCCCGGTCTCGATCTACGACGCCGAAACCCGCCAGCAGTCCTTCGGCCAGGTGCGCAACGCCTTCATCCGCGTCGTGAACCAGGCGGGCGGCGCCGAGATCGCCCGGTACGACCTGAGCGAGGACGCCTCCACCGAGACCGCCATGGTCTTCGGCGAGCTCTACCGGCACGGCGCGGAGTGGAAGTTCCGCGCGATCGGCCAGGGCTACGCCTCGGGCCTGCGCGGCATCGCGCAGGACTTCGGCGTGAACGTCTGAACCACCCACAGGGCCCTTGCGACAGGGCCCGAAGCTCCACTCGTCCGGCGCCGCACGGTTTACGTGCGGCGCCGGACGTGCAGGACCACCTCAGAAACACCACCGGGCCTGTGGCCCCAAGGGGAGGGACAGCATCATGGGCGTCACGCTCGCCAAAGGGGGCAACGTCTCCCTGTCCAAGGCCGCACCCAACCTCACTCAGGTGCTGGTCGGGCTCGGCTGGGACGCGCGCTCCACCACCGGAGCGCCCTTCGACCTCGACGCCAGCGCCCTGATGTGCAGCGGCGGGCGCGTGCTCGGGGACGAGTACTTCGTCTTCTACAACCAGCTCACGAGCCCGGACGGCTCGGTCGAGCACACCGGCGACAACCTCACCGGCGAGGGCGACGGCGACGACGAGTCGCTCCTGATCGACCTCCCCAAGGTCCCGCCGCAGTGCGACAAGATCGTGTTCCCCGTCTCCATCCACATGGCCGACGAGCGCGGCCAGACCTTCGGCCAGGTCAGCAACGCGTTCATCCGGGTCGTCAACCAGGCCGACGGCCAGGAGCTCGCCCGCTACGACCTGAGCGAGGACGCCTCCACGGAAACCGCGATGATCTTCGGTGAGCTCTATCGCTACCAGGGCGAGTGGAAGTTCCGGGCCGTGGGACAGGGGTACGCGTCGGGGCTGCGGGGCATCGCGCTGGACTTCGGAGTCAACGTCTCATAACGCGTTATGAGCAAAATCCGGGGCCCAGTGGGGTGCTGAAGGCGGACGACTAGACTTCGGCTTCAAAAGTTCGTAAAGCCGGGTACGGCGCGGGGGAGCCCCGTACACACACGATTGGGTAGCCAGTGGTTCTGAAAACCTTCGGGTGGTCGTTCGCGGTCACCGCGCTCGGCCTGGTCGCAGCGGTCTTCTACGGAGGGTGGACCGCGTTCGGTGTCGTTGCGATCCTGTCCGTCCTCGAGATCTCGCTGTCCTTCGACAACGCGGTGGTCAACGCCGGGATCCTGAAGAAGATGAGTGCCTTCTGGCAGAAGATCTTCCTCACGATCGGCATCCTGATCGCCGTCTTCGGCATGCGGCTGGTCTTCCCTGTCGTGATCGTCGCCCTCAGCGCACAGCTCGGGCCGATCGAGGCCGTCGACCTCGCGCTCACCGACAAGGACCAGTACCAGCAGTACGTCACCGACGCCCACCCGTCGATCGCCGCCTTCGGTGGCATGTTCCTGCTGATGATCTTCCTGGACTTCATCTTCGAGGACCGGGACATCAAGTGGCTCGGCTGGCTGGAGCGCCCGCTGGCCAAGCTCGGCAAGGTCGACATGCTGTCGGTCTGCATCGCGCTGATCGTCCTGCTGATCTCGGCGATGACCTTCGCGACCCACGCCCACCAGCACGGCGGCACCCACGTCGACAAGGCGGAGACGGTTCTGCTCGCCGGTATCGGCGGCCTGATCACCTACATGATCGTCGGCGGTCTCTCCGGCTACTTCGAGGACAAGCTCGAAGAGGAGGAGGAACGCGAGCACGAGGCGGAGGAAGAGGCCGTGCGCAGCGGCAAGCCGCGCTCCGCGGTCGTCGTGGCCGGCAAGGCCGCGTTCTTCATGTTCCTCTACCTGGAGGTCCTGGACGCGTCCTTCTCCTTCGACGGCGTCATCGGCGCCTTCGCCATCACCAACGACATCGTCATGATGGCCCTCGGCCTCGGCATCGGCGCCATGTACGTCCGGTCGCTCACGGTCTACCTGGTCCGCCAGGGCACCCTCGACGACTACGTCTACCTGGAGCACGGCGCGCACTACGCGATCGGCGCGCTCGCCATGATCCTGCTCGTCACCATCCGGTACGAGATCAACGAGTTCATCACCGGCTCCGTCGGCGTGATCCTGATCGCCTGGTCCTTCTGGTCCTCCGTCCGCCGGAACAAGGCGATCGCCGCGGCCGAGGGTGAAGCCGGCTCGGACGAGAAGACTCAGGTCTCGTCCGGGGTGTGACACCCCTCCGGGTGAGGAACGCTCTGTGCGGGGCGGCCACCGAGGCGACACCTCGGCGGCCGCCCCGCCGGTCTTCATGGGCCGTGGGTACGGCGATGACCTGCGGTCTCCAAGTGAACGTGGGGGCGGAATGGGCCTGTTCGACGGACTTCGGCGCGGGCGCGAGGCACAGTTCGACTCGGGCGACGCGTCGACCAACGCGATCGAGCTGACCAAACGGCGCGCGCAGATATCACTCACCAAACAGGGCGCGGCCACCGGCCATCTGCGCGTCAACCTGAGCTGGCGGATGCGCACGTCCGACATCGGCGGCTCCCAGCGCGAGAGTCTGCTGCGTCATCCCTTCCGGGCCCTCAAGCCCCCCGAGGTCGTCGGCCACAGCCAGAGCATGGTCAACGTCGACCTCGACCTCGGCTGCCTCTACGAACTCCAGGACGGCAGCAAGGGCGTCGTCCAGCCCCTCGGCGGCTACTTCGGAGACACCAACGCCGCGCCGTACGTCAAGCTCAGCGGCGACGACCGGTTCGGCTCCGCGTCCGGCGAGACGATGTACATCAACCTCGACCACCGCGACAGCATCAAGCGGCTGCTGGTCTTCGTCTACATCTACGACCAGACGCCCGCCTTCGACCGCGCCCACGCCATCGTCACCCTCTACCCGAGCAACGGCCCCCGCGTCGAGATCCACCTCGACGAGCGCCAGCCGCAGGCCCGCTCCTGCGCCGTCGTCATGATCGAGAAGGTGAAGAACGAGATCGTCGTCCGCCGCGAGGCGAAGTTCGTCTACGGCTTCCAGGCCGAGCTCGACCGGCTGTACGGGTGGGGACTGCAGTGGGGGCGGGGCTACAAGACCAAGATCGACCGCTGACCACGGAGCCTCGGCGGGCCCCGCCCCGGCGCTCCGCTCAGCGCCCGATGAACTGCGGTCCCTGCGGGGGCAGCCGGAAGTCCGGGTCGGGGACCGCGGTGACCGGCGGCGGGTAGCCGTAGCCGGTCTGCGCCCCCGCGGCACCCGCCGCGGTCGGCGCCTGGGGATAGCCGTACGCGGGCCGGCCGGCGGGCTGCGGGTAGCCGTAGGCCGGCTGCGTCGCCGGCGGCTGCTGCGGTTCGTACCCGGGCACCGCGGCCGGCTGCTCCGGGGGCAGCGGCAGGGACGGCTCGGGAGGCTGCTGAGCGGGGCCGGCGGCCGTCGGCTGCGCGGGCGTGTCCGTGGTGGGCGGCGCCGGGACCGTCGTGGTCGCCTCCTCCATCACCTCCGACTCGTCCACCGAGATGCCGAAGTCGGTCGCGAGCCCCTTCAGCCCGTTCGAATAGCCCTCGCCCAGTGCCCGGAACTTCCAGCCCTCCCCGCGCCGGTACAGCTCGCCGCAGATCAGCGCGGTCTCCTGGCCCGTCTCCGGCTTGACGTCGAAGTACGCCAGCGCCTCAGCGCCGCTACCCGCCGCGTCGTACAGCAGGATGCGCAGTGCCTGTACGCGGTCGAAGGTCACGCCGTCCGCCGATGCGACCAGCAGAATCCGGCTGACCTCCGACTCGACACCGGTGAGGTCTGTCTGGATCGTGTCGGTCAGGCCCTCGGTGACCCGCTTCTTGCCGAGCCGCCACACCTTCCCGGCCGGGTGCCGGGGCTGGTTGTAGAAGACGAAGTCCTCGTCGGAGCGCACCCGACCGTCGGGGCCGAGGAGCAGGGCGGAGGCGTCGACGTCCGGAACCCCCTGCCCGGGTGTCCAGCGCAGCACGGCGCGTACCGTGGTGGCTTCCAGCGGGACGTTCGACCCCTTCAGCATCGCGTGCGTCATGCGGTCATCCTGCCTTCTCGGTCCTGCTCACGACAACGCGGGGGCCGCGGTCACGGGCGGCGCCGACGGCCGTCGCGGACTACCGTCGTCATGGCCGGGCCTGGCTGTGCTTGCCCGCGTTACCTGAAATTCATGCCTGACGGGAACCTCTGCCATGGACTTCTACGTACTATTACCGGCCAGCTTTCGACGATTCGCAGGTGGCACGACGATCACGGGGGAGTTCCATGCGTCATTTCGGGCACGTCGCCCCTGAGGTGCGGAAGCGTCTCTTCCACCAGGAGCCGTGCGCGTTCACCGCGGACTCCCCGGCCCGGCTGCTCTCGGCGGCCCTGGGCGCCACGCTGTACAGCCCGGCCACCCGGCCGCGCCTGGCCGACGACGTCCTCAAGCAGGCCGGACGCGGTGTGGTCTCGATGGTGCTGTGCCTGGAGGACTCGATCGACGACGCGGACGTCGGCCCCGGCGAGGAGAACCTCGTCCGCCAGCTCACGGCCCTCGACGCCCTCCCGGACGCCGACCCGCCGCTGCTGTTCATCCGGGTCCGCGTCCCCGAGCAGATCCCCGACCTGGTACGACGCCTCGGCCCCGCGGTCCGGCTGCTGTCCGGATTCGTCCTGCCCAAGTTCACCGAGGAACGCGGGATCCCCTTCCTCGAGGCCCTGGCCACCGCCGAGGCCGAAAGCGGCCGCCGCCTTTTCGCCATGCCCGTGCTGGAGTCCCCGGAGCTGCTCTACCGGGAGTCCCGCGTGGACACCCTGGAGGGCATCTCCCGGGCGATCGACAAGTACCGCGACCGCGTGCTCGCCCTCCGCCTCGGAGTGACGGACTTCTGCTCCTCCTACGGGCTGCGCAGAGGCTCCGACATGACGGCCTACGACGTGCAGATCGTCGCCTCCGTGATCGCCGACGTGGTGAACATGCTGGGCCGCGCCGACGGGACCGGCTTCACCGTGACCGGGCCGGTGTGGGAGTACTTCCGGGTCCAGGAGCGCATGTTCAAGCCGTTGCTGCGGCAGAGCCCCTTCCTGGAGGTGCAGGCCGCGGAACTGCGCGAGAAGCTGATTGAGCACGCCATGGACGGCCTGCTGAGGGAGATCTCCCTGGACCACGCCAACGGCCTGCTGGGCAAGACCTGCATCCATCCCTCGCACGTGCTGCCGGTGCACGCCCTGTCGGTCGTCAGCCACGAGGAGTTCTCGGACGCCCAGGACATCCTGCGCCCCGAGCGCGGCGGCGGGGGTGTGCTGAGATCGGCGTACACGAACAAGATGAACGAGGTGAAGCCGCACCGGGCCTGGGCCGAGCGGACCCTGCTGCGTGCCGAGGTGTTCGGCGTGGCGAACCAGGACATCGGCTTCGTGGAACTGCTGGCGGCGGGACTGCCGGACTGAAGCACGACGCAAGGGATTCATGGAGAAGGCGGAGAAGGCGGAGAAGGCAGTGAACGAGGGGGAGCACCACGAGGTGGGCGACGCGTCCGGCGGCGTCTGGTCCGGCACCTGGGTCGCCGAGCGGCTCGGCGTCGGTCTCGCCGGCGACGACCGGCTGACCGGCCTGCTGGGGCTGGCACTGCGCCGCAATCCCAAGCGGGCCCACCTGCTCGTGTCCAACGTGCTGGGCAAGCACGTGCCGCAGTCGCCGTCCGTCGTGTACGGCTACGGCATCGAGCTCGGCCGCCGGGTGCGTGGCCTGCTGGGCGACGACGAGGCCGGCAGGGCCGTCGTCCTCGGCTACGCGGAGACCGCGACCGGCCTCGGCCACTCCGTCGCGGACGGGCTGGGCCTCGCGCCCTATCTGCACTCCACCCGCCGCCCGGTCACCGGTATCGCCCCGTCCGGCGGCTTCGAGGAGTCGCACTCCCACGCGACCTCGCATCTGCTGCTGCCGGAGGACCCCGCGCTGCTCACCGGCGACGGGCCGCTGGTCCTGGTCGACGACGAGTTCTCCACGGGCAACACGGTGCTGAACACCGTCCGGGACCTCCACGAGCGCTATCCGCGGCGGCGCTACGTCGTGGTGGCGCTGGTGGACATGCGGTCACCGGCCGACGCCGGCCGGCTGGCGGAGTTCGCCAGCGAGATCGGCGCGCGGGTGGACCTCGTGGCAGCGGCTTCCGGCACGGTACGGCTCCCCGAGGGGGTGCTGGAGAAGGGGCGGGAGCTGGTGGCGCGGTACGAGGCCGAGAGTGCCGCGCCGGGTGACCGGCCGTCTGCGGCGCCGTCGGGGCCCACCGGCCCGCGTCCGGACGACAGCCGTATCCACCCCCGCGTCACCCGCGTGGACCTGCACTGGCCTGCCGGCCTCCCCGACGGCGGGCGGCACGGCTTCACCCCCGAGCACCGCGCCCGGCTGGAGGCCGCCCTGCCCGGCATGACGGCCCGGATCGCCGACGCGCTGCCCGAGGGCGCCCGGCGCGTACACGTACTGGGCTTCGAAGAGCTGATGTACGCCCCCCTCCGGCTCGCCCACGAGCTGGAGCGGGCCGCCGACATCGAGGTCCGTTACTCGACCACCACCCGCTCACCCGTCCTGGCCGTCGACGACCCCGGCTACGCGATACGCACCCGCCTCGCCTTCCCCGCCCACGACGACCCCGCCGACGGCCCGGGCGAGCGGTACGCCTACAACGTCGCCGGCGCCGGATTCGACGCCGTCGTCGCGGTGGTCGACTCGGCCGGAGACACTCCCGCGCTGCACGCGCCCGACGGTCTGCTGGCCCGGCTCGCCGCGCACACGCCGCGGGTCCTCCTCGCCGTCATACCGTCGCACGCCCCCGAAAGGCCCTCCATGCTGCCCGAGCCCCTCCGCGGCCCCGCCTTCTCCTCGTACGCGCCCGAGGAGGTCGGCTGGCTGCTCCAGGACTTCTCGGACGTGACGCTGGAGGCGCCGACCGAGGAGCGCGAGGAGGCGATCCAGAGCGGCGGCGCGCACTACGCGGAGTCGCTGCCCGTGGAGTACCAGCCGAGCGAGCAGTACCAGGAGCTGTTCCACGCCGCGCTGGAGGACTCGGCGGCCCGTATCGCCCAGGCGGTCGGCGTCGTCACCGAGACGGTCCTCGCGGAGCGGTCCCCGCGGCCGGTCCTGGTCTCCCTGGCCCGCGCCGGGACACCCGTCGGCATCCTCATGCGCCGCTGGGCCCAGCACCGGCACGGCCTCGACCTGCCGCACTACGCCGTGTCGATCGTCCGCGGCCGCGGTATCGACGCCAACGCGCTGCGCTGGCTCGCCCGGCACCACGACCCCCGGGACGTCGTCTTCGTCGACGGCTGGACCGGCAAGGGCGCCATCACCCGCGAACTCGCCCAGGCCCTGGAGGAGTTCGGGAAGTCCGACGGCATCACAGGCTTCAGTCCCGAGATCGCCGTCCTGGCCGACCCCGGCTCCTGCGTCCGCACCTACGGCACCCGCGAGGACTTCCTCATCCCCTCCGCCTGCCTCAACTCCACCGTCTCCGGCCTCATCTCACGGACCGTGCTGCGCGCGGACCTGGTCGGCCCGGACGACTTCCACGGCGCGAAGTTCTACCGCGAACTCTCCGGCACCGACGTCTCGGTGACCTTCCTGGACGCCGTGTCCGCCCGCTTCCCCGAGGTCGCCGACGCGGCCTGCGCCCAGGCCAAGGAGCTGCTCGCCACCGACCGTTCGCCCACCTGGGAGGGCTGGGCCGCCGTCGAGCGCATCAGCGAGGAGTACGCCATCCACGACGTGAACCTCGTCAAGCCCGGCGTCGGAGAGACCACCCGGGTCATGCTGCGCCGCGTGCCCTGGAAGGTCCTGGCACGCGCCGGGGCGGGCAGCGACCTCGACCATGTGCGCCTGCTGGCCGGACAACGCGGCGTGCCCGTCGAGGAGGTCGACGCACTGCCCTACACCTGCGTCGGCCTGATCCACCCCAAGTACACCCGGGGCGCGACGGGCGCCGACGGCAAGGCGGTGACGATCTGATGCCCGCACTCGTCGCGAGCGACCTCGACCGCACCCTGATCTACTCCTCCGCGGCGCTGGCGCTGACCATGCCGGACGCGCGGGCGCCCCGGCTGCTGTGCGTGGAGGTGCACGAGAGCAAGCCCCTGTCGTACATGACGGAGACGGCGGCCCGGCTCCTCACCGACCTGGGCGACGCGGCCGTGTTCGTGCCGACGACGACCCGGACGCGCAAGCAGTACCAGCGCATCAACCTGCCGGGTCCGGAGCCCACGTACGCGATCTGCGCGAACGGCGGCCACCTCCTCGTGGACGGCGTCTCCGACCCGGACTGGCACGCGCAGGTCGCCGCACGGCTGGCGGACCAGTGCGCGCCCCTCGCAGAGGTGCAGGAGCACCTGCTGAGGACCGCCGACCCGGTGTGGGTGCGCAAGCACCGTGTCGCCGACGACCTCTTCGCCTACCTCGTCGTCGAGCGTGAACTGCTGCACGAGGACTGGGTGAAGGAACTCGCGGTGTGGGCGGAGAACCGCGGCTGGACCGTGTCCCTCCAGGGCCGCAAGATCTACGCCGTTCCCAAGCCGCTCACCAAGAGCGCGGCGATGCGCGAGGTCGCCCGGCGGACCGGGGCCGATCTCACCCTGGCCGCCGGTGACTCCCTGCTCGACGCCGACCTGCTCCTCGCGGCCGACCAGGGCTGGCGCCCGGGCCACGGGGAGCTGGCCGACACGGGTTTCACGGCCCCCGCGATCAGGGCGCTTCCCGAACGGGGCGTTCTCGCGGGGGAGCGGATCCTGCGGGAGCTTCTCGCCGCCGCCGGGTCCGGCCGGTTCGCCTAGGAGTTCGGGGGGTGCGGTGAGGGTGCGTGCGCGAAATCGTCGTGGCTCGTCGCGCGGTTCCCCGCGCCCCCTCCGGGGCGTCGTAGCAGCCGTACAGTGATGAACGCCGCCACCGCCACGGCCGCCACGGCGAGGACCACCTTGGAGTAGGTGGAGACGATGTCCGTGACCTGGTGCCAGTTCGCGCCGAGGGCGTAGCCCGCGAGCACGAACGCCGTGTTCCAGATCGCGCTGCCCAGCGTGGTCAGCCCCAGGAACACCGGCAGACGCATGCGCTCGACGCCCGCCGGTACGGAGATCAGGCTGCGGAAGATCGGGATCATCCGGCCGAAGAACACCGCCTTGGTGCCGTGCCTCAGGAACCACGCTTCGGTCTTCTCGATGTCCGAGACCTTCACCAGCGGCAGCCGGGCGGCGATCGCCACCGTCCGGTCACGGCCGAGCAGCGCGCCGACGCCGTACAACGCGAGTGCGCCGATCACCGAGCCGGCCGTCGTCCACAGCAGGGCGGCGAGCAGACTCATCCGGCCGCTGCTCGCGGCGAACCCGGCGAGAGGCAGGATCACCTCGCTGGGCAGCGGCGGGAACAGGTTCTCCAGGGCGATGGCGAGCCCGGCACCAGGGGCGCCCAGCGCGTCCATCAGGTCGTTGACCCACTGCGGTCCGGCGTCCGCTGCGATGGCTGTCATGCCGCCACGCTAGGAAACCGAAGCTGAAGGATTCCTGAGGAAGCCCGGCAGCCGCGTCAGCCGCAGCAGCCGCCTCCGCAGCAGCCGCCCCCACCGCCGCCGCCCGCGCGGGGCGCCGGTGCCGGGGCGGAGGCCGAGCCACCGACCGCGACCGTGGAGAGGAGCTTCACCGTGTCCTCATGACCCGAGGGGCAGGCCGCGGGGTCGGAGGACTCGGCCATGGGACGGCTGAGTTCGAAGGTGTCGCCGCAGGTCCGGCAGCGGTACTCGTAGCGAGGCATGGGGACAGACTAATCCGCGCCGGCGGAAGTGCCGCCCCGCGGGAGTCCGTTTGATCACTCTTGCCGTACCGGTGTGGAGGAACTGTAAAAGCCGCTGGTAACTTTCGAACGTCGCGAGGAGCCGCAAGGGCGGGGGAACGTGAGGGCTCGCTGCCGTCGAGCGCGGCAGCCATGTCCTTCCGCGCGAGCACCACCGTGAGCGGGAGGGAGACGCAGCCGTGACCAAGGCTGGGCGGGAATCGGACGAGACCATGCAGTTGAAGGTCCCCGCTTCCCTGAACACGGACGAGACCATGCTGTTGCGCACCGTCGAGCCGGCCGCGGCCGGCAACGCGGACACATCCTCCGGAACGGCCCCGGACGGGAGCGGCTCCGGCAGGTCGCGCCACCGGCGCAGGGCCCCCCGGGCCTCCCCCTTGTCCCGTCTGCCCGCCGCGGCCCCGGGGTTGACGCGACTCGTCACCCGCGTCGCGTCCTACGCCCGCCGCCTCCGGCCCGTTTACCCGCACGCCGATCGCACCGGCTGGCGGCGCTGGGCGCCCTCCTGGCGGCAATGGCTCGGTGCCGTGCTGGCGTTCACCGGCCTGACCGCCGCCCTCCTCGGCTCCGCCTACGCCGCCACCGACATCCCGGAGAACCTCAACTCGTACGCCACCCAGCAGGACAACGTCTACTTCTGGTCCGACGGGACGCCCATGGCCCGCACCGGCTGGGTGCGGCGGCAGGCGATGCCGCTGAAGGACATACCCGAGGACGTCCGCGACGCGGTGCTGGCGGCGGAGAACGCGAGCTTCTACAGCGACCCCGGCATATCCCTCAGCGGCCTCACCCGCGCCCTGTGGCGCACGGTCGGCCGGGGAGACACCCAGGGCGGCTCCACCATCACCCAGCAGTACGTCAAGAACGTCTACCTCAACCAGGACCGGTCCGTCGGCCGCAAGTTCACCGAGGCCATGATCGCCCTCAAGCTCGACAGCAGGATGAGCAAGGACGACATACTCGAGGGCTACCTCAACACGAGCTGGTTCGGCCGCGGCACCTACGGCATCCAGCGCGCCGCCCAGGCCTACTACGGCAAGAACGTCGGTGAACTCAACGTCAGCGAGGCTGCTTTCCTCGCCTCCCTCCTCAAGGGCGCGGGACTCTACGACCCGGCCCTGAGCGAGGCCAACCACGCCCGGGCGGTGGAGCGCTGGACCTGGATCCTCGACCGCATGGTCGACATCGGCACCCTGTCGAAGGCCGAGCGGGCCCGGTACAAGGAGTTCCCCGAGCCGCTGGAGCGGGCGCCCGGGTTCGACACCGGCAAGCAGAGCGACTACCTCCTGGAACTGGCCGCCCGGTACGCCAAGAAGGCGGCGCACATCTCGGACAAGGAGTTCGACTTCGGCGGCTACCAGATCTACACGACCTTCGACCGCAAGCAGGAGAGCGCGCTCACCGACGCCGTGTCCAAGGCCCGCAAGCAGGCGCGGAAAGAGGACCCGGCCAAGGCGAAGTCCCTGCACTTCGGCGCCGCCTCGGTGGCCACCGACGGTCGGATCCTCGCCATGCACGGCGGCCCCGACCACCGTACACAGGGCTACAACGAGTCCAACGCGACCACCGTGCCCGCCGGTTCGGCGTTCCTTCCCTTCGTCTACGCCGCCGCCTTGGAGAACGGCGTGCACAAGACCCGGGAGGGCGCCGCGACCGAGGTCACCCCGCAGACGCTGTACGACGGGGACGACGGCATCGCCGTCAGGACCCCCGAGGGCCCCTACTGGGACCGCGGCGGCAAGCAGGTCACCTCCCACAACGACGGCAAGAAGTCCTACGGCCGGATCAGCCTGAGCCGGGCGCTCGCCCTGTCGGCGAACACGCCGTTCATGCAGCTCGGCATGGACACCGGCCTGGACACGGTGCGGGACACCGCCCAGCGGGCGGGCCTGCTCTCCTCCAGCTTCGGACCGCAGGTGCCCGCGATGTCGCTGGGCAGTGCCACGCCCAGCGCGATCCGCATGGCCAGCGGATACGCCACGTTCGCCGCCGCCGGCAAGCATGTCGAGCCGTACTCGGTGGCCCGGATCACCCGCAACGGCACCGAGGTCACGCTGACGAAACCCGCGTCCCGCCGTGCGGTGAAGGCGGACGTGGCCGCGGCGGTCCAGTCCGCCCTCACGGACGCCTTCCGCACCGCCCACCCGGGGGCGGACCCGGCAGCCACGGTGGCCGGGAAGCGCGGCACCACGCAGAACGACACCGCCGCCTGGTACGTCGGCACGGCCGACTCCGTGTCGACGGCCGTGGTGGCCTACCGCATCGACCTCGCCAAGAGCCTCGAACCCCTGCCGTTGAAGGGGATCGCGGGCTCCCTCGACGACAGCGTCCCGTACCGCATCTGGTCCGGTGCCCGCGGCATCGGATGACCCCCGCGCCCGGCACCGCCCCGTACCCCCACCCCCTCGCAGAATGAGCCGCGCATGAATCCGCCGTCCGGCCGCCGTCGCCGACCTCGCGCCCCCCGCCGCACCGCACCCCCGGCGGTGCTGACCCTGGCGGCCCTTCTCGTCGTCGCGTCCCTGGTCGCGGGCTATCTGGTCCTGACCCGCTCGGACACCACCACGACCCCGACCGCCTCCTCCGGGGCCCGCAAGGAGCCCTCCGCGAAGCCGGACAAGGAACCCCGGTGGGACGGCAGGACGAAGGTCCTCGGGGACGGCTCCACGTCCTACACCGGCCCGCAGCGGGGGCAGTTGAAGCCGGTGCCGCTCAAACCGGGCGAGAAGCCGCCCCAGTTCGTCGTCTTCTCCTGGGACGGTGCGCTGCAGGGCGACGACGGGCTCTTCTCGCACTACCGGGAGCTGGCGAAGGAGTACGACGTCCACATGACCTTCTTCCTCACGGGCATCTACCTCCTGCCCAAGAGCAAGAAGGACCTCTACACCCCGCCCCAGCACTCCAAGGGCTCGGCGGCGATCAGCTTCGCCACCGACGAGCACATCCGCACCACGCTGGAGCAGCTCGGCGAGGCGTGGCAGGACGGGAACGAGATCGGTACCCACTTCAACGGCCATTTCTGCGGCAAGAAGGGCGGCGGCGACTGGAGCGTCGCCGAGTGGAAGAGCGAGATCGACCAGTTCTACGACTTCGCCGAGAAGTGGAAGACCAACACCGGCTTCCAGGACATCGACCCCCTGCCGTTCGACTTCAGGAAGGAGGTCACCGGCGGCCGGGCGCCCTGCCTGGAGGGCCAGGAGAACCTGCTGAAGGCCGCCAAGAGCTACAAGTGGCGATACGACGCCAGCTCCGCGGGTGACTTCCAGATATGGCCCCGCAAGAAGAACGGCATATGGGACTTCCCGCTGCAGATGCTCCCTTACGAGGGTGGCAAGTACCAGGGCCTGTCGATGGACTTCAATTTCCTCTACAACCAGTCCGAGGGTGAGACCGAGGGCGACCCGGCGAACTACCCCGAGTGGGAAGAACAGACCGTCGCCTCCTACATGTCCGGCTTCAACCGCGTGTACTACGGCAGCCGGGCCCCGCTGTTCATCGGCAACCACTTCGAGGACTGGAACGGCGGCATCTACATGCGGGCCGTCGACCGGGTCATCAAGGGCATGTGCACGAAGAAGGACGTCAAGTGCGTGTCCTTCAGGGAACTGGCCGACTGGCTCGACGTGCAGGAGCCCGGGACCCTGCAGCGGCTGCGCGGCCTGGACCCGGCGCAGTCCCCCGACTGGTCGACGGTCGTGAAGTGACCAGATCCAGAAGTAACAGGCGCAACCCCCTTCACAGTAAGCACACATTCCATGCAAAAATCTCCTACCCCGGCAACCCTTTCGCCGGGGCTAGAGGGGAAACACCAGTGAAATCAAGGAAATTGAGCGGGACGCGGCGCCGCGTCACGATACTCGGGGCCGCGGCGACCTCGGTCGTCGCGGGAGTCGCCCTGCTGCCCAACTGGAGCGCGGGCGCGGCGGTCAGCGACGATCCGACGGTGGACGCGCGGACCCGGGCCACCTTCCAGCGGCTGGCGGACGCGGTCTTCACCGACCGCACCAACGCCCTGGTCGACGGCGGGCGAGCCGACGAGGACAAGCCCCTGACCGACGGCTTCTCCGGCGACGTCACGCTGTCCTCCGGCACGGCCCGCACCGAGGACGCCACCCTGTCCGCGCTGGGGCAGCGCAGGGAAAGCCTGGCGAAGGCCGGCGAGACCTACCGCGGTGCCAGCACCACCGTCACCCTGAACGCCACGCGGGTGACGGGCCGCACGGCCAAGGCGGACGTCACCGAGACCACCACCCTGACCTACGCCCGGGCCCGTGGCGACGCGCCGAAGACCACCGGATTCCAGGCCCGGCACGAGCTGACCTTCAAGGCCGACCGGCACGGCGACTGGCGGCTGACCGGCATCCGCGAGACCGACCAGGGCGGTCTCGCGGTGAACACGCTCTCCAAGCCGGCCCCCGTCAAGGTGGCCACCGCCGCCGACAACACCACGCCGAACGCCCCGCGCGCGGCGATCACCCGGAACCCGGTCGCCGCCCCGAAGACCGGCACGACGTACGACTACAAGGCCATGGCGGCCTACGCCGAGAAGCACTGGAACGTCTACAACACGGACTACCCGGACTTCGGCGGCCGCGGCGCGGGCGGCGACTGCACCAACTTCGTCAGCCAGGCCCTGAAGGCGGGCGGCTGGAAGCACGTCCCCGGCTACGTGTACGACTACACCAGGTGGTTCGGCAACGCCGACATCCAGTCGCACTCGTTCATCGGCGTCAACGAGTGGTCCTGGTTCGCCCAGAACTCCAAGCGGACCACGCCGCTCGCCAACGTCTTCCAGATGGAGGTCGGTGACGTCCTCCAGCTGGACTTCGACCGGGACGGGTCCAAGGACCACACGATGATCGTCACGTACAAGAGCCGCGGTGTGCCGTACGTGACCTACCACTCCAACGACACCTTCCGCAGGTCGGTGGCGAGCCTCGTCGCGTCGTATCCGAACGCGTACTACTACGCCTACCGCACCTGAGACCGGACGGGGGCCGGGCTCAGTGTCCGGCCCCTCGATCCTCGCGGATCCCGGAGACCACGTGGGCCACTGACCGGCGGACCGCTTCCGTCTCCATGAGGAAGTGCCAGTAGTCGGGGTGGCGGCCGTCGAGGCCGGCGATGGCGCGGTCCAGGCGGGACACGGCGTCGTCCAGAGGGCGGGCGTGGCGCGGGTCGGGGGTGTTGCGGCCGGCCATGGCGAGGCGCTGGGCGTCGCGGATGGCGAAGCGGGTGCGGTCGATCTCCTGCTGGGGGTCCTTCTGCACGGCGTTCAGGCGGTGCAGGCGGTCGCCGGCGGCCGAGACGGCCTCGTCGGTGTTGTTCAGCAGGGCCCGCACGGTCGACAGCAGGGCGGTCGCGTCGGCCCAGCGCTGTTCGCCGCGGGCGGTGCGGGCCTCGGCCAGTCTGGTCTCGGCCTGGCGGACGTTCTCGGCGGCGGCGTCGGGGACGTGCTGCAGGTCCTGCCAGCAGGCGGCGGTGAAGCGGCGGCGGAGTTCGCTCAGGGTCGGTTCGACCTGCTCGGAGCGGGTGGTGAGGGCCTGGGCGCGGGTGCGCAGGGAGACGAGCCGGTGGTCGATCTCGGCGGCGCGGTCCGGCAGCCGCTCGGCCTCCACCCGGACCGCCTCGGCCTCGCGGGTGACGCGCTCGGCCCGCTCCAGGGTGTGCGGCACGCCGTGCTGGCCGGCGCCCTGGTTCAGCTTGGTGAGCTCGGGGGAGAGGGCGGCGAGCCGGGCGGCGAGGTCGTCCGCCTTCAGGCCCGACGTCCGTACGGCGTCCAGCGCGTTGGAGGCGGCGAGCAGGGCCTGGCGGGCGCGCTCGACCGCGGGGGCGAGACGGGCCAGCTGGGTCTCCGCCTTGCCGAGGAGAGGGCCGAGGCCGTCGGTGAACCGGTCGAGTTCCTGCTTGACCCGGCCGAGCTCCTCCTTGGCGGCGGTCAGCTCGCCGCGGGCGCGGGACGCGGCGGAGGCCTCCAGGTCGTCGCGGTCGAGGTCGTGGGCGTCGACGGCGCTGATGTACCGGTGGCTGGCCTCGTCGATCCGTCGGCCGAGGGCGTCGAAGTCGGAGACGGCACGCCGGGCGGCGGGGGAGTCGTCGACGGCGGTGATCGTCTCGATCGAGATGCGCAGGTCGCGCTGGGCGGTGTCCAGCTCGTAGAAGGCCGCGGCGGCGGCGTCCTTCGCGGCCTGGGCCTCGGCCCGCTGGTTCTCGGCCCGGCCGCCGAACCAGCGCCGGGTGCCCCCGCCCGCGAAGGCGGCGGGCAGGGCCAGCGCGGCCAGGAGCGGGAGCCCGATCAGGGCGAGCGTGTCGCGGAGCGGGCCGGGGGCGCGGGGGGTGCGGCGGCGCGGACGATGTGCGCGCGGCACCGACGGCGAGTCCGGCTGTCCTGGTGTCGCCGTCACATCCCTCTCCCGTGCTGTGGTCCACCCTTGCCCGGTGTCATTCTCCCACCGGTTAAGGACGAACACACGGGCCGGTCAGTTCACTGTTCGGACCGTCACTTTGCCGTCACCGGTGTGAGCGGACACCACATGGGAGCTGCTCTCGCTGCGGGGCACGGACACATCGGCGCCGCCGTCACCGGTCTCGGTGGTCACGCGGTACGTGGCCCGGGGCAGTGCGATGGTCACGGAGCCGTCGCCACTGCGGGACTCGACGCGATCCGGCACGGCGCCGAGTTCGAGGCGGACCGAGCCGTCGCCGGTGCGGGTGCGGACGTCGCGGGAGGAGACGTTCGCGCGGATGGAACCGTCGCCGGTGCGCATCCGCAGGGGACCGCTGGTGCCGGTGACGCGAATGGCCCCGTCGCCGGTGCGCACCTCCACGGCGCCGGTGGTGTCGCTGACGCGGACGGATCCGTCGCCGGTGCGGATGCTCAGGGGGTCCCGGAAGCCCCGGGCGCGGACGCTGCCGTCGCCGACCTGCACCTTCACGGTGATGCCGCGCGGCACCTCGATGCGGTGCTTGGCCGAGCAGTCGACGACGATGCCGGAGCACCTCAGGCGCAGCACCAGACGGTCGTCCCGCATGTCCCAGGTGGCCCTGGGCTCCTTGCCGACGACGACCGAGCCCTGGAACCACCGGGTGACCTCGATCTTGCCCTCCGGGTTCGCGTCGGAGGCGACGATCTCCAGGGCCGAGTCGTCGGAGTCGACGGTGAGGGTGCGGTCCTGGAGGCCGAAGGACCGGTGGTCGGGGTCCGCGTCGTCCCCGGCGGACGCCCCGCAGGCGCTGAGCCCGGCGGCGAGCACCACGACGGCACCGGCGAGGGCGACGGCGCGGACGGTATCGGTGCGTGTGGTCATGACGATCTCCCCCTGGACGGACGACGGGCGCTCCGGTGCGCTCTACGACCGTATGGATCCGGGGCCCGCCGGGGGATCCGGGCCACTCCCGGATCAAGGGTGGGGTTAGCCCCAGGTACGGGGCCCCTCACGGTCCCGCGATACGGGTTTGCGGGACCGTGCCCCGGGCAATGTAGGCTGTCGACTCGTCCTGGGCGCCCGGCCCGGGAGCCGGGTGCGTAGCTCAGGGGTAGAGCGCCTGCCTTACAAGCAGGATGTCGGCGGTTCGAAACCGTCCGCGCCCACAGCCGATTTCCGGGTCACAGGCCCTCCAGGGACATCCCTGGAGGGCCTTTTGCCGTTGATGCCCCGGCGGCGGCCGTAAGCGTGTCCGCCCCGGCGCGGTGCCGCCTCGAGGGCTGTCACTACGATGAGCCCGTGAACAGTCCCGAGCAGCGTGCTCCGCGACCCGTCGTGCGGCGGTGGCATGTGCTGTGCGTGCTGGGGCTGTTGGTGGGGTTGCTGGGGATGCACGGGCTGGCGCCCGGTGGCGGGCTCCCCCGGCAGGGCCATGGGGAGCAGGCGCACGCCCTCCCCGCCCACACGCTTCCGGCCCACGTGCCCCGGACCGAGGTCATGCCCTACGGGCACTGCGGTGACGGGCATGCCCAGCACGCCGACGCGACCTGTGCGTCGGGTGCCGTGGGCGGTGGGCCGGTGCTGCCTCCGCCGGCTGCCGACCCGGTCCCCGCGGCCGCGGGGGAGGCCGCCGTTCGGGTGTATGCGCTCGTGGATACGGATGGCGCCCGCGCCCCGCCTTCTCTCGCCGAGCTCCAGCTTCTGCGGATCTAGACACCACGCGTCACGCCGGCCGGTACCCACCGCTGTGGCGTGATGCCTCCGTCGTGTCCGGAATCCTCAGTTCCTTCCTTGCAGAAGCAGGAGTTCACGCATGAGCAACAGCATTCGTACCCTGGCGCGTCGCGCTGCCCTGGTGGCGGCGACGGGTGCCGCGGCGGTCGTCCTCGCCGCCTGTGGCGGTGACGGTGCCGCCGGCGGGGCGGGCCACGGCGACGCCGGCAGCCACGGCCCGACCGGAACCCCGTCGCCCACCGGTGCCCACAACCCCCAGGACGTCGCCTTCGCGCAGGGCATGATCCCGCATCACCGGCAGGCGCTGGAGATGGCACGGCTGGTCGCGGGCCGGGCCTCCTCCGGGGAGGTCAAGGACCTCGCGGGGCGGATCGAGAAGGCGCAGGACCCCGAGATCCGGACCATGACCGGCTGGCTGAGGACCTGGGGCGAGGACGTCCCCGCGTCCACGAACGGCGGCATGGACCACTCCGGCTCGGGCCACTCCGGCATGCCCGGCATGATGGACGACGAGGACATGGCCGCGCTGGGGAAGCTGACGGGCAAGGCCTTCGACGTCCAGTTCCTGACCTTGATGGTCGAGCACCACGAGGGGGCCGTGGAGATGGCCCGGAGCGAGCAGGGCAAGGGCCGCTACGGCCCTGCCAAGGACATGGCGGCAGACATCGTCACCGCCCAGAACGCCGAGATCAGCGAGATGAACAAGCTCCTCGGCAAGAGCGAGAGCAAGAGCTGACCTGACAGCCGGACGGCTTCACGAGGTTCCGCCGGTCTCCTCCGGCGGAACCTCGTGCGCGTGCTTCAGTCCCGAGCGGGCCGCCACCCGCTCGGGACCGGCGAGTTCGGACCAGTAGCGGTGGGTGCTGACGAACACCGCGAGTTCGTGCTCCCGCTGCCGGAGCTTCTCCACTTCGGCCTGTTCGTCGGCGGTCCAGCCGGGGGAAGCGGGGCGTTCCACCTTGCGCCAGCCGTTGTCGTCACTGAAGCCGTCGAGCGGCTCCACCGACCAGGGAAGCCGCTTCAGCAGGGCCGACAGCTCGGCCCGGACCTGATGGAGTTCCTCCTGGCAGGCCAGGAGGTCACTCGGAAAGTCATAGGTCGTAGCCACGGCCCAATGATACGCCTGTTCGAATTTGCTCGGCGAGTTCCTTCCTGTGGTTCATGCGAACGGGTGTACCCACCGCAGAGGCGCCGGGTCAGCGCCGGTCCGCGCCCGAGGACCTGCCCGCGAGCTCGGCCACCACCCGGGCCGCCACCGGAGCCGGAATCCCATGGCGTTCGGCCGCGCGGAGCAGCGCGCCGCCGATGGCATCCAGTTCGAGGGGCCGGCCGGCCTCGGCGTCGCGCTGCATCGAGGACTTCATCGACGGCGGGAAGCCGTCGTAGCGGGCGAGGGCCTGGGCCGGGTCCGCCGGGCCGCCGCAGGCACGGCTGATCGCCGCCGTCTCCTCGACCAGGGCGGTCAGTTCGTCGCGGTGGCGGGTGCGGACGTCGCCGAGGGGAAGCCCGTAGCACGTGGTCAGCAGGGCGAACGGCGCCAGGAACGACATCTTCGCCCACAGGGCCGCCGTCTCGTCCTCCAGGACGCGGGTGGCGGGACCGGCGGCGGCGAAGGCGTCGGCGAGGGCGTCGAGACGGGCCCTGGGCACGTCCGTGCCGGTCAGGTCGATCTCCGCGAAGGGGCTGCCGTGCTCGATGACGCCCGGCGCGACACGGGTGGACTCGACTCGGATCACGGCGGGGGCCACGCGGTCGGGCCGGTAGCGGGCGCGCAGGACCGCCGGGTGTTCGACGCCGTTCAGGAACGGCACCAGAAGCCCGTCGGACAGCACCCGGGCGGGGACCCGCGCCGGCGCGGCGTCGAGGGCGGTGTCCTTGACGGTGACCAGGCACGCGTCGACCGGTTCCCGCAGCTCGGTGTCCGCCTCGACGCGGGCTGTGAAGTCGCCGAAGCGGGCGCTGCGGACCTGGATGCCGCCGGTGCGCAGGGCCTCTGCGGTCCGCTCGCCGGACAGGCAGATCACGCGGTGGCCGGTGCGGGAGAGCAGGGCGGCGAGCAGGCCGCCCACGCCGCCGGGGCCCAGGACGGCCACGGTGAGTTCGTTCGCCACGAGGAGTGCCTCTCGTCGGTCGGCCCCGGGATGGTGGCCGCTTCGGAGTGATCATGGCAGCGTCGGTGTCGCACGGGGGCCGGAAGGGCGACACTGGGGGCATGTGCCGGAGTATCAAGACGCTGCGCCCGCCCGCGATGCCCGAAGAGGCCACCGAGGCGGACGTGCGCGCCGCCGCCCTGCAGTACGTGCGGAAGGTATCGGGATTCCGTGCCCCCGCCGCCCACAACCAGGAGGTGTTCGACCGCGCGGTGGAGGCCGTCGCACAGGCCACGGCCGAGTTGCTGGACGGCATCGAGGTCCGAGGGGCCGGGGCACGGAAGGCGAGTTAGCCCGGCCGGAACGAAACGCCCCGGGCCTCAGACCGCCAGTTCGGGCCGCGGTTCGGGCTGCGGCGCGGGTGTGGCCTTCGCCTCCCACAGCCTGGTGGTCCGCAGGTATCCGTAGACCACCGAGGCCATCGCCAGCAGGAGCAGGGGGCCCGACACCCACGGGTGGGCGGCCATCTCCAGCGGCAGGAAGCGGTAGGACGCCAGCAGCACCGCGAAGACGGCCGTACCGTAGGCGATCAGCTGGACTCCCGCGCGGTCCCAGCCGCGGTCGGACGTGCGCAGCGCTGCCTCGACCGTGTACGCGAACACCACGCCGGCGACGAGGTCCACGCCGTAGTGCCAGCCGAATCCCAGCGTCGCGGCGAGGGTGGCGGTCAGCCAGAACGTGCCGGCGAGACGCAGCCCGCGTGGTCCTTTGCGGGAGTGGATGAAGATCGTGGTGGCCCATGCCGTGTGCAGGCTGGGCATGCAGTTGCGCGGGGTGATCTCGTCGAACGGCATCTCGTACGGGGTGGTGACCGGCGGCAGGGTGTCGGGCCACAGGTCGGCCGCCGCCCAGTGCCCGCCCTCGGGGCCGTAGGCGAAGACCGGCCCGACCACGGGGTAGATCATGTAGATGGCCGGCCCGAGCAGGCCTATCAGCAGGAAGGTGCGCACCAGGTGGTGGCGCGGGAAGCGCTGCTCGGCCGCCACGTTGCGCAGCTGGTACAGCGCCACACAGACCGCGGCCACCGCGAGCTGGGCGTAGACGTAGTCGAGGGCGTGCTCGCCGACCGGGCCGCTCGCCTTCAGGAGCCGGCCCGCGAGCCACGACGGGTTTCCCAGCGCGTGATCGGCCATGGCGACGTACGGGTCGAGTGTGACCGGGCGCGTCTTCGACGTGATCAGCAGCCAGGTGTCTCCGGTCTTGCGGCCGGTCACCAGCAGCAGGCCGAGCCCGACGCCCTTCAGCATCAGGACGCGTTCCGGGCCGGTGCGGCGCGTGAGGGCGAATGCCGCGACGCCCAGGATCACCCACAGCGCGCCATTGCCGAACGGGTGGCCTTCGGCGGGATAGGCGCCGGCCGCCCACCGCACCAGCAGGAAGACGAGGTCGATGCCGATCGCGGAGCCGAGGGCGATGAGCCGTTGCCGCCAGGTGAGCACCACCAGCGTCAGCGCCAGGCTGGCGTACAGCAGGAAGCCGGACTTGGGGGCGTAGATCACCTCGCGTGCCTGCGTGGTGATCGGCCCCGGTATGCCGAGGTGGTGCGCGGCGATCTGGAGCGCGACGAGGAATCCGAGAGTGATCACACCGGCCGCGGTCCACAGCGCCGCCCGGGGGTGCCGCCTCGCGGCAAGCGTGATCCGTCGTATTCGGGAGGCTTTCCGCGACGCCGTGGTGGTCAATGTCTCAGCCGCTTCCAGGTCTTGGTGGTCGTGGTGGTGAGTCGGAGCCGGTCTACGACGTCCGCGGCTCGCGCCGCATCAGATACGCCGCCCCTGCCCCGGCGCCGAACAGCGCCCCCACCGACACCGCCGTCGCCAGCCAGCTCGCGCCCAGCAGTTGGGCGCCGAAGTAGCCGAGGGCGACGCTGTACGTGGCCCAGGTGAGACCGGCCAGGGCCGACCAGGGCAGGAAGTCGCGGGCGCGGCGGTGGGCGGCGCCCGCGCCGAGGGAGACCACCGAGCGGCCGGCGGGAGCGAAACGGGCGAGGACGACGAGGGCGCCGCCGCCCCGGGCGAGGGCGGTGCCGAGACGTTCCTGTGCGGTGGTCAGCCGCCGGGAGCGGGAGATCGCCCGGTCCAGGCGGGCGCCGCCGCGCCAGGCGAGGCGGTAGGCCACCAGGTCGCCCAGGACGGAGGCGGTGGCCGCGCAGAGGGTCAGGACGAGGATGTCGGGCACGTCGGTCGCCGTGCTCGCTGCCGCCGCCGTGGCCGCCGTGATCACCAGGATGCCGCTGGGCAGCACCGGCAGGAACACGTCGAGCAGGACGGACAGGGCCACCACCGCGTAGATCCATGGACTGCCGATCGGCAACCCCACCTGCTCCAGCACCGTGACTCCCCGTGACTTCCCCCGTGGGCCAGACCGTGCCGCGATGGCGCGGGGGGAGCGGCAGGAGTGGCCATGACAGCCATAGAGCGTACGCCCGGGGTGTGACGGGCGGTTCACGGGGGGCTCATACGTTCGGTGTGGACTGTTCACCTCGTCGTGGCCCGTCCCGGGTTGTCGGCATATGGGCGAGTGCCGTCGCCCTCGCCCCGAGCGCGGGCCGCCACAGAAACAGAACGGCGCCTCCCCCTGGGGGGAAGGCGCCGCTGCGTGTCCGACGTGCCGGGCGGCTCAGGCGGCCACCGGTGTCTGGCTCGCGGAACGCTGCTCCTGCGTCGAGGTGCGCTTGGCCAGCAGCCGGTCCAGGCCGAACGCGCCGGAGCCCGTGAAGATCAGCAGGAACATGGACCAGCAGTACATGGCCGCGCCCTCGCCGCTGTTCTCGATCGGCCACAGGCCCTGGGGCTGGTGGACCTTGAAGTACGCGTACGCCATCGCGCCGGAGGAGATGAACGCCGCGATGCGGGTGCCGAGGCCCAGCAGCACCAGGGTGCCGCCGACGAGCTCGATGACGGCGGCGTACCAGTTCGGCCAGGCGCCGGTCGCGGCGGTGCCGCCCTTGCCGTCCACGCCTCCGAGGACGCCGAAGAGCGCGACGGCGCCGTGGCAGGCGAACAGAAGGCCGGTGACGATCCGGAACAGTCCGAGCGCGTACGGCTGGGCGCCGTTGAGGCGAGCGGTCATGTGGGGGGTCTCTCCTTCGGTTGGCCGGCCCTGGGGAGGCCGGTCGGGGACGGATACCGCGGAGTAGCCCACGTTAGGTGCGCCTAATTGATGCTTGCAAGTTCAACATTTGGCCACGGCTTTGGCTCCCGTGGGGGCTCGATTCCGCGCCCAGTCGCACGTAGGGCGGCTCTCGCCACCGCGTCCGCGTCCGAAAGAGTGACCGAATCCACTCCTGGGCGAGCTCCCGCGGCGGTCACCCAGTGCACGCCTTCTGTCGGCACACCGAACGCGAACCGCCTTGTGTGTGCAACTCCTTGACGATCCATCAGGTGATAGGGGCGCGGTGTGACGTCCAATCCCCCTGTCTCATAGCCGTCGACGGTGTGCGGTCGGCACTGCCCGCTCCGCAGCAGGCCGGCCAGGAGGTCGTCGGCGGTGTGCCGCAGGTCCGGTTCCGGCAGCCGGGCCTCTATGAGAGTTCTCACGCGGACGGCCGATCCCGGCACGTCGGGGGAGTGCGCGGCCCAGGCCCCGTCCTCGTCCGTCACCCGCAGCCGCGGCCCCAGCACCCGCACCACCCCCGCCTCCATCAGGGCCGCGAGTTCCTCGATGCGGCGCCGCGGCGGGCCGATGGACAGGAACGCGTTGAGCGGGGTGTACCAGCGGTCCAGGTGGTCCCGGCGGGAGGCGCCGGCGAGGCCGCTGTGGTCCACGATCAGCCGGAGTTCGTTGCGCAGGTCGCGCAGCACGTCCAGAGCCGCCTTCAGCGGGCCGTGCACATTGCCCAGGGCGGCCTGGGCGGCGTCCTCGCGCAGGTACGACAGCAGCCAGTCGTGCCACTCGCCCGGATGCGCGAAGTCCCGTCCGGTGTAGGGGCGGGAGATCCGCTCCCAGCACCAGCGGTCGGCGTCCGGCACCCCGAACTCGTCCAGCAGCGGCGCCTCCAGCGGGTCGCCGTGCGGGACGGCGAGGAAGCGCTCGGCGAACTCCCGCTCCCGCCCGGCGGAGGCCGCCCCACGCCGGATCAGCGCGCCGTAATAGACCGTCTCCACCTCCTTCGCCACCAACGGCCATATCTCCGCGAGGAAATCGGGTGCCTCCCCGGAGTCCGCCCTCTTGCGGAACCCGGAGATCACCTCCGGGGTGAGGACGAGCGGGATGTGCCGCCCGTACGGCCCCTTCGCGTTGTCGCCGCGTGCCTGGTACGGGACGCCACGCCGCGAACCGGCGAAGAGCCGCGGCTCACGGCCCGAGGGGAGATAGCGCAGCCCCCCGGCGTCCCGTACGAAACGGCCGCCCCGTCCGGTCGTCAGCAGGGCCGTGTGGTCGAAGAAGTTGAGGCCGAGGCCGCGCAGCAGGACGGGCTCGCCCGGGGGGATGGAGGACAGGTCGACATCGGCCGGGTTCGCGGGCGGGACGTGGCGCAGGCCGTGCCGCGCGGCGTGGGCCGCCCGTCGCAACAGGTCCGGGTCGGCGGTCCTCGGCAGATGCCCCTGGGCCAGGACCACCGCCGACAGGCCGGTCAGGGTGCGGCCGTCGTCGAGGGTGAGGGCCTGACGGTCCCCGGCGGTGTCGTCGAGCCGTACCGCGCGCGCCCGGTGCGTCTCGACCCGTACGGCCGGCGGCGCCTGCCGTACGACCTCGGCGAACACCCACTCCAGGTAACGGCCGTAGTCGGCCCGGGCCGGGTACTCGTCCGGGCCCAGCCTGCCGCCCGCCCACTCGTGCAGGCTCGGACCCGGGCGGATCGGGCCCGAGCAGTCCACGCTGTCGTCGGTGAACAGGGTCACCTGGCAGGCCACGGTGTTCATCAGCAGCTCGGACGACTGGGCGGTGCGCCAGACGCGGCCGGGACCCGGCGGGTCCGGGTCGATCACATGCACCGTCAGCCGGGCACCGGGTGGGAGGAGTTCCGGGGCGGAGGCGCACAGGCGTTCCAGGACACTGGTGCCGCGCGGTCCCGCGCCGACCAGGGCGACGGAGACACTCGCGGGTCTCGTGGCCGGTCCGGGACCCTCGGCCGGTACGGATTCCTCGGTTTCCTCGGGCGACGCAGACAAGGGTGGAACTCCCGGGCGTATGGGGCGCGTGTCGGCGGTCCGCCGGGCAGGAAGCGGACGGTCCGCCTCATCATGCCGTCGCCGGGAGCGGTAACCGAGTCTCGTGGGGAAGGATTGACGGTCGCTGTGGGATGCCTCACTAGCATCACGGGGCATCCCGGAACGCAGCGGCAGCAAACGGGCGGAACAGGAAGGTTACGGGGCGAGCTCGGAGTCCAGGAGGGTCGTCAGACGTGGACCCGTTCCCTCACGGGCCTTGGCGTGCTCCAGACGCAGGCGGGCCGAGCGGCCGCGCAGGGACAGCGTCATGAGCTGGTTGCCGAACCAGGGGCCGCCCGTCTTGCGCCAGCCGACCGGCGGGTCCGGCAGGCGGCCGTGCCGGGCGAGACCGCGGCCGAGCCTCCGCGCCATCGCGCTCCAGCCGATCCGGAAGGCCAGCCGCATCGACAGCGGCACGGAGTTGTGGACCGGGGAGCAGACGAGCTGCACCACCCGGGCGTCCGGGCCCGGGCCGGGCCACGAGGGCTCGGCGATGTAGGCGTGGTGCACATCCCCGGACAGCACGCACACCGTCGCCGGCGCCTCCTGCCCCGAGCCCGCCTCGGCGATCAGCCCGGCCAGCCCCGCGAAGGACTCGGGGAACGCCGACCAGTGCTCCAGGTCGGCGGCGCGCCGCACCTTCTCCCCCAACCGCGCCCAGCGGGCTCCCCGTTCGCCGCCGCACATCGCCGCGTTCCACCCCTCGGCGTCGTGCACCAGGTGCGGCAGCAGCCAGGGCAGGGAGGTGCCGATCAGGAGGTGGTCGTACGCCCCGGGCGTGTCCAGCACCTGCTCGCGCAGCCAGGCCTCCTCGCCCGGTTCGAGCATCGCGCGCTCGTCCTCGGCGAGGACCCGGCCGGCCCGGGAGTCCACCATCACCAGGCGGACACGCCCGAAGTCGCGCCGGTAGCTCCAGCGGGCCGTGGTCGCGTCGGCGTCGGCCCGGGCGGCGAAGGCGCGCAGCACGTCGGTGCCGTCGGGGGCCTCGCGGACCGCCTTGTACACCGGGTCGGCCGCCAGTTCGTCGAGGGACAGGTTGCCCAGGTGCTGATGGACCCAGTACGACATCAGGCCGCTCAGCAGCCGCTCCTGCCACCAGCCGGTGGAGCGCATGTCGGCGAGCCAGGAGGCGGAGGTGTTCCAGTCGTCGATGACGTCGTGGTCGTCGAAGATCATGAAACTGGGCACGGTGGACAGCAGCCAGCGGATGCGCGGGTCGAGCCACGACTCGTAGTAGAGGTGCGTGTATTCCTCGTAGTCCGCGACCCCGCTGCCGGGCTCCTCCTTCAGGTCGCGGCGGCCCGCCAGCCAGCGCTGTGTGGAGTCGGAGGTCTCGTCGGCGTACACCTGGTCGCCGAGCAGCAGCAGGACGTGCGGCCGCTCGCCCTCGGGCTCGGCCGCGAGGCGGGTGGCGAGCCCGTCCAGGGCGTCCGGGCCCACGGGGTCGTCCCCGCCCGCCGGCGGGGAGGCCCAGCGGCAGGAGCCGAAGGTGACGTTGAAGTCGCCCTCCGGACCCGGCGCGTGGATCGCCGAGGGCGGGAAGGGGGAGCCCGGCAGCGGCCACACCCGGGCGCCGTCGAGGAGCACCTCGTACGTCGTGGCGGTTCCGGCCGTGAGGCCGGTCACCGGGACCAGCGCGTAGTGGTGGCCCGCGATCTGGAAGCTGCGGGCCGTGCCGCCGGCGCCGTCGGCGCAGCGCACCTCGGCGGTGCACGGGCGGCTCGTCTCGACCCACACGGTGGCGGACGAGCCGTCGGTGTACCTCAGCAGCGGTCCGAGGCGCAGTGCGCTCATGTCGTTCCCCTCTCCGTCGCCCCGTACGGTACGGAACGACGGAGGTCAGCGGGGAGGTCCCGACACGAGATCCGCGTGTCAGCAGCTCGCGAGGTAGTTCTGCAGTGCGGACTTCTCGGCCGAGTCGACCGAGAGGTCGTAGTAGTACTTCACCTGGACCCAGGCGCGGACGTAGGTGCAGCGGTACGCCGTCCGGGAGGGCATCCAGGTGGCCGGGTCCTGGTCGCCCTTGGACTGGTTGACGTTGTCGGTGACCGCGATGAGCTGCGGGCGGGTCAGGTCGTTGGCGAACGACTGGCGGCGGGACGTCGTCCAGGAGTCGGCGCCGGAGTCCCAGGCCTCGGCCAGCGGGATCACGTGGTCGATGTCGACGTCGGAGGCGGCGGACCAGGTGGCGCCGTCGTAGGGGGAGTACCAGCTGCCGCTGGTGGCGGCGCAGGAGGAGTTCTGCTGGACGTTCGTGCCGTCGCGCTCGAGGACGACCTCGCGGGTGTTGCAGGTGCCGGACTGGGTGATCCAGTGCGGGAAGAGGTCGCGGTCGTAGCCGGTGCGGTCCTCGGTCGCCACGGTGAGCGAGGCGAGGTAGGAGCGGGCGGTGGCGCCGCTCACGGGGGTGGGGAGGGCGGCGGAGGCCGTGGGGGCGTTGAAGAGGGCCACGGACGATATGAGCGCGGTGGCCGCCGCGGCCACGCTCAGCCGTCGACGCGCGTAGAACCTGGGCATGCGAACTCCCTGTGGAGAGGGGGGTGCTGGCTTGCGAGCGAGGGGAATGCTCGTGGTGCCGTGTTGCGCACAGGTGTGCGCCCGGTGAGAAGTTAGTGACGAGTCCATGACATGACAAGGTTTCAGGCGGAAAGTTTCTCGCCAAAGGCGTCGCGTACCATGGACGGCGCAGAAGGGGAGTAGCTCTTCGCCGGACCGTCGACATACTGCTCAGCCCGCCTGAGCCGGCGCCCGGAGGCCGGTCCTTCACGGACCCGCCAGCGAGACCTTCGGCAAAGCAGTGCACGCCCGTGCCTCCCGGCACGGGTGCCGCGTGTGCTGCCGTGCCGAGGTGTCGTGTGCGAAAGTCCAGCACTCTCGGTGGGGCGGCCCCGACCGATTGAGGAACCCTTGATCAGCCTGACCGTGACGGCCGTCGTCTTCGGTGTCGTCTTCCTCGCGGAACTGCCGGACAAGACCGCCCTCGCCGGCCTCGTCCTCGGCACCCGCTACCGCGCCTCCTACGTCTTCGCCGGTGTCGCCGCCGCCTTCGCGCTGCACGTCGCGCTCGCCGTCGCGGCCGGCAGTGTGCTGACGCTGCTGCCGCAGCAGATCGTGCAGGCCCTCACGGGCGTGCTCTTCCTGGGCGGGGCCGCGGTGCTGCTGCTGAAGAAGGGCGAGGACGAGGAAGAGGTCCGCCGGCCGGAGAACCAGTCCTTCTGGAAGGTCTCGGGCGCCGGATTCATGCTCATCCTGGTCGCCGAGTTCGGTGATCTGACCCAGATCATGACCGCGAACCTGGCCGCCCGCTACGACGACCCGCTCTCCGTCGGCCTGGGTGCGGTGCTCGCGCTGTGGGCCGTGGCCGGGCTGGGCATCGTCGGCGGCAAGGCGCTGATGAAGAAGGTGCCGCTGCGGCTGATCACGCAGATCGCGGCGCTGGTCATGCTGGCGCTCGGGGTGTGGAGCCTGTGGGAGGCCGTGACCGGTTGAGCCGGGCGGGCCGAACGCTGGACGAACATCCGGCTGGGCCCCTGGCGCGAAGCGGGGATTGTTTTGTACCGTGGAGGAACAAAGTGGCCTCCGCCCGTTTTCCCTGACCGGCGGGCGGGGCCGCCTTGTCCCCGGGGCGTGCCGGTCGCGATCCGTCGTCCGCCCCCCTCCCGCGCTGGAACGCGCCCCGAGCCTTGGAGCTGCCGATGACGGCCACCGCCGTGCTCACCACCCGCGCCCTCCTGCTGGACATGGACGGCACCCTCGTCAACTCGGACGCCTCGGTCGAACGTGTCTGGCGGCGCTGGGCCGAGCGGCACGGGCTCGACGGGGACGAGGTCATGAAGGTCGTCCACGGCCGCCAGGGCTACGCCTCGATGGCGCTGCTGCTGCCCGGCCGGCCGATGGAGCAGAACCACGCCGACAACGCCCGCATGCTCGCCGACGAGACGGCCGACACGGACGGGGTCGTCGCGATCCCCGGGGCGCCGGAGTTCCTGGCCTCGCTGCGGGGGCTGCCGCACGCGCTCGTGACCTCCGCCGATGTGCCGCTCTCGACGGCGCGAATGGCCGCGGCCGGTCTGGAACTGCCCGGGGTGCGGGTCACCGCGGAGTCCGTCGGGGCCAGCAAGCCCGACCCCGAGGGCTTCCTGAAGGGCGCCGCCGAGCTGGGGATCGCCCCCGCCGACTGTGTGGTGTTCGAGGACTCCGGAGCCGGGATAGCGGCCGGGCGCGCCGCCGGAATGACGGTGGTCGGGATCGGGCCCCGCGCCGCGTTCCACGAGCCGGACGTGGTGGTCGAGGACCTCACGAAGGTGCGCGTGGAGGCCGCGGCGGACGGGACGATCCGCCTGCACATCGGATGAGCTCCGGCCGCCCGGCTCACCTGGGCGGAGGACGCGCGCGTCACCTCGGAGGCGACGGCGCGCGCGCACTCGAGGGACTCGGTGTGCGCCGTGTCCACCTCCACGTCGTAGCTCATGCCCTCGTGCACGATCCGGGCCTGTGACGCGGCCATGCCGCGGACCCGGTTCCCCCGGGCGATCTCGCGGCCCTCGGCGACCGCGCCGTCGCACCGGACGCCGACCCACAACACGGTGAGCCCGGACAGGGCCTTCTCCCACCGCTGCCGGGACGCCGGGCCCCCGAGGAAGACGTCGTCGACGATGATTCTCGCGCCGGCGCGGGCCATGGCGGCGATGCCCTCGGTCCAGGCCGCTTCCAGGGCCCGGAACTCCGCGCCGAGGCTCACGCCGCCGTCCGCCGCGAACGCGATGCCGCCGTCCGAACCCTGCAGCTTCGCGGGCAGCGCCTCGACGAACGAGTCCACGCCGAAGGTCATCCACGCGCCGGGCAGGACCTCTTGCAGGCACCGGACGATCCCGGACTTCCCCGAGCTCGAACCGCCGTTGAGAACGATCACATCGGTAGTCACGGCCTCACCGTAGGACGGCCGGGACGGTCATGGCTCCCGGGTTTCCGACTCCAGCCGGGTCCGGGTCTCCCGGTCGTAGACGCCCAGGGCGTCGCTCTGGATGCCGCGCGACCACTGGTAGGTGCGGACCGCGTCCTCCAGACGGTCGTCGAAGGTGCCGTCGGCGTCGTCGTTGTACAGGAACAACTGGCGCAGACGGAGCTGGAGTTCGGTGACCTCCGGGCCGCGGTCGCCGAGGCGCAGGACGGCCGGGCCGCCGTTCTGGCGGGAGCCGTCCGGGGGCGCCTGCCCGGGGCCGGTCGTCGTGGCGGACGGCTGCGGTGCCGAAGGGGAGGGCGACACTGACGGGCTCGCGGAGGCGCTCGGTGCCGACGGCGACGGCGAGGCGGACGGGCTCCCGGTGCGGGACGGCGTCGGCCGGGGTGCGGCCGACTCCGGTGGAGCCGCCGAAGCGCTGCCCTGCGCGGGCGCGGACGCCGCGCTGCTGGACGGGGCGTCCGGCACGCTCGCCCGGATGTCGTCCGGCAGGGCGGTGTCCCGGGACGGACTCTCGTAGGAGAACAACCCGCTCGCGTACCCCGCCGCCGCGACGACGCCGACGCAGGCTCCGGCGGCGGCGATCAGCAGGATCCGGCGCCGTCGCCCGGACCTCCGCGCGCCGGGCTCGCCCGCCTCCCGCGTGCCGCGCTCCGCCCTCGTCGTGCCGTCGAACATGCGCAGGTCGGTGACGCTCGGGTCGGTCGCGGCAGGAGTCAGGGGAGTCGGAATCACCGAGGCGCCGGGGGTGGCCGGCAGCACGGCGGTCGCGTCCTGGTCGACCGGCCGCAGCGGCATCGTGGCATCGGCGGGGGAGGGCGGCCGGGCGGCACTCCCGGGGGGTGAGGCCGCGCCGTGCGGCAGCGTGGCAGCGGTGCCCGCTGCCACGACCCGACCCGATCCGCCGTCGGACGCGGGCCCGGTGCTCTGGGTGCGCGGTGCCGCCGCGGGGCGGGTGTCAGGCTGCCGGGGGGCGGCCGTGGGTGCCGGTGGGGTGTGCCGGTGCGGGGGTGTGGTGCTGGGGTCCGGTGTGCCGTGGGTCGCGGGTCCGGGTTTCTCGGCGCGTGGTGGCTCCGTGGAGCGTGCCCGCGGTCGTGTGGGGGCGCCGGGGGGTGCCGGTGGGGTGTGCCGGTGCGGGGGCGTGGTGCCGGTCGTCGGGGTTTCGCCCGGGGTGCTTTCGGGGCCGGGGGCCTCGGCGTGTGAGGCCTTCGCGGGGGCGGGTACCGATCGCCCGGGGGCGGTGCCGGGCGTCTGCGGGGGCGTGGCCGGGGCGTCCGTGCGGGAGGCGTGCGGGGTGGCCTCGGCCGCGCGGGCCGGGGGTGCGGTGGGGGACGGCGTGGCCGGGACGGCCTCGGACGCCGTCACGGATTCCCCCGGGTGCGCTGAGGAGGGCTGCACCTCGCCCCCGTCCGGTCCGGAGGACCCGGCGTTGATCTCCACGTACGGGCGGATCCGCAGCGGATCGAAGTCCTCCGCTGCCGCCGCCCGGGCCGTGCGGGCATCGCGGAGGGCCTCGGAGGCCCGGTGGGTGCAGGCGCAGGCGGGGGTGTTGTCCCGCTGTCTGGGCGTGCCGCACTCCGGGCACGGGTGGCCGTTCAGCGGTTCCACGCGTTCCTCCCTCCCCTCGCGAACTCCAGAGATTATCCAGATCTTCTCCACAGCGCGGCCGACGAGCTTCCGGAACCACTGCTTCCAAAAGGGCCCGGCGGGCCATAACAGGTCACAGCGGTCACGATGGAAAATGTCACACGAGACACGGGAGGTCTCATGGCCGGGGACGGGAACGCCACCACACTGAAGCCCCAGGGCGCGGCCCCCCGGGAGCAGGTGCCCGGGAACGTCCTGGTCTCCATAGGCGCCCTGCTCCTCGGCATGCTGCTCGCCGCCCTCGACCAGACCATCGTGTCGACCGCGCTGCCCACCATCGTCAGTGAACTCGGCGGTCTGGATCACCTGTCCTGGGTGGTCACGGCGTATCTGCTGGCCGCGACCGCCGCCACCCCCCTGTGGGGCAAGCTAGGCGACCAGTACGGGCGCAAGAGGCTCTTCCAGACGGCGATCGTGATCTTCCTGGTCGGGTCAGCGCTGTGCGGCGCCGCGCAGGACATGGCTCAGCTGATCGCGTTCCGGGCCTTGCAGGGGCTCGGTGGCGGTGGGCTGATCGTGCTGTCGATGGCGATCGTCGGCGATCTGGTGCCGCCTCGTGAGCGCGGCCGCTACCAGGGGCTGTTCGGCGCCGTCTTCGGGGCGACGAGCGTGCTCGGGCCGCTGCTCGGCGGGCTGTTCACCCAGCATCTGAGCTGGCGTTGGGTCTTCTACGTCAACCTGCCCGTCGGCGTCGTCGCACTCGCCGTGATCGCGACCGTCCTGCATCTGCCGCGCAAGGACCAGCGGCATGTCATCGACTACCTCGGCACCTTCCTCATCGCCGCCGTCGCCACCTGCCTGGTGCTGGTCGCCTCCCTCGGCGGCACGACCTGGGGATGGGGTTCCCCGCAGATCATCGGCCTGGCGGTGCTGGGCGTCGTCCTCGCCGTCGCCTTCGTGGCCGTGGAGCGGTGGGCCGCCGAACCCGTGCTGCCGCCGAAGCTCTTCCGCGTCCGGACCTTCACGCTCGCGGCCGTGATCAGTTTCGTCGTCGGGTTCGCCATGTTCGGCGCCATGACCTACCTGCCGACCTTCCTCCAGGTCGTGCAGGGCATCAGCCCCACCATGTCCGGTGTGCACATGCTGCCGATGGTGGTGGGTCTGCTGCTGGCCTCGACCGCCTCCGGGCAGATCGTCAGCCGCACCGGCCGCTGGAAGGTGTTCCCGATCGCCGGCACCGGCATCACCACGCTCGGGCTGCTCCTGCTCCACCAGCTCGACGAGGACAGCTCCACCGCCGAACTGAGCGGCTTCTTCTTCGTCTTCGGGTTCGGACTCGGCCTGGTGATGCAGGTCCTCGTGCTCATCGTGCAGAACGCCGTCCCGTACGAGGACCTGGGCGTCGCCACCTCCGGCGCGACCTTCTTCCGCTCCATCGGGGCCTCGTTCGGTGTCGCCGTCTTCGGCACGGTCTTCGCGGGCCGGCTCGGCGAGCAGCTCACCGACGCCTTCCGCGGGGCCCAGCTCCCGCCCGGCCTCTCCGTGGACGCGCTGGAGGCCGACCCGGGCGGCATCGCCGCCCTGCCGCCCGGCCTGCGCCCGCCGGCCCTGCACGCCTACGCGGTCTCCATCACGGACGTCTTCCTGTACGCCGCCCCCGTCGCGCTCCTCGGTTTCGTGCTGGCCTGGTTCCTCAAGGAGGACCGGCTGCGCGGCTCCGTCACCGCGCCCGACGTCACCGAGACCTTGGCCAGCAACCCCGTCGAGCGGTCCTCGCACGACGAGGTGTGCCGCGCGCTGTCCGTGCTCGGCAGCCGCGCGGGGCGCCGCGAGATCTACCGGAAGATCACCGCCCGGGCGGGCTACGACCTGCTGCCCGCGACGAGCTGGCTGCTGCTGCGGATACGGCGCTACGGCTCCGTGGAGCCGGGTGCGCTGGCCGACACCATGCCCGTGCCCCTGACCGTGATCATGGAGGCCGCCCGGCAGGCCGAGGAGCGCCGCCTCGCCGTGCGCCGGGGCGTCGACATGGTCCTGACCGGCCAGGGACGCGAGGTCGCCGGCCGACTGGCCGCGGCCCGCGAGGAGTCCCTCGCCGAACTGCTCGGCGACTGGTGGGGGCCGGACCGGCCGACCGGCCTGGAGAGGCTCGTGCGGGAGCTGAACGGCGAACTGTGCGGGTCCCGGCGCGAGCGGCCGTACAGCACGCGCTCCACGGAGCAGAGGGTCTGAGTTCAGGCCAATCCCTTGCTGAACCAGTGCTCCGCGTACCGGTCGTCGTTGTGCGGCCCGGTCTCCGCGTAGCCGAGGCGGGCGTAGAGGCCGCGGGCCTCGACGAGGTCGCCGCGGGTGTCCAGGATCATCCGGGTGGCGCCGAGCGCACGTGCGGCGTCCTCGGCGGCCCGCACCAGGAGCGGAGCGCCGCCCCGGCCGCGCATCGACGCGTGCAGGAACACCCGCTTGAGCTCGGCGGTCGTGCCGTCCAACAGCCGTACGCCCGCGGTGCCGGCCGGCTCACCGCCGTACCGGGCGACCAGCAGCCGGCCGCGCGGGGGCGCGAGGCCGGTGCCCGGCTGGGCGGCGATCTCCCGCTCCAGCTCGGCCGGGTCCGTCCGGCGCCCCTCGTGCAGCAGGTACCAGCGGTCGCTGACCTCGGTGTAGTACGCCCGCCACAGAGCGGCGGCGACGGGGGAGTCGTACGGTTCCGGGGTCACGGTCCAGGTCATGAACCGCATTCTCCGCAGGCGCCCCACCGGACACGCAACCGGATTGGTTCCGGCCGGGTGTTCGCGCCCGGTTGCGCCCAGGGGCCGTTTGGAGACGGGCTTTGGGGCTACCCGACGGGCGAACCGGCTCGCGAGGAGAGCCGGTTGGGCCGAGAACCCGGAAGGCATTCATGTCCACTGGCCTGATCATTGCTCTGATCGTGATCGCGGCGGTCGTCGTCATCATCGCGGCCGTCATGACCCTGCGCGCCCGCGGGCCTCGGCGCGGCCCGAGCCTGAAGCGGCGCTTCGGACCCGAGTACGACCGGGCCGTCGCCCGGCACGACGGTGACGCCAAAGCGGCCGAGCGCGAACTGACCGAGCGCGTGCAGCGCCACGGCGACCTGCGCGAGCGGTCGCTGGAGCCGGCACAGCGCGAGCAGTACGAGGCGCGCTGGACGGCCGCACAGGAGCGGTTCGTCGACTCGCCGCGCGAGGCGGTCGCCGAGGCGGACCGGCTGCTCGCCGAGCTCGCCGGTGCCCGGGGCTTCCCGGACGGCGGGCAGTACGAGGAACAGCTGGCCGCGCTGTCCGTGCACCACGCCCACCACGTGGACGGCTACCGGCGCGTGCACCGCGCGGCGCATCTGCGCGCGGAGGACGCCCGGGACGGCGGCCAGGGTACGGAAGACATGCGTGAGGCCATGGTGGCGGCCCGCGCCCTGTTCGAGGAGCTGGTGAAGCCGGCCCGCCACGGCGGCGGCGGTCGTACCGGCGGACGGCACGACAGCGAACGCGAGCGCGCCGCCCTGAACGGCGGCCGCAAGGCTCCGGCCCGCGGCGGGCACCTGCCGTGGGCGGTCAACCGACGTCAGGCGAAGGAGAGTTGAGCTAGATGGCCGACATGACCCGACCGCCCGGCGACCACACGCCGGCCACCCCGGACGCCCACGGCGAGAGCGCCCTGGGCACCGGTCGCCGCCCGACCGCACCGGGCACGGACCACGACACGGCCCGCAACCTGGAAGCGGACCGCGGCGTCCCGCACGGCACGGACGCCGACCGCGCCGCGGCCCACGGCACCGACGCCGACCGCGCCGCGGCCCACGGCACCGATGTGCCCGTCGCCGATGTGCCCGGCGCCGATCGCCACGGCACCGATCGCCACGGCACCGACCGGCACGGCACCGAAGCCCTTAGCGGCGACCACGGCACCGGCCCGGACAAGGCCGGCTCCGCCAAGAACCGGTCCCACCTCCTGGCCCACGACGAGTCCGACAAGCTCGGCTCGCAGTTGCAGCACGCCGTCGCCGGGTTCGTCGACGGGCCCCGGGCCGCCGTCGAGGAGGCCGACCACGTGCTGGAGGAGATCGCGGCCCGCTTCACCGAGGCCGTGGCGCAGCGCCGGCGCACCCTGCGCCACTCCTGGCAGTCCGTCGAGGGCGGCGAGGCCAGGTCCGTCTCGTCCGCCGACACCGAACAGCTGCGGCTGGCCCTGAAGGACTACCGCGAACTGGCCGAACGGCTGCTGAACGTGTGAGCCGGGGCGAGTCCCCCGGTCACCGGTCCGCCCGGCGCTCCCGCCAACGCCGTACGACGTCCTCGACGTCGTACGGCTTCTTTCCCAGCGGGGGGCCGGGCGGCGGCCTGAACATCATGTCCCGGATCCTGTCGTTGATCTCGCCGATGATCTTCCGGACGATCCGCTCCGAGGGGGCCGCGAGCGCGGCCTCCAACGCGTCCTCCGCCTCCTTGCGCAACGCCAGCGCCGGGGGGAGGACGGAGAAGCCCTCGCGGGCCATCTTCCGCTTGACCCACCACAGTTCGTCGTAGGTGCTCTCGACGTCGGGTGGGAGTGGTGCGCCCACTCCCGGCAGCCGTTCGAACTCCCCGCGCGCCTCCGCGTCACGGATCTGCTTGTCGACCCAGGACTCGAAGTCGACGCCGGGTGGCTTTCGCTCGGTCATGAGGCCATTGTGCCGGACACCGCGCGGCCAGGCGTTCTATCATGCGGCGGGCGCCTGTCTGGCAGACCCACCCAGGACGTCTCAGAAGGAGCGCACGTGCTCGAACTCACCATGGCCACCGTCGCGGAGGCGGAGGCGGGCGCCACGGCAGGCATGCTCATGGCCGAAGCGCCCAGCGAGCCGGGCGCGGTGCTGCGGGTGGGCCGCGACAAGTCCGTGTGCCGGCTGAGCACGCCGGACGACTGGCTGTTCGTCTCCCGGGTCCACCTGGAGTTCCTGTGCGGGCCGGAGGGGACCTGGCATCTCACCTGGCTGCGCGGCTCGCAGCCCGACCCGTCCTCCGAAGTGCGGCTGACGATGGGGGAGTACGTCCAGCCCCTCGCTTACGGCGGCACCGTCCCGCTGCCCCGGGGCGGCAGTGGCGAGATCATCATCCGTGACCGGACCGCCCCGCGCAGCGTCAACGTGGGCTTCTACCACGAGGTGTGACGGCGAGGCCTCACGCCAGCACGCGGGCCAGCGCGAACCCGTCGTAGCCCTTCATGCCCACCGTCTGGATCGCGGTGCCGCTCAGCCTCGGATGGGCGGCGATCAGCTCGATCGCGGTGCGGGTGCCCGTCACGTCCGGGGCGGTGCTGCCCGCGTCGACGACCCGGCCGCCCCGTACGACGTTGTCGAGGACGATCAGGCTGCCCGTGCTGGTGAGCCTGATCGCCCACTCCACGTAGTGCGGGTTGTTGGCCTTGTCGGCGTCGATGAAGACCAGGTCGAACGGGGGCGGGTTCTCGTCGGCCAGCTTGGGCAGCGACTCCAGGGCCGGGCCCACCCGCACCTCGACCAGTTTGTCCAGGCCGGCGCGGGCGATGTTGCGGACCGCGACCTCGGCGTGCTGGGGGTCGTACTCCAGGGAGACCAGCCGCCCGTCGGCGGGCAGGGCGCGGCCCAGCCAGATGGTGCTGTAGCCGCCGAGCGTGCCGATCTCCAGGATGTGGCGGGCGCCCTGGATCTGGGCGAGGAGCTGGAGGAGCTTGCCCTGGTTTCCGGCGACGTTGATGTGCGGAAGCCCGGCGGCGTCGCTGTCGCGCAGGGCGGCCGCCAGGGCTTCGTCGTCCGGGGCGAGGTGGGCGGTGAAATAGGCGTCGACCTCGTCCCAGACGTGCGACTCGCTCATGCGCCTCTACCTTTCGTCAGCATAGTTAGCATCCCTAACTACTGGCGCTGACGAAGATAGTTGGTGCGCGCGTCGCTGTCAGCGGGATTTCACCCGGCGTGTCGGCCCGCCACCGAGGGCGCCGAGCCGGGCAGCGGGCGCCCCGCCGACTCCGTCATGCGCCACACCGCGAAGCCGCCGATCACGGCCGCGGCCATCATGTAGTACGCGGGCATCATCATGTTCCCGGTCGCGCCGATCAGGGCCGTGACCACCAGCGGGGTCGTGCCGCCGAACAGGGACACCGAGACGTTGAAGCCGATCGACAGCGAGCCGTAGCGGACCTTCGTCGGGAACAGCGCCGGCAGCGCCGAGGGCATCGCCGCCGTGAAGCAGACCAGCAGCAGACCGAGGGCGCCCATGCCGAGCGCGACCGCGAGCAGGCTGCCCTCGCGGATCAGCAGCAGGGCCGGGACGGACAGCAGCAGGAAGCCCGCACAGCCGGTGGCGATCACCGGGCGGCGGCCGACCCGGTCGGTCAGCGCGCCGACGAACGGCTGGGCGATCATCATCACGGCCATCACGCCGAGGACGACCAGCAGGCCGTGCGTCTCGTCGTAGTGGAGCTGACCGGTCAGGTAGCTCGGCATGTACGACAGCAGCATGTAGTCGGTGACGTTGAAGACCAGCACCAGGCCGACGCAGAGCAGCAGCGCGCGCCACTGGCCGGTGACCATCTCGCGCAACGGCGTCTTCGGGCGGTTGTTCTCGGCCTTCTCCGCCTCGGCGGCGAACGCCGGGGTCTCCTCCAGGCGCAGCCGCAGGTAGAGGCCGATGATGCCCATCGGGCCAGCGACCAGGAACGGGATGCGCCAGCCCCAGGAGGTCAGGTCGTCGGCGGAGAGCAGGGCGGTCATGATCGTGACCAGGCCGGCGCCGGCGATATAGCCGGCGAGCGTTCCGAACTCGAGCCAGCTGCCGAGGAAGCCGCGCCGCTTGTCGGGGGCGTACTCGGCGATGAACGTGGAGGCGCCCGCGTACTCACCGCCGGTGGAGAAGCCCTGCACGAGACGGGCCGCCAGGAGCAGGATCGGCGCGCCGACACCGATCGTCGCGTACGACGGGATCAGACCGATCGCGAAGGTGCCGGCCGCCATCATGATCATGGTGAGGGCGAGGACCTTCTGGCGGCCGACGCGGTCGCCGAGCGGGCCGAAGACCATGCCGCCGAGGGGGCGGACCAGGAAGGCCGCAGCGAAGGCGCCGAACGTGGACAGCAGCTGGGCGGTGGGGTTGCCCGAGGGGAAGAAGACCTTGCCCAGCGTGACCGCGATGTAGCTGTAGACGCCGAAGTCGAACCATTCCATCGCGTTGCCCAGCGCGGCGGCCTTCACGGCGCGCTTGACGAGCGCGGGGTCGGTGACGGTGGGGTCGGGGGTCTTCGCCGTACGGCTCTTCCCGAGGGTCGCGGGGGCGACGACTGAGGCAGTCGACAAGACTCGCTCGCCTACCTTTCGACGGGGACGGGGGGCGCGGTCCCGCGCGGCGGCGCTGTCGTACGGGCCGAAAAGCGACGATAGGCGGATTTGCTCCGCTTACGGGCAGTACGCCTTTCGTTGCATGCTGCACGTAAATCGTTGCTGCGCAGGTGCTTCTGCCCTCCGGGGAGCGGTGTCCAACCGATCTTCATGTGATCCTTCTCGCGTCTGCAAGAAGTCGTCACACCGTCCGCGCGAACGGTCGACGTTGCTCGCGTCTTCTTCCCCGGAATCGCACGATCCCCATAGGGTTCGCAGGAGGAATCACCGCATTGAGGACATGCGGGATGAACCGCTGCGAGAGGCCGACGAGGCGTGGCGAATGCGGATCACGGCGGACGGCCGGCGGAGGGCTTCGGAGCGACAGCCGCCGGTGGGGCCCGCACACGCCTGCGCGCCGCCCGCCTCGGGCTGTGGCTGATCGCCGCCGTCCTCGCCGCCCGGCAGGTGGCCGTGGTCGTCGCCACCCCGCGCGGTGAGCGGCTGACGGACCTGGAGACCTGGGTCGGGCCGAACGGCGTCCTGCAGGTGAACGGCTCCCTGTACGACTCGGCCCGCTTCACCGGAACGCCCTTCGGCGGGCTCGTCCTCAAGCCCCTCACCCGTTCGGCCGAACAGGCCCTCGGCTGGGGCTGGACCTTCGGCACCCTGCTGCTCGTCGCCGCCCTCGGCCTGGTCGCCGCCCGTGCCCTGCCCCAGCCGGTCAGCCGCCGCACGGCACTGCTGGCCGCGCCCGTCGCCATCAGCCTGCTGATGCTGTCCCTGCCCGTCCGCAACACCCTGTGGCTCGGCCAGACCAGCGTCATCCCGGTCCTGCTCGTCCTGCTCGGCTGCTTCGCCGCCCGCGGCCAGCGGACCAGCGGCCTGCTCATCGGCGTCGCGGCGGCGTTCCAGCCGACCCTGCTGCTGTTCACGCCCCTGCTGTGGTGCACCGGCCGCAGACGCGCCGCGCTCGCCACCGGCGTCACCTTCGCCGCCTGCACCGGGCTCGCCTGGTCGGTGATGCCGCACGACTCCCACCGGTACTGGGTCCACCACATGGCGGGCGCCGGCCTCGGCGGCCCGGCCGACGACCTCGCCAACCAGTCCCTGCACGGCGCCCTGCTCCGGCTCGGCCTGAACGGCCCCCCGGAGGTCGCGCTCTTCCTGTCGCTCGGCGCGGCCGTCGCCGCCCTGGCCCTGCGCCGGGCCGTGCGCTACTTCCGCGACGGCCAGCTGCTGCTCGCCGTCGCGGTCACCGGCTGCGCCGCGATCGTCGTCTCGCCCACGGCCTGGCAGCACCAGCTGCTGTGGGTGCTGCTGACGGTCGTCGGCCGGGTCGGCGCACGCGCCTGCGACCGGTACGTGTGGCCGGTCACGGTCGTCCTGGTCATGACCCTGTCCGCCAAGACGATGCTGCCGGACGTGGAGTCCCTCCACCCGCTGCGCGACAACGTCGTCCTGCTGGCCGCGCTCGCCGCCGCCACCGCCGTGCCGTTCCTGTCCCGCGCCTCGCCCTTCTACCGGTCACCGACACCGACCGCCTACGCACCCGCCGCCGCGGCCCGCTCCCGGCGCGTGCCGCCGGTGCCGTACCTGCGCCGGGTCCTCACCCGGCCGAATCTTCTCCTCGAACTGCTCCTCATCCGGGTCACCTACGCCGCCTACTCCAAGGTCCGGCTCGCCGCCACCGGCGGCAGCAACTCGGCCGGGCGCGCCGAGGCCGAGGGGAACGGCATGCAGGTCTACGACGTCGAGCGCGTCCTGCACCTCGACATCGAGCGCTGGGTCAACCACACCGTCGTCGGGATCGGCTGGCTGCGGGACTTCTTCGACCAGTACTACACGTCGTTCCACTTCGCCGTCCCGCTGGCCGTCCTCGCGGTCCTCTACTGGCGCCGCCCTGGCGACTACCGCTGGGCCCGCTCCGCACTCGGCTTCGCCACCCTGCTCGCCCTGGTGGGCTTCTGGCTCTACCCCCTGGCCCCACCCCGGCTGATGCCGACGCTCGGCTTCATCGACACCGTGCACGGCACCCAGGACTTCTCCCAGCCCGACTACGGCACGCTCACGGCCCTCACCAACCAGTACGCGGCCATGCCGTCGCTGCACTTCGGCTGGTCCCTGTGGTGTGGCGTCGTGATCGCGGTACTGGCGACGCGCTGGTGGATGAAGGCGCTGGGCCTGCTGCATCCGCTGCTCACGCTCGCGTCGATCGTGGCGACGGCGAACCATTGGGTGCTGGACGCGGCGGGGGGAGCGGTGGTGATCGCGGCGGGCTTCGGCATCGTGTATCTCCTCCAGGGGCCGCGGGCGCGAACGGTGGCGGCCGAACGCGAACCCGCACCGACCCGCAAACCCGTGCACGGCTGACAGGATCCCGAGACCCACGCCGCCCGGCTCCACCCCTGGCCCGGTCATCCCCGAGATGCAACCTGGGTGAGGGCCGCGCACGATGAGAAAGGGGCGCCCATTGTGGAGGTGATCCGGGATGCGACGTGTGTTCATCGCCGTAGCGGCGCTGGCTGTGCCAATCTCCTTTGTGGGAGCACCGGCTGTAGCGGCATCACCTGGGACCTCTGCGACCGCGGTGGTGCAACCCGCGCAGGCCGCGGACAAGTTGAACCGTCCAGCAGCTCATGCGGCTCAAGGGCCGGACGACATCTGCGATTTCACCATCAACCGGCCGAACCTCCGTCTGGGGTCGTCCGGGGCGGTGGTCCAGCAGGCCCAGTGCTATCTGAACCAGGCGATCGACGCCGGTCTGGACGTGGACGGGGACTTCGGCCGCGTCACGCAGTCCGCGACGAGGGCCTTCCAGCAGTGCGCCGGCATCGTCGTCGACGGTCGCATCGGAGCCCAGACCTGGTCCTTCCTCTCCTTCTGGGCCAACGCCCCGGACGCGCCCTTCTGCTGACGGGGCTGACGGACGTTCAGCCGGCCAGCGAGCCGGCGAAGATCTGCCAGGCCAGAAGTGACTTCGCCGCGAGGCTGAGACCAGGTAGGCCTTTTCGCCATATGCGTAGTCGGCCCACCGGCCCACTTCGCGGTACTGGAGCCACTGGTTGAGACCGAAGCTGAAGAAGAGGGCGGCCTGGACGAGGACGATCCCGTACACGAAGCCGGGGACGGTCTCGGCCGCGACGACGTTGTACGCGATGGAGACCCACGGCATGACGCCGACCAGCGTCCCGAACCAGAAGGGCAGCATCCTGGTCCGCGCCCGTCCCGGTGGGTTCATCGCCTCCTGGACCCAGCCGAAGAGAATCATCCCGACGTTGGCGCCGACGACGGCGATGACGGCGTTGAGGCTGGTGATCCCCGCGTAGAAGCCGATGAGGAGCACCATCAGGGTCGCGCTCAGCGCGTACTCCAGCCATCGGAAACGGTTGATGCCACGTCTGAGGTCGCGTTCGTAGACGCGGCGGCACACCGTCGCCGTCAGCAGATGGTCCACTGCCGCGAGGGCGAGGAAGACGGCGACGGCCCAGCCGATCGGTACGTCGAACAATGCCTCCGGGGTGGGCGCCGTCGTCCCCGGTGGCCCCTCGGGGACGGAGGAGGTGACGGTGATCGAGAAGCTTCCGGCGAGCAGCACGACCACCAGGGCCTGGAGCAGGTGCAGCAGCGCGAGCCCCAGGTTCCACCTCCGGAGCCCGGCGAGCCGCTCGTCGGTGACACCGATGGCCACCGACGCACCGTCCTCTCGCTGCACAGTTCCTCTCCCGTGGCCGGTGGTCGCCCGGTGAGGGCCGCCTGCCGGTCCGCGTCGGCCGCGGCCGAGGCGGTTCATGACGGCCGTCCTTGCGGATGATGCGGCTGGGAGCTGTGGGCCGTGTCGTCCCGTTCGGTGCTGGTCCCGTCGTCCGCCTCTCCGCGGTCGCCGCCTTCGCCGCGGGTGGCGATCAGCGACCAGACGATGGAGACGGTGATGGTGACGACGATGACGCCGAGGGTGAGGGGGATGGGCAGCTTGCCGACGGGCGTTTCGGACAGGATGAGCTTGACGCCGGCGAAGGCGAGCAGGACCGCGAGCCCGTAGTGCAGGTAGGCGAAACGGCGCAGGAGTCCGGCCAGGCAGAAGTACAGGCTGCGCAGGCCCAGGACGGCGAAGGCGTTGGCGGTCCACACGATGAAGGTGTTGGTGGTGATCGCCAGGACGGCGGCGACGGAGTCGACGGCGAAGATGAGGTCGGTGGCCTCGACCGCGATCAGGACCACGAACAGCAGCGTCGCCACTCGCTTGCCGCTGACACGGATGAAGAACTTGTCGCCGTGGAACTTCGGGTCGGTGGGGATGAGCTTCTTGACCAGGCGGACGACGGGGTTGCGGTCGGGGTGGACCTCCTCGTCCTTGGAGACGGCCATCTTCCAGCCGGTCCAGATCAGGAACGCACCGAACAGGTAGGCGGTCCAGAAGAACACCTGGAGCAGTTCGGCGCCGATGAAGATGAACACCAGGCGGGCCGCGAGCGCACCGAGGACGCCCCAGAAGAGGACCTTGTGCTGGTAGGCGTCGGGCACGGCGAAGAAGGAGAAGACCAGCGCGAAGACGAAGACGTTGTCGATCGACAGGGCCTTCTCGATCAGGTAGCCGGCGTAGTACGTCGAGGACGCCTCGCCGCCCTGCCATGCCAGAAGGATGAGGCCGAAGCCGAGGCCGATGGCGATCCACAGGCCGCTCCACAGCGCGGCCTCGCGGAAGCCGATCACGTGGTTGTCGCGGTGGGCGATCAGGTCGACGGCGAGCATGACGCCGATGCCGACGGTGACCGCGGCCCACACCCACAGCGGGACGGCGAACGACAGTTCATTCATGTGGATCGGCTTCCTCGGGCGAGGGCGGAAGGACGAATACCGAGAGGGGGGTGGTGCCCTGGGCCCTGGCGGGTCACGGAGGGCTGCCGGGCCCGGGCGCTGGTTCATCTGGTGGTCGCGACAGGTGCTCACCTCCCCGATCGGGTGGGCCGCCGTAGGGCGGTGCCGGCGATGCGGCCGCAGCGCGGGCGGTGCGGTGGGGGTGTCTCCAGCGTCACCTGACCCTCTGATTCCCGTCAAGTGTTACGCGAAAACTTTTTCGGCAATTACTTTTCGTGAAATGTTGTTGGTGATACGAAGTCTGCTTCGTATGATGAAGGCCATGAGTCAGCCCTCCAGCCCGCGTGGCGATCAGTGGACCTTCCTGACCAATCACGCCCGGGTCCTGATCGCCCTGGCCCGCGACCCCGGAGCGCGCGGGCGCGACGTCGCCGACGCCATCGGCATCACCGAACGCGCCGTCCAGTTGATCGTCGCCGATCTCGAAGCGGCCGGCTACCTGACCCGCGAGCGTGTGGGCCGACGCAACCGCTACACCATCGATCCCACCGTCGCCCTGCGCCACCCCAGTGAGGCGGACCATCCCGTCGGCGACCTCCTGGCCACCTTCCTGCATCGCGAGGACATCCCCGCCGACGACCGCGAACGCTCCGCCTCGTAAGTCGGCCCCGGCCGAGCGCGGCGGCGCCGGCGCCCGAGTCTCAGCGGCCGGGGCAGGGCACGGCCGGCGGTACCCACGGCACCGGCGAGGCCGCGTGGACGAACGGACCGCAGCGGAGGGCGGCGGCCTCCATCACCTTGCCGGCGTCCAGGTCCGCGGGCCCGCTGTGCGAGACCACCAGGAGTGAGCAGCCGTGCAGGACCGCCGTGTCCAGCAGGGCCTTCGCCGCGTGCAGCCGTCCGCCCTCGCGAACGGCGGGCCGGTGGTGGACGGCCGTCCGGTACTCGATCCCCGCGCGGGCCAGGCGCGGCATGGCCCGTCCCAGCACCGCGCGGACGGCCATCGAGTCCGGGCGCGCGCTCCCGGCCCTGGGTGGCGGCGGAGGCATGACCGCGATCAGCAGCAGTGGTGCACCGCGCGCGGCGGCGAGTCGGACGGCCGCGTCCACCACTGCGGTGTCATCCAGGCGGTCGGCCAGTACCGCGGCCACCGGGGATCGCCGACGGGTGGCCGAGGGAGTGGTCGGGGTGGACGAGGAGTTCGGGCGGGTGGAGTTCATGGCGGTCGCGCTTTCCGGGAGAGGGATGGAGGGGCACTTCCAGCGTCTCCATCCCCCGCGAAGTACGTCAATACTTACGTGAAACTTTTTTCGCGTATTGTGTATCGCGTGTCTGGGGGTCGCGGGTGTGCGGTGTCCCCGGCGCGGGACCGGCCTCGCATTCGAACCACACGGTCTTGCCTCCGCCGGACCACAGCGACACGCCCCACTTGTCGGCCATCGCGTCGAGCAGGAGCAGTCCCCGGCCGTTCTCGGCCTCCGTGTCCAACGTGTCGGGCATGCACGGCAGTTCATCGCTGCCGTCCGTGACCTCCACCCGTACGCCCGTGCGCTGCCGCAGCAACAGCAGCGCGCAGCGGCGGTCCGGGACGTGTCGTGCGACGTTGGCGAGCAGCTCGGTCACGCCCAGTTCGGCGGCGCCCGACAGCTCGAGCATGTCCCACTCGCCGAGGAACGAGCGGACGATACGGCGGATGTGCCGGGGGGCGTGTTCACCGACGGTGAGGCGCATCGCGTACTGGGCGGGAATGTATTCGTTCACGGGACGAGGCTGACGTGCGGTGACTACCCTCGGCTACGGAACGGATACAACCGGTCCCGTTGTGGGCCGAGTTGCGTGAGAGGGGCTTCTGCCGTGACCCACATCAACGCCCTTGACCCGGGTGCGTCGCCGCTCGACTACTACGGCTACGAGCTACGGCGCCACAGAGAGGCCGCCGGGCTGACACAGCGGCAGTTGGGGGACATCCTCAACTACACCGGCTCGCTGGTGGGCCAGATCGAGACGGCCAGGAAGCTTCCGACGCCGGAGTTCAGCGAACGGGTGGATGCGGCGCTCGGCACGGACGGCATGTTCTCCCGGCTCGTCGAGCTGGTGCTGCGCAGTCGGCTTCCGGCGTGGTTTCAGCAGGTGGCGGAGCTGGAGGTCAGGGCTCTGGAGATCTGCACGTTCCAGACCCACATGGTGCACGGGCTCCTCCAAGCGCAGTCGTACGCCCGTGCCGTCCTCGGTGTGCTGGATCAGACGGACCTGGAGGACCGCACTGCCGTACGGCTGGCCCGGCAGCGCATCTTCGAGAAGGAGATGTCCCCGGTCCTGTGGATGGTCGTCAGCGAGGCGGCGCTGCACCAGGAAATCGGCGGTGCAGAGACCATGCGGGGTCAACTGGCCCACCTGTTGGCCTTCGAGCGCAACCCCCGGATCAACATCCAGGTGCTCCCGTTTTCGGCCGGAGCGCACGTCGGGCTCCAAGGCGCATTCAACCTCTACCGATTCGAACGCGACCCGGACATTGTCTATACCGAGGGGTATGGCAGCGGGCATCCGACCGCGAATCCGGACACCGTCAAGGACTGCTCGCTCCGTTACGATCATCTTCGTGCCGCCGCGCTCTCCCTCAAGGACTCGGCGGAGTTGATCCGGCGCGTAATGGAGGAACGCTATGGCCAGCAAGGCGGGGATCCTGTGGCGTAAGTCCAGCTACAGCGGTGACCAGGGCGGTGATTGTGTAGAGGTCGCCGAAGCCTCTGCCACCGTCGCGATACGCGACTCCAAGAACCCGGCGGGACCGATGCTCACCCTCGATCCCGCCACGTTCACCACCTTCGTCAACTGGACCTCTACAACCGCTGAATGATCGTGCCGGTGGCCAAACCGCCCCCCGCACACATCGTGATCAGCGCGAACTCCTTGTCCGCGCGCTCCAGTTCATGAAGTGCCGTCGTGATGAGCCGGGCCCCGGTCGCTCCCACCGGGTGCCCGAGCGCGATGGCGCCTCCGTTGACGTTCACCTTCGACAGGTCCTGGTCGAAGACCCGCGCCCAGCTCAGCACCACCGACGCGAACGCCTCGTTGATCTCCACCACGTCGATGTCCTTGAGGGACATCCCGGCCTTGCCCAGGACCGCCTTGGTCGCGTCGATCGGGCCGTCGAGGTGGAAGTGGGGGTCGGACCCGACCAGCGCCTGGGCCACGATCCGGGCCCGGGGGCGCAGCTTCAGCGCCCTTGTCATCCGTTTCGACGCCCACATGATCGCCGCCGCCCCGTCCGAGATCTGCGACGAGTTGCCCGCCGTGTGCACCGCCGTGGGCATGATCGGCTTCAAGGAGGCCAGGGCCTCCGCGGTCGTGTCGCGCAGACCCTCGTCCTTGTCGACCAGGCGCCACATGCCCTGGCCGGCATGCTGCTCCTCCTCGGTCGTGGGGACCTGGACCGCGAACGTCTCCCGTTTGAAACGCTCCTCCGCCCAGGCGTGGGCGGCCCGTTCCTGTGAGGCGAGGCCCAGGGCGTCTACGTCCTCGCGGGTCAGGTCCCGGTGCCGGGCGATCCGTTCGGCCGCCTCGAACTGGTTGGGCAGGTCCACGTTCCACTCGTCGGGGAACGGCTTGCCGGGCCCGTGCTTCGAGCCCGACCCCAGCGGCACGCGCGACATCGACTCCACCCCGCAGGAGATGCCGACGTCGATCACCCCGGCCGCGACCATGTTGGCCACCATGTGCGAGGCCTGCTGGGAGGACCCGCACTGCGCGTCGACGGTCGTCGCGGCCGTCTCGTAGGGGAGCCCCATGGTCAGCCAGGCCGTGCGCGCGGGGTTCATGGACTGCTCGCCGGCGTGGGTGACCGTACCGCCGACGATCTGCTCGACGCAGTCGGCGGGGATGCCGGTACGGCCGAGGAGTTCGCGGTAGGTCTCGCCCAGGAGATAGGCGGGGTGCAGATTGGCGAGCGCGCCGCCGCGCTTGCCGATGGGGGTGCGTACGGCTTCGACGATCACGGGTTCGGCAGCCATGGGTGCGGGTCCTCTCCGGGAGGCTCAGCGGAACTAGTACGCGTTCTAGTTCTGTCGCCAGTGTGCTGAGGGCCGCTCGGTGACCGCAAGGGTCGTGCGGGCAATTGGCGGGCCCGTGCCTCTTGCTACTTGTAGAACCCGTTACTACCGTCACCGCAACTCCGCACAGCTGATGGGCCGTCAGACCTCAGAGTCGGTACGAGTGGTGGGAGCCGCCCATGCCCTGTCCCGCGCTGCCCGACGGGTTCGACTTCACCGACCCCGACCTGCTGCATCATCGCGTGCCCCTGCCGGAGTTCGCCGAGCTGCGCCGGGTCGAACCGGTCTGCTGGGTGGCGCAGCCGGCCGGTCTCGCCGGCTTCCAGGACGAGGGCTACTGGGCCGTCACCCGGCACACCGACGTCAAGTACGTGTCCACGCACCCGGAGTTGTTCTCGTCGTCCCTCAACACGGCGATCATCCGCTTCAACGAGCACATCGAGCGCGACTCCATCGACGCGCAGCGGCTGATCCTGCTGAACATGGACCCGCCGGAGCACACCCGGGTCCGGCAGATCGTGCAGCGCGGGTTCACGCCCCGGTCGATCCGGGCGCTGGAGGACCGGCTGCGGGCGCGGGCCCACTCCATCGTCGACTCCGCCCGCGCGCACACCGGGCCGTTCGACTTCGTCACCCAGGTCGCCTGCGAACTGCCCCTCCAGGCCATCGCCGAGCTGATGGGCGTGCCGCAGGAGGACCGGGACAAGATCTTCGACTGGTCCAACAAGATGATCGCGTACGACGATCCCGAGTACGCCATCACCGAGGAGGTCGGCGCCGAGTCGGCCACGGAGATCATCGCCTACGCGATGAACATGGCCGCCGACCGCAAGCAGTGCCCGGCCCACGACATCGTCACGCAGCTCGTCGCGGCGGAGGACGAGGGCAACCTCAGCTCCGACGAGTTCGGCTTCTTCGTGCTGATGCTGGCCGTCGCGGGCAACGAGACCACCCGCAACGCCATCACCCACGGCATGCACGCCTTCCTCACCCACCCCGAGCAGTGGGAGCTCTACAAGCGCGACCGGCCGGGGACGGCGGCGGAGGAGATCGTGCGCTGGGCGACCCCGGTCGCCGCCTTCCAGCGCACGGCCACCCAGGACACCGAACTCGGCGGCAAGCGCATCCGCGAGGGCGACCGGCTCGGATTGTTCTACGCCTCGGCCAACCACGACCCCGAGGTCTTCGACGACCCGGACGCCTTCGACGTCACCCGCGACCCCAACCCGCACCTCGGCTTCGGCGGCGGCGGCCCCCACTACTGCCTGGGCAAGTCCCTCGCCGTGCTGGAGATCAACCTCATCTTCAACGCGATCGCCGACGCCATGCCCGGGCTGAGGCTGGTCGGGGACCCGCGGCGCCTGCGGTCGGCGTGGATCAACGGGGTGAAGGAGCTTCCGGTGAGCACGGGCTGAAGGCCCCGGCGGAAGGCCGGGCATGGCGAAGGCGACGGCCCCGGGGATCAGGGGGCCGCCGCCTTCGGTCTGTGGGGTGGGGCCGGCTCAGTACCAGTGGTTGGCCTGCCAGAAGTCCCAGGCACCGCAGGCGCTGCCGTAGCGGTCCTTCATGTAGTCCAGGCCCCACTCGATCTGCGTGGCCGCGTTGTTCTTCCAGTCGGAGCCCGCCGAGGCCATCTTGTCGCCCGGCAGGGCCTGGACCAGGCCGTAGGCGCCGCTGGAGGCGTTCTCGGCGTTCACGTTCCAGTCGCTCTCCTGCTCGACGATCTTGGAGAAGCACCGGTACTGCGCGTCGTCGCCGATCATCTTCTTCGCGACCGCCTGCGCCGAGGAGGCCTCCGTCGGAGCGGCCTGGGCGGGCCCCGCGGCGATCAGGGTGCCGCAGGTGGCCGCGGCCAGGGCGGCACCGGCGAGGGCCTTCTTCGGGGTGGCGGCACGGCGGAGGACGGAAGTGGCGGGCACAGGCGACCTTTCGTGGGGGGCAGCAGTCGTCCACCAGAACAGACACACCGGATGCGTGCAATGACCCCTTTTACTAGGTATGACGGCATGCACCGGGCAGCTCGGGGCCTGTGACCGGGGCTTGTCCCTACGGCCCCGCTTCGTACATGACGCGGGTCACGTGGGCAGGCTCACTTCGGGGCGGCGTCGAACGTGACGGGCGTCTCGAAGGCCGCCCGGCGCGTGGCCCGGCGCAGCGCCCTGAGGACCGCCGGGCCGAGGGCGAGCGTCAGGACGACCGTGACGACCGCCCGGCCCAGGTCCCAGCCGAGCGAGGTGGCGACGCAGTACGCGACGAAACGGGCCAGGTTCGCGGCGACCGGCGCGTGCGGGTCGAAGGCCACGTTCGAGGCGAGGGCGCTCATGAAGGGCCAGCCCGCCATGTTCATCACCGTGCCGTAGGCGAACGCGGCGAGGAAGCCGTAGCCGGCGAGCATCGCGAGCTCGGCCCGGCCGCGCAGCCGGTCCGGTCCGGGCAGCAGGCCCGCGCCCATCGCGAACCAGCCCATCGCCAGCATCTGGAACGGCAGCCACGGGCCGACCCCGCCTGTGAGCAGCGCGGACGCGAACATGGTCACCGAGCCGAGGACGAATCCGAAGCCCGGGCCGAGCACCCGGCCGCTCAGCACCATCAGGAAGAACATCGGCTCGATGCCCGCGGTACCGGCGCCGATCGGGCGCAGAGCCGCTCCCGTGGCGGCCAGCACGCCGAGCATCGCGACCGCCTTCGGGCCGAGCCCGGACTCCGAGATCGCCGCGGCCACGACCGCCACCAGCAGCAGCAGCAGGCCAGCGAAGAGCCAGGGCGCGTCCTGGGCGTGCGCGCTGAGCTGCGAGGTGGGCGGGGCGAGGAAGGGCCAGGTGAAACCGGCGACGCCCACGGCGCTGACCAGGGCCAGGGCGGCGAGGGAGCGGGGCCCGAGACGGACGGCCCGGGCCTGCCGCTGAGGGTGCGTGCGGGTGGTCTCCCTCAGACTCATCGGCCGGTCTCCTCCAGGGCCGCGCGGACCTGGGACACCGTGAGCCAGTGCTGGGGCGCCAGGATCTTGGTGACCTGCGGCGCGAAGGACGGCGAGGAGACCACGACGTCCGCCATCGGGCCGTCCGCGATCACCTCGCCCTCGGCCAGCAGCACCACCCGGTGGGCTACCTCGGCGGCGAGTTCCACGTCGTGCGTGGCCAGGACGACGGCGTGCCCTTCGGCGGCCAGTGTGCGCAGCACCGCGACCAGCCGGGCCTTCGCCGCGTAGTCCAGGCCCCGGGTCGGCTCGTCCAGCAGGAGCAGCGGTGGCCGGGCGGTCAGCACGACGGCGAGGGCGAGCGCGAGCCGCTGTCCCTCCGAGAGGTCGCGGGGGTGGCTGCCGTCGGTGACGCCGGGCAGCAGCTCGGTGACCAGGGCCCTGCAGGTGCCGGGTTCCGCGCCCGCGTCCTGGTCGGCCGCCGCGCACTCGGCGGCGACGGTGTCGGCGCAGAGCAGGTCGCGGGGCTCCTGGGGGACCAGGCCGACCTTGCGGACGAGGTCCTTCGGCGCGGTGCGGTGGGGTGTGGCTCCGCCGACGCGGACGGTTCCGGAGCCGGGCTTGACGAGGCCGACCAGAGAGCCGAGGAGGGTGGATTTTCCGGCGCCGTTGCGGCCCATGAGGGCGATGGTCTCGCCGGGGGTGATGGTGAGGTCGATGGTGCGTAGGGCCTGGATGCGGGAGCGGGTGACCGAGAGGGCTTGGATGTGGGCGGCGCCTTCGGGGGTGGGTTGTGGGGGTCGTTCGCGGGTGCGGGTCGAATGTGGTTGATCGCGCAGTTCCCCGCGCCCCTTAGGGGCGGCGTTCTCCAGCTGTCGCTTCAGATCTGCTGCCCTGCGACGGGCGTCGCGGACCGTCAGGGGGAGAGGATCCCAGCCCGCCAGGCGGCCCAGGGCCACCACCGGCGGGTGGACCGGGGACACGGCCATCACCTCGGCCGGGTGTCCCAGGACCGGGGATGCGCCCGGGCCGGGCAGGAGGACGACCTGGTCGGCGTACTGGATGACGCGTTCCAGGCGGTGTTCGGCCATGAGGACCGTCGTGCCGAGGTCGTGCACGAGCCGCTGGAGGACGGCCAGGACCTCCTCGGCGGCAGCCGGGTCGAGCGCGGAGGTCGGCTCGTCCAGGACGAGGACGCTCGGGTGCGGGGTGAGGACCGAGCCGATCGCGACGCGCTGCTGCTGGCCGCCGGAGAGCGTGGCGATCGGCCGGTCGCGCAGGTCGGCGAGGCCCAGCAGGTCGAGCGCCTCCTCGACGCGGCGGCGCATCACGTCCGGGGCGAGGCCCAACGACTCCATGCCGTAGGCGAGTTCGTCCTCGACGGTGTCGGTGACGAAGTGGGAGAGCGGGTCCTGGCCGACCGTGCCCACGACGTCGGCCAGTTCGCGCGGCTTGTGGGTGCGGGTGTCGCGCCCGGCGACCGTGACACGGCCGCGCAGGGTGCCGCCGGTGAAGTGCGGGACGAGTCCGCTGACGGCGCCCAGCACGGTCGACTTGCCGACCCCGGACGGGCCCGCCAGCAGCACGAGTTCGCCTTCCGGGACCTCGAAGTCGATGCCCCGGACGGTGGGTTCGGCGGCCCCGTCGTAGGTCACGGAGACCTCCTCGAAGCGGATCACGACGGCTCCTTGGGATCGGGGGCGACGAACGCGGGCAGCAGCCCGAGCAGTACGGCCGCGGCCGGCCAGAGGGGGAAGGCGGGGGCGACCAGGGGGACCACGCCCGGGTGCAGGGCCGCGGGGTCACGGGCCGCGGCGAGGGCGAGCAGGGCCGCCACCGCGACGCCGGAGGCGACGACCAGCCCGGCGCGCACGTCCCAGCGGTCCGGGCGGTAGCGGGTGCGGAGGGATCGGCGTCCGCCGAGCTGGAGACCCACGAGGGCGGCGGCGAGACCCGCGAGGAGCAGGGGGAAGCCGTAGCCGGCGCCCTCGGCCGTGAGGAGGCCGTACGTTCCCGCGCAGACGCCGAGCAGACCGCCGAGCGTGAGGGCGGCGGTGGTACGGCGTACGGCGGGCGGGACCTGGGCGGTACGGCCGTAGCCGCGGGCGTCCATCGCGGCGGCGAGCGAGACGGAGCGCTCCAGCGCGCCCTCCAGGACCGGGAGACCCACCTGCAGCAGGCCCCTGACGCCCTTGTCCGGGCGGCCGCGCAGACGGCGGGCGGCACGCAGGCGCTGGACGTCGGCGATGAGGTTCGGGGCGAAGGTGAGGGCCACGACGACCGCGACACCCATCTCGTACAGGGCGCCCGGGAGGGACTTGAGCAGGCGGGAGGGGTTGGCGAGGGCGTTCGCGGCGCCGACGCAGATGAGGAGGGTGGCCAGTCTCAGGCCGTCGTACAGGGCGAAGGTGAGGGCTTCCGCGGTCACCTCGCCGCCGAGGCGGATGCCCTGGGCCCAGGCGGGGAGGGGGAGTTCGGGGAGGGTGAGGAGGGCGTGCGTGCCCGGGATGGGGGAGCCGAGGACGGTCGCGAAGAGCAGGCGGATGAGGATCACGGCGAGGGCGAGTTTGACGAAGGCGCCGTAGGAGCGGGACCAGGGGGTGTCGGGGCGGCGGGTGGCCACGACGTAGGCGGAGACCGCGATGAGGAGGGCGAGGAGCAGGGGGTTGGTGGTGCGGGTGGCCGCGGTGCCGAGCGCCAGCGCCCAGAGCCACCAGGCGCCGGGGTGCAGCTGAGCCCGGCCTCGCCGCCGAGGGCCGCTATCCACGCCGCCGTACCTGCCAGAACGCCGCCCCGCCCAGGAGTACCACCACGGCGATGCCCGCCACCAGGCCCAGGGACGGGCCGTCGTCCGACGCGGAGTTCTGCTCCGCCACCGGCTTCCGCTTCTGTTCCTTCTGGGAGACCTGTTCGCCGCAACCCTTCTCCGGATAGCCCGAGATCGCACACAGCAGGGCGTTGGTGTCGTAGCGCAGCGGCTTGGCCACCGCCGCCAGGGCCTCGGCCGTGGTCGCGTCGGGGGAGACCCGGGCGCAGGCCGTGCGGGCGGCGGGCGGGGCTTCGCCCTCGGGGGCGTCCGACGGTGTGCCGAAGTCGATGACCAGGGCCACCCGCTTCCTGCCGTCCTGCGCGGGCGTCTTCGCGCAGACCGTCGCGAAGTCGGCCGTGCCGCGCGGCCGGGCCGCGTTCGCGGAGTCCTCGCTCACCGCGAAGCGGAAGCCCTGGACGTCGCCGTCCGAGGGGCGGGCCAGGGACGGGCCCTGGGTGGCGTAGACCCAGTGACCGGCGTCGCGCTCCCAGAACGACCAGTACCGGTAACCGGCGGCCTGGGCCTGGCCCGCCCCCGCGCACAGCAGGAGCGAGGCCAGGAGCAGGAGAACGGCCCGGCGGATCACAGCTGCTGCTGCTTCTTGCGGCCGGTGAACAGGAACCCGATGCCGATTCCGGCGACGAGGCAGACGCCGACGTACCACCAGACCCCGAAGAAGGAGCCGGAGTCGTCCTTCTCGCCCGGCTTCTCGTCCGAGGACTCGGCCTTCCCGGCGGTCTGCGGGGCCGGGCCCGTCGCGTTGAGCTGCTTGACGAGGTCCGCGCCGCCGAAGTCGCGCGGGTTCGTGCCCGTCGCGTGGGCGGCGAAGACCAGCTGGGCGTAGGCGGCCGGACCGCTCTGCGCGGCCCAGGACGCGGAGTTCTTCTCCAGCCACCGCACGGACTTCTCCGCCTGCGCGGTGCTCCCCTGCGCGGCGAGCGCGACGACCGCGTCGGCGGTGTTGCCGTAGTCGGGCTGGGGCTCGGCACCGGCCAGGGCGGACATCAGGTGGTCGTCGTCCTTGGCGAGGGCGGACGTGAGATACGCCGCTCCGTTGGCCGCGGCCTGCTCGGGCGCTTCGGCCTTCTCGCAGGTCGCGTCGGACTTCTTGCCGGGCTCGACGACCATGCCCTGGCCCAGGGCGCCGAGCACACCGGCCGCCGTGGCGTCCGCGTTGGCGGCGAGCTTGCCCTTCTTGTCCGGCTGGAACGCGAACGCGCCGTCGCCGTCCCCGCCGCAGGGCAGCGCGAGCTTCAGCAGCGCGTCGTAGGGGGACTTGCCGTCCTTCTCGACCTGGTCCGGCTTCTCGCCCGCGGCGGCGAGCGCGCCGATGACGATCGACGTCGAGTTGGTGTCGCTGGCACCGCCGGGCGAGTAGCCCCAGCCGCCGTCCTCGTTCTGGACGGACTTCAGCCAGTCGACGGCCTGGCCGGTGGCGTCGTCGTGCCCGCCGAGGGCGGTGAGGGCCTGCACGGCGGCGGACGTGGCGTTGGTGTCCAGCATCGTCTTGGCGTCGCACGCGGTGGTGGGGTCGGCGCGGTAGGAGGCGAAGCCGCCGTCCTCGCATTGCTGCCGTGTCAGCCACTCCACGGACTTCGCCGCCGGCTTCACCCCCACGGTGTCCTGCGCGAGCAGTGCGAGCGACTGGCGCCAGACACCGTCGAACTTGGGGTCCGTGCCGCCGTACAGGGCGGACGGGAACGCCTGGGAGGGCGACGGGGACGGGTCGGCGGCGGCCGGGGTGGCGGCGCCGATCACTGCGACGGCGGCCAGGACCGTGGCGCTGCGGCGGACGTTCATGATCGGCGGGTGCCTCTCCCTGTGGGGGAGCCGGGCAGCACGGGGCACCCCCGGGCGGCTCGGCCCCGTATACCTCGACGGTGCCGTGTACCGGCGGGCTGCCGGGCACGTGAGCCGGTCATGAACCGTACGAAGCGATCCGGCTCACCGCCGCGGGCGGCGGTTCACGGTTGCGGGTCAGCGCCGGAATTGCACCGGCTTCCCCCCGTACGATGTGATGACGACCCGCATACTGTACCCGCCCGTAGGAATCGGGCCGAGGGGTGCCGGGCGGGCATCGACCCGGCCCACTCACGAGGACGTCGAACTCCCGGGATCCGTAGAGGAGTTGATCCTCTCCAGGGCGCAGAACGGCTAACGTGGGCTCCCCGACCCACACACGCAGGAGCGTCCATGACCGACCAGGTGGAGAACGCCGAGCAGGAGCCGTTCCCCAAGATCGACACCTCGGTGCCGCACTCGGCCCGGATCTGGAACTACTGGCTGGGCGGGAAGGACAACTACGAAGTCGACCGTGTGGCCGGTGACGCGTTCCGTGAGATCTTCCCCGGGATCGAGACCGGCGCCCGCGCCGCCCGCTACTTCCTCGCCCGCGCCGTGCGCCACCTGGCCGCCGAAGAGGGCATCCGCCAGTTCCTGGACATCGGCACCGGCCTGCCCAACGTGGACAACACCCACCAGATCGCCCAGCGGGTGGCCCCGGAGAGCCGGATCGTCTACGTCGACAACGACCCCCTGGTCCTGGCCCACGCCCGCGCGCTGCTCACCAGCACCCCCGAAGGCGTCACCAACTACGTCGACGCCAACCTGCGCGAGCCGGACACGATCGTCCGGGAGGCCGGGAAGACGCTCGACTTCGACCGGCCCGTCGCCCTCATGCTGATGGGCATCCTGGGCCATGTCGAGGACCACGACGAGGCCCGCTCGATCGTGCGGCGGCTGGTGGATGCCCTGCCCCCCGGCAGCTACCTCGTGCAGTACGACTCCACCGACACCAGCGAGGACTACGTCCGCGCCATCCAGCAGTACAACGACGGCGGCTCGATCCCGTACATCCTGCGCAGTCCCGAGCAGATCGCGCGCTACTTCGACGGTCTGGAACTGCTCGAACCGGGAGTGGCCTCCTGCTCGCGCTGGCGTCCAGACGCGGCGGCCCTGGACCTCCCGGCCGAGGTGCACCAGTACGGCGGCGTCGCTCTCAAGCGCTGACCCTCAGGTCTCCTGAAGGATGCGGTGCAGGATGGTCGGAGTCTCGTCCGGCGGCTCGGCTTCGACCACCAGCCGGTTCATGGCGTCCCAGTAGCACTCGATGTCGGCCGGCCGGTCGGGGTAGAGGGCGCCGGTGAGCTGTTCCAGGTAGACCACGTCGGGCAACTGCCCACCGGGCAGCCGCAGAATGGTGACCGGACCGCCCTCCGCGGCGTGGGCGCCGGTGAGGAACGGCAGGATCTGCACCGTGACGTGCGGGAGCCGGCAGATCTCGATGAGATGCCTGAGCTGCTCCCGCATCACGCGGTTGCCGCCCACCGGGCGGCGCAGGGCCGCCTCGTCGATCACGGCCCACAACCGGGTCGCCGGCTGCCGGTGGTGGATCCGCTGGCGGGCCATCCGCAGCGCGACCCGGCGGTCGATCTCCGCCGCACCGGCGTCCGGGTGCGTGAGCCGGACGGCGGCCCGGGCGTAGCCGGCGGTCTGCAGCAGGCCGGGGACGCGCTGGACCCGGAAGCAGCGGATGAGACTCGCCGCCTGCTCCGCCCCGAGATAGGTCTGCATCCAGGCGGGCACGACATCGCTGTAGGAGCGCCACCAGGCGGGGGTGTTGGCCTGCTCGGCCAGCGCCAGCAGGGTGGCCCGCCCGGCCTCGTCCGTGACGCCGTAGAGAGTGAGCAGATCGGCGACGTCACGCAGTTTGAAGCCGTGGCGGCCGGCCTCCATCCGGCTGATCTTGGAGGGGGAGGCGCGGATGACGTGCCCCGCGTCCGCCCGGTTGATGCCCCGTTCCTCCCGCAGCACGCGCAGCCGGGCGCCGAGGGCCAGCCGCGGCACCATGGGCCCGGCACACCCGCTGTCCAGGCCCCCGCTGCCGGTCGTCGTGCGTGCGGCCTCTTCGGTGCCCATGGGCATCTCTCCCGGTGCGAGCGTTGCGTCCGACCATCCTAGGGGGCCGCCGCAACGTCAAGAGCCTTATGCCGCAGGCACGTTCGGGCGCGGGGTGGGTCCGCCGAAGGGAAGGTGGAGGGTCCGTGAAGCGAGCAGCCAGGTCCCGTCGGCCCGGCGGAACGTGTCCTCGTAGTGCCCGATCTGGACCGGCGGTCCGGCCGGGACGACACCACCCTCGTAGCCGTCGACGCGGTAAGTCGTGAAGCAGGAGACCGCCCCGGCCGTGTCCGGCGAGGTCACGGTGACCAGGACGTTGGACATCATGCGGCGGGAGAGCCGGTCTGCCGGGCGGGAGCCGAAGTACGTGCGCAACGCGTCGCGGCCCTCGACCAGCCGCCCGTCATGCGGCCACTGCCAGACGCCGTCCTCGGTGAACAGCCCGGCGACGGACGAGGGTTCGCCGAGGTCGAGCCGGTGGACGAAGTCGAGGATCAGGCGCTCGCAGGCGCGTTCGGCGAGGAGGCGTTCCATGGGGTCCATGGGAGTTTCGTAGCATCCCGGCGGGCCGCCCGGCGACGCGGTTTCACCTCGCGTCGCACGTGCCTGCGCCGTCCTCACGCCGCCACGTACGTCACCGGCTCGCTTCCCGGCACCGCCTCCGCCCGCCCCAGCTTCACCAGGCGCCGCAGATGCGCCTCGGCCTCCGAGACGGCGATGGTGCGGGAGCCGTACGGGATCTTGTCCCAGGGGCGGTTCCACTCCATGCGCTGGGCGAGCTGCCAGGGGGTGAGGGGCTCGGCGAGCAGGGCCAGCAGGCCGGTGAGACGGGACTCGTGGTGGGTGAGCAACTCGCTGACGCGGGCGACGGTGTCGGAGAACGGGTGCTGGTGGGCCGGGAGGACCTCGGCGGGGGCCAGCCGGCCGACGCGCTCCAGGGAGTCGAGGTAGTCGCCCAGGGGGTCGGTGACAGTGGTGTCCTCGGGATCCTCGTAGAGGCCGATGTGCGGGGTGATCTCGGGCAGCAGGTGGTCGCCGGAGAACAGGCGGCCCCGGCCCGGTAGCCGGGACGGGTGGGTCTCCTCCAAGTGGAGGCAGACGTGGCCCGGTGTGTGCCCCGGGGTCCAGATCGCGCGCAGCCGGCGGCCGGGCAGTGCCAGGAGTTCGCCGGGGACGATGTCGCGGTCGGGCAGGGCGGGGGAGAGGCCGGGCAGGGTGCGGGACCGGGCCTCACGCAGGGGCGCGATGTGCTCCTCGGGCGCACCGGCCGCGGCGAGCTTGGCCGCCATGTACGAGAACCAGTGCTCGGGACGGGCCTGGCGGGTCCGCCGTACGACCGCGGTGTCCGCCGCGTGCATCGCGATCCAGGCGCCCGACTCCTCCCGCACCCGGCCGGACAGGCCGTGGTGGTCGGGGTGGTGGTGGGTGATGACCACGCCGTGGATCTCGGCGGCCGAGGTGCCGCAGGCCGTGAGGCCCTGCGCGAGGGTGTCCCAGGACTCCGGGTCGTCCCAGCCGGTGTCGATCAGCACCGGGCCGCGGTCGGTGTCGACGACGTACACCAGCGTGTGGCCGAGCGGGTTGTCCGGGATGGGGACCCGGAGGGACCGGACGCCTCCGCCGTGGTCGGTCACCTGTGTCATGGGCTCCCCTGTCGCCGGCTCCCCGTCACTATAACTAGAACGGGTTCCAAGGGGAGGCTCCCCGTGCTGCGCGGTCCGTGGACTCCTGCGGGCGGGGCTGGTATCAGTGGGCATATCTGATGGATCGTCAGAGAACGCCCCCGGGGAGGCAGTCGGCCATGACCGAGCTCGTGGAACACGGACAGCTGTTCATCGGCGGGGAGTTGACCGACCCCCTGGGCCAGGACGTCATCGAGGTGATCTCGCCGCACACCGAGGAGGTCATCGGCCGCGTCCCGCACGCCTCGACGGCGGACGTCGACCGGGCCGTGGCCGCGGCCCGGCGGGCGTTCGACGAGGGGCCCTGGCCGCGCATGAGCCTCGAGGAGCGGATCGAGGTCGTGGGCCGGATCAAGGACGCCGTCACCGTCCGGCACGACGAGATCGCCCGCGTGATCTCCGCCCAGAACGGCTCGCCGTACTCCTGGAGCGTCCTGGCCCAGGCGCTCGGCGCGGTGATGGTCTGGGACTCGGCGATCACCGTCGCCCGGAACTTCACCCACGAGGAGCGGCGCGACGGGGTGCTCGGCAGGATCCTCGTGCGGCGCGAGCCCGTCGGGGTCGTGGCCGCCGTCGTCCCCTGGAACGTGCCGCAGTTCGTCGCCGCCGCCAAGCTCGCTCCCGCGCTGCTCACCGGCTGCACGGTCGTGCTCAAGCCCTCGCCCGAGTCGCCGCTCGACGCCTATCTGCTCGGCGAGATCGCCCGCGAGGCCGGGCTGCCGGAGGGGGTGCTGTCGATCCTGCCCGCCGACCGGGAGGTGAGCGAGTACCTGGTCGGGCACCCCGGGATCGACAAGGTCTCCTTCACCGGGTCGGTCGCGGCCGGCAAGCGCGTGATGGAGGTGGCCGCGCGCAACCTCACGCGCGTCACGCTCGAACTGGGCGGCAAGTCCGCGGCCGTCGTGCTGCCGGACGCGGACGTCGAGACGGCCGTGGCGGGCATCGCCCCCGCGGCCTGGATGAACAACGGGCAGGCCTGCGTCGCCCAGACCCGCGTCCTCCTGCCGCGCTCCCGCTACGACGAGTTCGCCGACGCCCTCGCGGCCGCGGCGGGCGCCCTCACGGTCGGCGACCCGCTGGACCCGGCCACCCAGGTGGGCCCGCTGGTGGCCCGGCGGCAGCAGCAGCGCAACCTCGACTACATCCGCATCGGGCAGGAGGAGGGGGCCAAGATCCTCACCGGCGGCGGACGCCCGGCCGGCCTCGACCGCGGCTGGTACGTCGAACCGACCCTCTTCGGCGACGTCGACAACTCCATGCGCATCGCCCGCGAGGAGATCTTCGGCCCCGTGATCTGCCTGCTGCCCTACGACGACGAGTCCGACGCCGTGAAGATCGCGAACGACTCCGACTACGGGCTGAGCGGCAGCGTCTGGACCGCGGACGTCGAGCACGGCATCGACATCGCCCGGCAGGTCCGGACGGGCACGTACTCCGTCAACACCTTCAGCCTGGACATGCTGGGCCCCTTCGGCGGCTACAAGAACTCGGGACTGGGGCGGGAATTCGGCCCTGAGGGGTACGGCGAGTACCTGGAGCACAAGATGATCCACCTCCCGGCACAGGTGTAGCGATGGGCGACCGCTGGCACGTCGAGGTCGACCGCTCCCTGTGCATCGGCTCCGCGCAGTGCCTCCACCACGCCCCGGACGGCTTCCGTCTGGACACCGCCCGCCAGTCCCATCCGGCCGCCCCGGACATGGACGCGAACGAGCGGGTGCTGGAGGCGGCGGAGAGCTGTCCGACGGAGGCGATCACGATCACCCTGGGGGGCGGCGGCGAGGTGGTGTTCCCGCCGGAGGAGTAGCGCCCGAAAAGTTCCCCTTCGGGGGTTTCATTCCTGCGGCGGAGTTCTATCCTGGAAGCAGGCCTACGAGACGAGTGAGGGAGTCCGACCGGAGTGGCCGACGTCGGCAGGAGGCTGCAGTCTCCGCCGGTGCCGACTGAGACGGTAGGGCTGAGAGGCCAGAAGGGAGCCGGGCCGAAAACCGGCACCCGGAGGCGACCCCCATCACCTGATCCGGACCATACCGGCGAAGGGAACCCGTCTCGTAGGTCCTTCGTGTGTCAGGGGGCCGGCGCGGTCAGGTCGATCAGGCGGCACACCGTCTCGATGTCGATCTTCACCTGGGCGATGGAGGCACGGCCCGACAGCCAGGTGATCAGCGCCGAGTGCCAGGTGTGCTCGATGACCCGGACCGCCGAGAGCTGCTCCGGAGTGGGGTTCTCCTGGCCCATCGCGTCCAGGATGATCGCCGTCGTCTGCCGGGAGACCTGGTCGACCTCCGGGCTCACACTGCGGTCGGCGAACGTCAGCGCGCGCACCATCGCATCCGCCAGATGCGGCTCGCGCTGCAGCGCCCGGAAGGCCCGCATCAGCGTCTCCGCGACCCGTTCGGCCGCCGTCTCGCCCTGCGGCGGCTTCTTCCGCAGCGTGCCGTGCATGTGCTCCAGCTGGTCCTGCATCGTGGCGACCAGCAGGTGGACCTTGGAAGGGAAGTAGCGGTACAGCGTGCCGAGCGCCACCTGGGAGGACTCCGCCACCTCGCGCATCTGCACGGCGTCGAAGCCGCCCCGGCTGGCCAGCTGCGCGCTCGCGTGCAGGATGCGGCGGCGGCGGGCCTCCTGCCGCTCCGTGAGGGGCGGGGAGGCGGGGGCCGCCGCTCCGGCTTCCACCTTGGCCGGCTTGTTCACCTTGGTGCTCACCTTGGCTTCCGCGGGCATGTGTCGGTCCCGTTCCGTGACCGTCCGTGAGAACGGGTGATCACACAGCATGGCACGCGCCGGCCGTGGCGTGAATCACCTGATCCACTGCTCACAGTGCCCTTACCTGCCGGTAGATTCAGAGCCTCCGGACGATCAAGTCTGAAACTTGTTCTAGATTAGCGTCCCGGCGTAATCTCGCGGGACAGTGCAGGGAGAAGGGGGCCCAGAGTGACCGCTGAGGCCAGGGAGGCCGGGGCTCCGGAGGGCCCCGCTGCCGACGGCTTGCGACCGCTCGATATCGCGCTCCTCACCTACAAAGGGAACCCGTTCTGCGGCGGGCAGGGCGTCTACGTCCGGCACCTCTCGCGCGAGCTGGCCCGCCTCGGCCACCGGGTCGAGGTCATCGGCGCCCAGCCGTACCCGGTCCTCGACGAGGGCTACGACGGGCTGAGCCTCACCGAGCTGCCCAGCCTCGACCTGTACCGCCAGCCGGATCCTTTCCGCACGCCCGGGCGCGGCGAGTACCGCGACTGGACCGACGCGCTGGAAGTCGCGACGATGTGGACGGGCGGCTTCCCGGAACCGCTGACGTTCTCGCTGCGCGCCCGCCGCCATCTGCGCGCCCGACGCGGCGAGTTCGACGTCGTGCACGACAACCAGACCCTCGGCTACGGCCTGCTGGGAGACGTCGGCGCGCCCCTGGTGACGACGATCCACCACCCCATCACCGTCGACCGGCAGTTGGAGCTGGACGCAGCGGAGGGCTGGAGGCGGCGCTGCTCGGTGCGGCGCTGGTACGCCTTCACGCGCATGCAGAAGCGCGTCGCGCGCCGGCTGCCGTCCGTGCTCACCGTGTCCGGCACGTCGCAGCAGGAGATCATCGAGCATCTCGGTGTCCGGCGCGACCGCATCCACGTCGTCCACATCGGCGCCGACACCGATCTGTTCTCGCCCGATCCCTCGGTGCCGGTCGTGCCGGGCCGGATCGTGACGACGTCCAGCGCGGACGTGCCGCTGAAGGGCCTGGTGCATCTCGTCGAGGCGCTGGCCAAGGTGCGGACGGAGCACCCCGGCGCCCACCTCGTCGTCGTCGGCAAGCGGCCCACCGAAGGGCCGGTCGCCCAGGCGATGGAGCGGTACGGCCTCGCCGGTGCCGTCGAGTTCGTCAAGGGCATCTCCGACGCGGAACTCGTCGACCTCGTGCGCTCGGCCCAGGTCGCGTGCGTGCCGTCGCTCTACGAGGGGTTCTCGCTGCCTGCCGCCGAGGCCATGGCCACGGGCACGCCCCTGCTCGCGACGACCGGTGGCGCCATACCCGAGGTCGCCGGCCGTGACGGGGAGACGTGCCTGGCGGTACCGCCAGGCGACGCGGACGCGCTGGCCGCGGGTCTGGGCCGCCTGCTGGCCGACGCGGACCTGCGCGCCCGCCTCGGCACGGCCGGACGCGAACGGGTGCTACGGCACTTCACCTGGGCCAGGGCCGCGGAGGGCACGGTGGCCCGCTACCGCGAGGCGATCGCCCGGTCCGCCGCCACCGACCACTCCGCACCGGGGGTTTCCCGCCGTTCCGCGCCGGAGACCTCCGGTCGCTCCGCGACGGGTGTTGTCGACCGCTCCGCGTCCCGGTCTCCGAGCCGATCCGCGGCCTCGACGGAGGCAGGCTCCGCCGCCGAGGCGGGTGCCGGCCCGGCGGCGTCGGCGGAGGCCGGTGCTGCGGCTGCCGCAGGGGCCGGAGGCGTCGCTCCGGCGGGTGCCGGGGCCGTGGCTCCGGCCGGTGCCGGGGGCGTGACTCCGGCGGGGGCCGTGTCCGCGGCTCCCACAGATGTAGAAGGCGTCAACTCCGAAAGCAGGGCCACGTGCTGACCGTCGACTTCTCCCGGTTCCCGCTGGCGCCGGGTGACCGTGTGCTGGATCTCGGCTGTGGGGCCGGGCGGCACGCGTTCGAGTGTTACCGGCGCGGCGCGCAGGTCGTGGCGCTGGACCAGAACGCCGAGGAGATCCGCGAGGTCGCGAAGTGGTTCGCGGCGATGAAGGAGGCCGGCGAGGCCCCCGAGGGCGCCACCGCCACGGCCATGGAGGGCGACGCCCTCGCGCTGCCCTTCCCCGACGAGTCCTTCGACGTCGTGATCATCTCCGAGGTGATGGAGCACATCCCGGACGACAAGGGCGTCCTCGGGGAGATGGTGCGGGTGCTGAAGCCCGGCGGGCGCATCGCCGTCACCGTCCCGCGCTACGGCCCCGAGAAGGTCTGCTGGAGCCTCTCCGACGCCTACCACGAGGTCGAGGGCGGCCACATCCGCATCTACCGGGCGGACGAACTGCTCGCGAAGATCCGCGAGGCCGGCCTGAAGCCGTACGGCACGCACCACGCCCACGCCCTGCACTCGCCCTACTGGTGGCTCAAGTGCGCGTTCGGCGTCGACAACGACAAGGCGCTGCCGGTACGGGCGTACCACAAGCTGCTCGTCTGGGACATCATGAAGAAGCCGCTGGCCACCCGGGTCGCCGAGCAGGCGCTGAACCCGCTGATCGGCAAGAGCTTCGTGGCGTACGCGACCAAGCCGCACCTGCCGCGCCTGGCCGACAACGGGGCGGACGCCACGTGACCACTCCCCGGACGGAACATCTGGTCCTGCCCGGGGTCCTCACCGCGGGGGAGGCCGCCGCGACCGTCGCCGGCATCCTCGCCGTGCAGCGCGAGGACGGGGCGATCCCCTGGTTCCGGGGACACCACCTCGACCCGTGGGACCACGTCGAGGCCGCCATGGCCCTCGACACGGCCGGCGAGCACGAGGCCGCCGAGCGGGCCTACCTGTGGCTGGCCCGGCACCAGAACGAGGACGGCTCCTGGTACGCCGCCTACACCGACGGCGAGCCCGACGCGGTCACCGACCGGGGCCGCGAGACCAACTTCGTCGCCTACATAGCCGTCGGCGTCTGGCACCACCACCTCGCCACCGGCGACGACGCGTTCCTGGACCGGATGTGGCCGGCGGTGTACGCGGCGGTGGAGTTCGTGCTGCGCCTCCAGCAGCCCGGCGGCCAGATCGGCTGGCGGCGCGACGACGACGGTACGGAGACGACGGACGCCCTGCTCACGGGAAGCTCCTCCGTCCACCACGCGCTGCGCTGCGCACTGGCGATCGCCGAGCAGCGGGAAGAGCCGCAACCGGACTGGGAGTTGGCGGCGGGTGCGCTGCGGCACGCCATACGCCACCACCCCGAGCGGTTCCTCGACAAGGACCGCTACTCGATGGACTGGTACTACCCCGTGCTCGGCGGTGCGCTGACCGGCGCGGAGGCCAAGGCCCGTATCGAGGAGGGCTGGGACCGGTTCGTCGTCCCCGGGCTCGGGGTGCGGTGTGTGATTCCCAACCCCTGGGTGACCGGCGGCGAGTCCGCCGAACTCGCGCTCGCGCTGTGGGCGATGGGGGAATCGGACCGCGCCCTGGAGATCCTGCAGTCGATCCAGCACCTGCGCGACCCGGAGAGCGGGCTGTACTGGACCGGGTACGTCTTCGACGACGACGCGGTCTGGCCCCGGGAGTTGACCACGTGGACCGCGGGGTCGTTGTTGCTGGCCGTGGCCGCGCTGGGGGGTCACGAGGCCACGTGCCAGGTGTTCGGTGGTGCGGACTTGCCTGTCGGGCTCGAGTCGGACTGCTGCGCCTGAGAACTCGGGGGATTGCTGCCGGGTGGCGGGGCGCGGGTCGTGTGTGGTTGATCGCGCCCACGCGGCGGAGCCGCATGTCGAACACAGCCCCGCGCCCCTGAGGTCGAAGCCCTGAAGGCTTTCTCAGTGCCGGTGTGCTCGGTTGGCGATGGCGTGCCCGACGAACAGGTACACCACCGCTGCCAGCCCGTAGCCGCAGACCACTCGGGCCCACGCCTCGTCGAACGTGAACAGGTCGTGCGACCAGCCCGCGAGCCAGCGGGCCGCGTCGTGGATGAACTGGACGAACGAGTTGCCGGGGTTGGCGTCCAGCAGGTACATCAGGATCCAGAGACCCAGGATGAAGGCCATGATGTCGGCCACGACCGCCACGATCGTGCCGGCTTGATTCGCACCGTTGCGATATCGAGGGGACATACCTTCCGGATTGCCCTTGGACTCCGGATGAAACCCGGGAATTCGCTCAGGAGTTCAACTCCGCGAGGACGCGCAGGGTATGAGGGTCGGGGCTGAGCACGAGAAGGTCCGTCACCGGGCCCTTGCGCCACGACTCCAGCCGCTGTGCGATCCGTTCGCGCGGGCCGACCAGGGAGATCTCGTCGGCGAAGGCGTCGGGGACCGCCAGGACGGCCTCCTGCCGGCGGCCGGAGAGGAACAGCTCCTGGATACGGCGGGCCTCGGCCTCGTAGCCCATGCGTGCCATCAGGTCGGCGTGGAAGTTGCGGGCCGCGTGGCCCATGCCGCCGATGTAGAAGCCGAGCATCGCCTTGACGGGCAGCAGGCCCTCGGCGACGTCGTCGCAGACCCGGACCTGTGCCATCGGCGCGACCAGGAACCCCTCGGGCAGCTCGGCCACGGCCGGGCCGTAGACCTCCGGCCGGGTCGGCGACCAGTACAGCGGCAGCCAGCCGTCGGCGATCCGGGTCGTCTGGGCGACGTTCTTCGGGCCCTCCGCGCCGAGCAGGATCGGCAGGTCCGCGCGGAGCGGGTGCGTGATCGGCTTGAGGGGTTTGCCGAGACCCGTGGCGTCCGGGCCCCGGTAGGGGTGGGAGTGGAAGCGGCCCGCCAGTTCCACGGGTGCCTCGCGGCGCAGCACCTGCCGCAGGACGTCGACGTACTCGCGGGTGGCGGTGAGCGGCGAGGCGGGGAACGGGCGGCCGTACCAGCCCTCGACGACCTGCGGGCCGGAGAGCCCGAGACCCAGCATCATGCGGCCGCCGGAGAGGTGGTCCAGGGTGAGGGCGTGCATCGCGGTCGTGGCCGGCGGGCGGGCCGCCATCTGCGCGACCGCGGTGCCGAGCCGGATCCGGGACGTGTGCGCCGCGATCCAGGTGAGCGGGGTGAACGCGTCCGAGCCCCAGGACTCCGCCGTCCAGACGGAGTCGTAACCGAGCCGCTCGGCCTCCTGCGCGAGGGGCACATGGCCGGGCGAGGGGCCGCGGCCCCAGTAGCCGAGCGCGAGACCGAGCCGCATCGCAACTCCTTGACGGTCCGTCAGTTCGGGCGGGACGCCGACTGTACGACAACGGCCCCCCGCCCGGAAGGGCGAGGGGCCGTGCGTCGCTGCGGGGCTCAGCCGCGCTGGATGCCCGACGTGTCCTGCAGGACACCGCGGCGGCCGTCCTGCGTCTGGGCGACCAGAGCCGCTCCGCGCTGCTCGACGGCCAGGTACCAGGTACCCGGGGCGAGTTCGGCGATCGGCGTGGGCGAACCGTCCTCCGCGAACAGCGGCCGCGGCACCGGCACCGCGAACCAGAACGGCGAGAAGTCCCCGGCCGGCGGCTGCGGCGCCTGGGCCTGCGCCTGCTGGGGCTGCGGCTGTCCGCCGTACGGCTGCCCCGGCTGCGGCTGGCCGTAGCCGCCGGGCTGCTGCGCGCCCGGGTAGCCGTAACCACCGGGAGGCTGGGCGCCGTAGGGCTGCGGGGCGGCCGGACGGGGGGCCGGCAGGAGGGCGCCCTTGAGGGCCGGGACGAGGGGGGTGGCGACGGCGGCGGCGGCCAGCAGCAGCGTGGCGACGAGGGCGAGGATCATGCCGATGCCGGGGCTCGGGGCACCGTCGCTCGCGTTGTCGCCGATGTTGTCGAAGCCGCCGGGCACGTCGAAGATGTTGCCGAGCGCGCTCCACGCGGCGAACACCGTGAAGGCGGCGCCGAACTGCCCGAGCTCGATCCCCGCGACCTTCGGGGCCTGCGGCAGGCCGCGGGAGACGACGACGAGCGCGGCGCCGATGATCCCGGCCAGCACGACGCTGAACACGACCGGGCCGCTGCCCCACAGCATGGGGAGGTCGACGTTGTCGGGGACACTGTCGAACGAGTAGAGGTCGAGGAACGACGCGATCAACAGCAATACCGCTGCTCCGATCACCACGCCGTCGCCTCGAGTGAGGGAGCGGATATTCACTTCAGGTCCTTCGTAGGTCGTCTCATCGTCGGTAGAGGCGTCGCTGTCACCATGCCGCCGTCCGGACTCGGTGTGAAGCGCGGGGGTGGCCCCTCATCGTAAGGAGGACCCTATCGTCCGCCCGATCAGGGTGTCCGCCGGGTTCTGCCGGTCCGGGACTACCCGCGCAGGAAACTCACGATTCCCTCAGAGATCCCTCGCGCCGCCTTCTGTCGCCACGCGCCGCTGGTGAGCAACGCCGCGTCCTTGCTATCGCGCATGTTGCCGCACTCGATGAACACCTTGGGAACCGTTGACAGATTGAGACCGCCCAGGTCCTTACGCGTGACGAGACCGGAGCCGTCACCGACGTAGTTGGAGGGCGCGCTGCCGGTGACGGCCACGAAGCGCCCCGCGATGTGGTCGCCGAGGTCGCGGGAGGGGGCGACGATCGCCCGGGTGTCCGCGGCGCCCGCGTGGACGGCGCCGGGCAGGATCACGTGGAAGCCGCGGTTGCCCGCGCCCGAGCCGTCCGCGTGGACCGAGACCACGGCATCGGCCTTCGCCTCGTTGCCGATCCGGGCCCGCTCGTCCACGCACGGCCCGTACGGCCGGTCGCCGTCCTGCGTCAGCTTCACCGTGGCGCCCTGCTCCTGAAGGAGCGTGCGCATCCGGTGCGCCACGTCCAGCGTGAACTCGGCCTCGATGTAACCGTCGTTGGTGGATGTGCCCGTGGTGTCGCACTCCTTGCGGTTCGTCCCGATGTCCACCGTGCGGTTGATCTCGGACGCGTGCCGGAAGTTGCCCGGGTTGTGCCCCGGGTCGATGACGACGACCTTGCCCTTGAGCGGGCCGGAGGCGGCGGGCGCGGAGGCCGAGGGCGTTTCCGTGGGCTTCGGGGAGGCGCTCGGCTCCTTGGCGTCGTCGGAGGGCGCGCTCGACGCGGCGGGCGGGGAGGACCGTACGGTCGCCCGCCCCGAACCCCCGTCGTCCCCCGGGCCGCCGACCGTCTCGTACACCAGCCAGCCGAGCAGCGCCCCCGGCACCAGCGCGGCGAGCGCGACGGTCAGGGGGCCGCGGCGGGGGCGGCGGGGCTGGGGAGGTTCGAAGTCCGGGCCTGCGTACGACACGTCTGCCACCCTAGCCGCCGCCCGCTGGGGAGGTGGGCAGTGGACGGCCCGATCGGGTGGCGGCTACGCCCCGTTCCCGTCGCCGTCCCCGTGCCGTACCGCCTCCTTCACCCGCGCCTCGATCTCCTGGCGCGGTGTGTCCTCCTGCCTCGCGTACCCGGTCACCGCAGCCTGGACGTCCCGGGCGAGATCACGCCAGGCGCGCCAGGCCGTCTCCCAGGTGGTGGTCTGCTGGTCGCTCCACTTGGTCTGGGTGGGCGGGCCGTACGCGTCCTGGAGGTGACGCACGCGGGCGTACGCATCGTCCGCCGCGCGTTGCTTCTCCACGAGCTCTCCGAAGGTGTGTGCCACGCGCCCGGATCCTTGGGCAGTGCCGGTCGCCCGCCGACTCGCCACGCCGCCCGTGGGCCGACCGTGCGGGGGTGCGGGGGGTGCAGTTCACCCGCCCAGCCGCCGCGGGGCGTGGCAGCGCGTCAGACGCCCGGCCCCGTGCGCCGCAGGACCCGCAGCGAGTCCGTCGCCGAGACCTCCGTGAACGCGCCGGAGGCGAGCGCCCGGAGGTAGATCCGGTAGGGGGCCTGGCCGGTGAACTCGTCCTGCGGGTCGGGGAAGACGTCGTGGATGAGCAGCAGGCCGCCCTCGGCGACGTGCGGGGCCCAGCCCTCGTAGTCGGCGGTGGCGTGCTCGTCGGTGTGGCCGCCGTCGATGAAGACGAACCCCAGCGGCGTCCGCCAGAACGCGGCGATCCGCGGGGAACGCCCGACCAGCGCCACCACGTGCTCCTCCAGACCCGCCCGGTGGAGCGTGCGGCGGAACGTGGGCAGCGTGTCCATCAGGCCGATCTCCGGGTCGACCGTCTCCGGGTCGTGGTACTCCCAGCCCGGCTGCTGCTCCTCGCTCCCGCGGTGGTGGTCGACGGTGAGCGCGCTGACCCCGGCCTCGCGGGCCGCGTCGGCGAGCAGGATCGTGGACCGGCCGCAGTAGGTGCCGACCTCCAGCAGTGGCAGCCCGAGCCGCCCGGCCTCCACGGCCGCCGCGTACAACGCCAGCCCCTCGCCGGCGGGCATGAACCCCTTCGCCGCCTCGAAGGCGGCCAGGATCTCGGGCTTCGGGGCCGCGTGCATGGGGTTCCTCTCGGTCGTACGGCGGTCAGCGCGCCCATCGTGCCGTATCCCCTGCCACGGGGGACGACAGGGGATACCGGTGAGCAGGAGGGGCGGGCGGGGTCAGGCGGAGACCGTCTCACCCGGCAGCGACAGGTCCAGGTCGACCGGGCGCTCGTCGCCCGCGTGGGCCGCGGACGAGGCGAGCGGGCCGTGACCCGTGGCCCGGGCGGCCACGACGTAGGAGCCCTGGGCCGGGACGGTGAGCGCGTAGCTGCCGTCCTCGGCGGAGAGCGTCGCACCGGCCCGGCGGCCGCGGCGGTCGATCAGCGTGACCCTGGCGCGGGCGACCGGGGAGCCGTCGGCGCCCAGCACCCGGCCGCGGAAGCCGCGCAGGACCTCCTCGGCACGCTCCAGCGCCGCGTCCTCCTCGCTGCTCGCCCGCAACTGCGGCTTGTCCGACGGCCGTCGGCCCGGCAGGAACAGCGCCAGGAGCAGGCCCACGGCGACCGCGCCCGTCGCGATCAGGAAGGAGACCCGGAAGCCGTGCATGGTCGGGATCTCGACGCCGCCGACGTTGTTCGCGGTGTTCGCCAGCACCATGCCGATCACGGCGCTCGACACCGAGGTGCCGATGGACCGCATCAGGGTGTTGAGTCCGTTCGCCGCACCCGTCTCCGACGCCGGGACCGCGCCCACGATCAGCGCGGGCAGCGAGGAGTAGGCGAGGCCGATGCCCGCGCCCAGGAGGACCGAGATGACCAGGCTCTGCCAGGCGGCGCTCATCAGGCCGAGGCCGGCGCCGTAGCCGATCGCGATGATCAGCAGGCCGAGGATCAGGGTGAACTTGGGACCGTACTTCGCGGACAGCCGGGCGTAGACGGGCGCCGTGAACATCATCGTCAGGCCGAGCGGCGCGACGAGCAGACCCGCGACGACCATCGACTGCCCGAGGCCGTAGCCGGTGGACTCCGGCAGCTGGAGCAGCTGGGGCAGGACCAGGGAGACGACGTAGAAGGAGACGCCGACCATGATCGAGGCGAGGTTGGTGAAGAGGACGGCCGGGCGGGCCGTGGTGCGCAGGTCGACCAGCGGGGCCTTCACGCGCAGTTCCATCACGCCCCACAGCACGAGCACGACCGCCGAGGCGGCGAACAGGCCGAGCGTGGTGCCGGAGGCCCAGCCCCAGTCGCTGCCCTTGGTGATCGGCAGCAGGAACAGGACGAGCCCGGCGGACAGGCCGAGCGCGCCCGGCAGGTCGAAGGAGCCCTCGGCGCGCATCGGGGACTCCGGTACGACGAGGAGGGTGAGGGCGATGGCGAGCACGCCGAGGCCCGCGGCGCCGTAGTAGAGGGCGTGCCAGTCGCTGTGCTGGGCGACCAGGGCTGCGGCGGGCAGGGCGAGGCCGCCGCCGACGCCTATGGAGGAGCTCATCAGGGCCATCGCCGAGCCGAGCTTCTCGCGGGGCAGCATGTCGCGCATCAGGCCGATGCCGAGCGGGATCGCGCCCATCGCGAAGCCCTGGAGCGTACGACCGGTGATCATGAGCAGCAGATCGCTGGTGAGCGCGCTGACCAGGGCGCCGACGACCATCACGGCCAGGCTCAGGATCAGCATGCGGCGCTTGCCGTAGAGGTCGCCGAGGCGGCCCATGATGGGGGTGGCGACCGCGCCCGAGAGGAGGGTCGAGGTGAGGACCCAGGTGGCGTTGCTGGGGGAGGTGTCCAGCAGTTGCGGCAGATCCTTGATCACCGGGACGAGCAGGGTCTGCATCACCGCGACAACGATGCCCGCGAAGGCGAGCACCGGGACCACGGCCCCGCTCGCTCTGCCGGCCGGGCGGTCTGTTGTCGTCTGCGTCATGGAAGGGGGCCTCCAGGCCGGGGAGCGTCGGCTTACGTGGACTCTGAACCTTGTATGTCCAGGCAACTATTCCATTGCTTTGGCACCCTAACGAAAACTTGACCCTTCCTTGGGATCGCAGGAGTCCTAGGCCCCGGGACCGAGGCCCGGCCCGGCGAAATCCCGATGCAAGGGGTGCAAGGCGGTTGAGAGCATGACACCCATGCTCGAATCCGCCGACGCCGCCCCCGCCCCCATATCCCGACTGTCCCGGCTGCGTCCGCGCGGGGCGCCGCCGATGTGGCTCGTGGTGGCGCTCACGTGCGCCGGGCAGTTCCTCGTCGTGCTGGACGTGTCCGTCGTCAACGTGGCGCTGCCGTCGATGCGGACCGGGCTGGGACTCGGCGAGCAGGGTCTGCAATGGGTCGTGAACGCCTACTCCATCGCCTTCGCCGGGTTCATGCTGCTCGGCGGGCGCGCCGGGGACCTCTACGGCCGCAAGCGCATGTTCCTCGTCGGGCTCGGCCTGTTCACCCTCGCCTCGGCCGCCGGCGGACTGGCGCAGGACGACTGGCAGCTGCTGGCGGCGCGGGCCGTACAGGGGCTGGGCGCGGCGGTGCTGGCGCCCTCGACGCTGACGATCCTCACGGCGTCGGTGCCGGAGGGCGCCGCCCGGGCGCGGGCCATCGGGACGTGGACGGCGGTCGGCGCCGGCGGTGGCGCTGCGGGTGGTCTGGTCGGCGGGCTGCTGGTGGAGACCCTGTCGTGGCGCTGGGTGCTGCTGATCAACGTGCCCGTCGGGGCCGTGGTGCTGTGCGCCGCCGCCTGGTTCCTCACCGAGGGCCGGGCCGGGGACGGCCGGCGCCTCGACCTGCCGGGCGCGCTGCTCGTGACGGCCGGGCTGGCCACGCTGGCCTACGGCATCTCCCAGACGGAGGCGGAGGGCTGGACGGCGCCGGCCACCCTGCTGCCGCTGCTCGCCGGGCTGGTCCTGCTCGGGGCGTTCCTCGCGGTCGAGGCCCGTACCGTGAGCCCGCTGATGCCGCTCGGCCTCCTGCGCGTCCGGTCGGTCTCCTCCGCGAACGTCTCGATGCTCCTGTGCGGCTCCGCGATGTTCGCCATGTGGTTCTTCATGACCCTCTACGCGCAGAACGTCCTCGGTTACACCCCGCTCGAGGCGGGCCTCGCCCTGGTCCCGAGCTCCCTCGCCGTCATCCTCGGCTCCAAGCTCGCACCCCGCCTGATGCGGCCGGTCGGCCCGCGCAACGTCGCGGCGCTGGGCACCCTGGTCGCCGTGGCCGGTTTCGCCTGGCAGTCCACGATGACCCCCGACGGCTCCTACGCCACGGCCATCCTCTTCCCCGGCATCCTCATGATGCTGGGCGCGGGCCTGGCGGCGACCCCCCTCGCCTCCCTGGCCACCTCCGGCACGGCCCCCGAAGAGGCGGGCCTGGTCTCCGGTCTGGTCAACACGTCCCGCACGATGGGCGGTTCCCTGGGGCTGGCCGTCCTGTCCACCCTGGCGGCGGCCGAGTCGTCGGGCCGTACGACCCCGCAGGCCCTGACGGACGGCTACGCACTCGCGTTCCGCGTGGGGGCCGGGGTGCTGACGGCCGGCGTCGTGCTGATGTGGGTGTGGCTGCCGCGGCGGGCGGGCGAACAGCAGGGTGCCTGAAAACCACGGGCGGCGTGGCCCGCAACAGGGGCGTGACGGCCCTCCCCGGGTGCGCCGCCGCTGTTGCGCGCTCCGGGGCCGCAGTGGTCCGTCGGCGCGGCCCGCGCGCTTCCCCACGGGCGGTGGAGCGCCTCCCGACCCGCCGAGAAAGCTGCTCTGACCTGGCCTTTCTCGGGGTCCAGGCCTACCGTTGGCGGTCGCGGAAGGGGGCCGGACGGACCGGAACACACGCCCTGTCGACGACGTGCAACAGGGAACAGGCGGACGCAGAGCGTCAGAGCCAGCCCTGGCGGCGGGCCTCGCGCAGGGCCTCCATCCGGTTGCGGGTGGCGGTCTTGCCGATGGCGGAGGAGAGGTAGTTGCGGACGGTGGACTCCGAGAGGTGGAGCCCGGCGGCGATGTCGGCGACCGTAGCGCCGTCCGCGGAGGCCTTGAGCGCGTCGCTCTCGCGGGCCGTGAGCGGGTTGGGGCCCGCGCTGAGGGCGGCGGCGGCCAGGTCGGGGTCGACGACCGTCTCGCCGGCCAGCACCCGGCGGACGGCGGCGGCGAGATCCTCCACGGGGCCGTCCTTGACCAGGAAGCCTGTGGCTCCCGCCTCCATCGCGCGGCGCAGATAGCCGGGGCGGCCGAAGGTCGTGAGGATCAGCACGCGGCAGCCGGGGACCCGGGCGCGCAGGTCGGCGGCGGCGTCCAGGCCGCTCCTGCCCGGGAGTTCGATGTCGAGGAGGGCGACGTCGGGGTGGTGGGCGAGTGCCGCGTCCAGGATGGCGTCGCCCGCGGCGACCTGTGCGACGACCTCGATGTCGTCCTCCATCCCCAGCAGCAGCGCGAGCGCACCGCGCATCATGCCCTGGTCCTCCGCGAGCAGCACGCGGATGGGCCGGCCGGTCACGGGCTCAGGGCAGGGCGGCCGGTGTCCAGCAGCGAGGTCAGCGTCCGCGTGAACGCCCTCGCCGAATGGTCCGCGTGGTCGCGGATGCGCGCCGCGACGGCCTCGGCGCCGCCGCCCTCCAGGAGGTGGACGAGCCGGTCGAGGTCCTGGCCGTGCCCCTCCTGGGTGGTCAGGTAGAAGTCCGTCGCGTCGTACGCCATGTGGAAGACGTGCTTCTTCACATCGCTCAGCGTCAGGTAGTCGTCGTGCGTCTTGGGGGTCGGCTCGGGCGCACCGACGCACACCGCCGGGGTACCGGCGCCCCACGCGTTGACGGCCAGGTGGTACGTGTCCGTGATGACCAGCCGGTAGCGGGGCAGGACCCCGACCAGGTCGCCGACGGTGGGGTCTCCCGGGCGGGCCGCGATGTGGCTGACCGGAGCGGGGACGTCCCGGTCGAACCAGGGCAGCCACTCCAGCGGGGCGCCCAGCCGGCCGGACAGGCCCTGGCAGAAGGCGGGCAGCCAGTCGGGGATCGGCGTACGGGCGCCGAGGAAGACGCCGATCGCACCGCCGTCGGGCACCGACCGGGACCACGGCGTGGTCGGCAGGTGGTCGAGGTCGCCGGGGCGGGACAGCAGCGCCGCGTCCGAACCGAAGTGGTCGGTCGTACGGTCCCCCCGCAGGTGCGCGATCTTCGCCGCCGAGAGCGGATCCCGCACCCACATCCGGTGACTGCGCCTCACCAGGCGGGAGAACAGCGGGCCGTACTCCTTGTCCTCGTAGTCGGACTGCGTGTTGTGCAGGATCGTCCCGCCGTAGCTGAGGGTCCGCGCGAGGACCTCGTCCGGCTGGTCCGCGAACAGCAGGGCCCGGTTCAGCTGCCCCCGGGCGTCGTCGCGGTCCGCGGCGAAGCCGAAGTCGAGCAGGCGGTTCGTGGCGTCCTGCGCCAGGTAGTGGCGGGTGTGCAGGAAGTCGCCCCAGAAGACGACCGCGTCATGGTCGCGGAGCGTGTCGAGGTGGTCGGCCAGCGGACGGAAGCGGAAGGGGAATCCGGCGCCGAGCGCACCGTCGCGCAGCGGCACGGTCTCCGGTGTGTGCAGGGTGTACCAGGTGGCGTCGACGTCGGTGGCCATCCGCCGCCGCAGGGACTCGAACGCCAAGTCCACGGTCAGCATGCCCGTGTTGCGGTACCCGATGTTCGGCGCGGTGATGACGGCGACGCGTCCCATGTGCTCCCGTTCCCCTAGCGGTTGCCTACGCGCTCGACCTGCGCCGGCGCGGACCACCGGCCAACGTACACGTCCGCTTCGCTGCGAAATCGTCCCGCCCCCGCCGGCCGTTCCTCCGCCGTGTCCGGCGGCAGTTCCGCCGTCACCGCGAACCCGCCCCCGGCCCGCGACCCCGCCGTCAGCGAACCGCCCGCCGCCGCGAGACGTTCCGTCAGCCCGGTCAGCCCCGTGCCGTGGGAGCAGGTCGGACCCGTGCCGGGGGAGACCACCGTGCCCCCGGCGACGGCCCCGCCGCCCCCGTCGTCGGAGACCGTCAGCCGCACCCGCTCCCCGCCTCCCCACAGGGTGATCTCGCAGCGGTCGGCCCCGCTGTGCCGTACGACGTTGGTGACCGCCTCCCTGACCACCCAGCCCAGCAGCGCCTCCGTCTGCGGCCCGGGCGGTGGGCCGCAGCGGCTCACGACGAGCGTGACGCCCGCCGCCGTCAGGGCCGAGTGCGCCCGGTCGAGTTCCGTGGCGAGGCTGCCCTGCCGGTAGCCGGTCACGGCCTCACGGATCTCCGTCAGGGCCTGCCGGCCCACGGCCTCGATGTCCGTGACCTGGGCCAGCGCCGCGTCCGGGTCGCGGCCGGCCAGCCGCCGGGCCGCCTCCGACTTCACGACGATCACCGACATCGTGTGCCCGAGCAGGTCGTGCAGGTCGCGGGAGAAGCGCAGCCGTTCCTTCTCGACCGCCCGGTCGGCCAGCTCCTCACGGGCGGCGCGCAGCTCGCGCACCGTCTCGGAGAGGCGCATGATCGCTGCTGTCACCATCATCGAGATCAAGGTGGCGTACGCGATGCCGAGGCCGCCCCAGCCGTCGTGGAAGCAGGCCACCGCTCCCGCCGCCACCGCCACGGCCGCACCGGCGGGCCGCAGGTGCGACAGCCGCAGGGCCGCGCCGGTCGCGAGGCCGAGCAGCGGGAGGAACAGCAGCCAGTTGCCGCCGTAGCCGGCGGCGAGTGCGCAGGTCACGGCCGCCAGCAGGGCGAGCGCCACCCGGGTGGAGAGGGCTTCGCGCTTCCACTTGTCGAACGAGCGGAACGCCACGTAGATGTAGAGGCTGTTGAAGGTCAGCAGCCCCAGGCCGCCGATCCACGGGTTGGGGGCGCGGCCCTGGAAGAGGTTGGAGAACGCGCCCATCCCCATCAGCAGCCACGGCAGCAGGGTGAAGGCGGTGGGCGGCGGGCCGGTGACCGCTTCGGGACAGCCCTCCTTCCGGGCCGCTCGCCACCCGGCCCTGAGCCGGTCCTGGTCCGCCTCGCGGTGGTGCCGGTGCTCCCGGGCCTCGCGGACCTTCGGCCGGATCGCCTCGAACCGGCACCCGGCCTTGTCTTTCCAGGACATGTCGTGGTCCTCCTCCCGGCTGTGCCGGTCGAGGGCACGGCCCGTGGGGTCTGCGTGGTCATGGCAGTGACGTTACGGACCGGCGGGGGGTCTGCGGCAGATGCGCTTGTACGGACTCCGGCAGGACAAATGTCATCGCCACGCCGATCTGACGCAGTGTCAGGAGTCTTCACAAGTGCCGGGGCCTCGGCTATACAGAGGGCGCGGGACTGGAACGCGTTTCAGTTCGCGTCCCGGTCCGGTCCCAGACGGCCTCGGTGCGGCCGACGGTGCGGACGGCCGTACCGAGGTCCTTCCTCCGGCGATCAGGAGCCCCATGCCCATCGACGCAGCCAAGGCGCTCGCCGCCGGACCCCGGACCGGCGAGCTCTCCTGGGACCACAAGGACGTGCAGCTCTACCACCTCGGCATCGGCGCGGGCAGCCCCGCCACCGACCCCGACGAACTGCGCTACACCCTGGAGTCCCGGCTGCACGTCCTGCCGAGCTTCGCCACCGTCGCGGGCGCCGGAAAGCCCGGCGTGACCAGCGGTCTGTCCATGCCCGGCATCGAGGTCGAGCTGGCCCGCGTCCTGCACGGCGGCCAGAGCCTCGTCATCCACCGGCCCCTCCCGGCGGCGGGCACCGCCACCGCGACCAACCGGATCGCCGCCGTGTACGACAAGGGCACGGCGGCCGTCCTCGTCCTGCGCACCGAGGTCGCCGACGCCGAGGGCCCGTTGTGGACCAACGACGCCCAGATCTTCATCCGCGGCGAGGGCGGCTGGGGCGGCGACCGCGGCCCCTCGGCCCGCCTGGAACCGCCCGTGGGAGAACCCGACCGGACCGTCGAGCGGCCCGTCCGCGACGACCAGGCCCTGCTCTACCGCCTCTCCGGCGACTGGAACCCGCTGCACGCCGACCCGGAGTTCGCCAAGGTCGCCGGATTCGAGCGGCCCATCCTGCACGGCCTGTGCACCTACGGCATCACGCTCAAGGCGGTCGTCGACACGCTGCTCGGCGGGGACGTGACCCGGGTGCGGTCCTGCACCACCCGCTTCGCCGGGGTCGTGTACCCGGGGGAGACCCTGCGGATCCGCATGTGGCACACGCCGGAGTCCACCCGGGTCGCCGTCAGCGCCGTCGAGCGGGACGACGCGCCCGTCCTCGCCGACACCATCGTCGAACACGCCTGAGTCCACACCGCCGTACGAGGGGAGTCCGCACCATGCGCGCAGCCGTACTGCACGAGATCGGCCAGGACAAGCTGGAGGTCCTCGACGACGTCGAGGCGGTGGGGTTCGGACCCGGAAAGGTACGGATCCGGGTGCGCGCCACGGGGCTGTGCCACTCGGACCTGTCCGCGATGAGCGGAGTGCTGCCGCAGCCCGCGCCGTTCGTGCCCGGGCACGAGGGCGCAGGGGAGATCCTCGAAGCCGGCGAGGGTGTCAGCCACCTGAAGGCCGGTGACCGGGTCGTGGTGTGCTGGCTGCCCGCCTGCGGCGCCTGCCCCGCCTGCAGGCGCGGCCAGACCGAGCTGTGCCTGGCCGGGTTCATGAACGCGGGCACCCCCAACTTCAAGCGCCCCGGCGGGGACCTCTTCGGCTTCGCCGGCACCGGCACCTTCACCGAGGAGGTCGTCGTCGACGCCGGCTGCGCGGTGCCGATCCCCGACGACGTGCCCTTCGACATCGCCGCCCTCATCGGCTGCGGAGTGACCACCGGCCTCGGCGCCGCGCTCAACACGGCCGACCTGGAGGCCGGTTCGTCGGTGGCGGTCATCGGCTGCGGGGGCGTCGGCATCTCCGTGATCCAGGGCGCCCGGCTCAAGGGAGCCGCCGAGATCGTCGCCGTCGACCCGATCGCCGCGCGCCGCGAGTCCGCGCTGAAGTTCGGGGCCACCCGGGCCCTCTCGCCCGACGAACTGCCCGACGCAAAACAGCAGATCACCGCCGGCGAGGGCTTCGACCACGTCTTCGAGGTCGTCGGCAGGTCGGCCACGGCACGCACCGCGTACGAGAACACCCGGCGCGGCGGCACCCTCGTCGTGGTCGGCGCCGGCGCCATGGACGACTTCCTCCAGCTCAACATGTTCGAGCTGTTCTTCGACGAGAAGCGGATCCTGCCGTCCATGTACGGCGGCGGAGACGTCCTGCGCTCCTACGAACGCACCATCGCCCTGTGGCGCGCCGGCCGGGTCGACCTGGCGGGCCTGATCACCCACCGGGTCCCGTTCGCCGACATCAACGAGGCCCTGGACCAGATGCGGACCGGGACCGCCCTGCGTACGTGCATCGAGATGTGAGGACCTCCGATATGCCGCTGCCGCTCCAGGGACTGTCCGCGATCGTCACCGGCGCGGGCCGCGGACTCGGCCGGGCCGAGGCGCGGGAACTCGCCCGGCTCGGCGCCGCCGTCGTCGTCAACGACCACGGGCAGCCCGGCCGCGACGGAACGGGCGAGGCGTCCGCGGGGCCCGCCGAGGAGGTCGCCACCGAGATCCGGGCAGCGGGCGGGACCGCGCTCGCACACACCGGTGACGTCTCCGACTTCGAGCAGGCGCGCACGCTCGTGGAGTCGGCGGTCGCCGCGTTCGGCAGGCTCGACATCCTCGTCAACAACGCGGGCATCCTGCGCGACCGCATGGTGTTCTCGATGACCGAGGAGGAGTGGGACTCCGTCCTCCGCGTGCACCTCAAGGGCCACTTCAACACCACCCGGTTCGCCGCCGCGCACTGGCGGGAGCGGTCCAAGCGGGCCGGGGAGCCGGTGTTCGGGCGGATCGTGAACACCTCCTCGGAGGCGTTCCTCGCCGGGTCCGCCGGGCAGCCCAACTACGCCGCAGCCAAGGGCGGGATCGTCGGCCTCACCACCTCCACCGCCCTGGCCCTCGCCAAGTACGGCGTGACGGCCAACGCCATCTGCCCGCGCGCCCGCACCCGGATGACCGAGGACGTCTTCGCGGGCATCGAGCAGCCCTCCGGCACGGGCCTCGACCCGCTCGCCCCCGAGCATGTCGCGCCGCTCGTCGGCTATCTGGCCTCACCCGCCGCCGCGCACGTCAACGGGCAGCTCCTCGTGGTGCACGGCGGGATGGTCGCCGTCGTCGAACGCCCGCGGGTCGCCGCCAGGTTCGACAGCAAGCAGGACACCTTCACCTACGACGAGCTGGAGGCCGTCCTCGGGCCCTACTACGCGGACCGGCCGGCCGGGGAGACCTTCGCGGCGGCGGAGGTGCTGGGCCTGAGACGCGGGTGAGAGACACGGAACGGCCCTCCCCGCTCGGCGGGAAGGGCCGTTCGCTGTCTGGTGACTGACGTGCCGTCAGGCCGCAGTCACGGCCTGCTCGGTCTCCGCCACCGGCTTGCGGTGGCGTCCGCGCGGAGCCGTCTCGCCGTCCTGCGTGGAGACCTCACCACGGTGCCGGCCACGGCCGGAGGAGGAGGTCTGCTGGACGTCGGCAGTACGCGGCTGGGTCGTGCTGGCGTCGCTCATCGGATGGAATTCACCCCGTCAACATGATCTTTTTTACAGCCGGGTGAGTCTAACCGGCACCCCTGACCTCGGATCCAGCCAGCCACGCCAACCGGCACTAGTTCGTTACAAGGCGTCCCAACGGCGCCTCCTGGAGGGGCACAGGGCGTGCCGCCGCAGGGGTCGCGGGCGGGGTGGCCTGCGCTGGTGAGTCGGGTGATTCGGGCTCCTCGGGGTGTCCGGGGTGTCCCGGGTCTTCCGGAACCGGGGGTGCCGGGTCCGGCTCCGGCGGGGCGAGCACGGCCCCGGGCGGGCTCACCCGCGCCACCCCGCACGGCACGGCCCGAGTCGCGTACGGCAGCCGCAGCACCCCCTCCGCCGTCCACAGGCCCGTGCCCGCCAACCACCCCTCGGGTGCCCGGAGATGATGCAAGCGCCGCTCGGCGGGCCGCCAGACACCGACCCAGCTGCCCGTCGGTCCGTCCACCCGCAGCGCCACCGCGCAGCTCTCCGGCGTCAGCACCTGCCCCGGCTGGATCGCGAACGGCGTGACGGAGCAGTCCCGCAGCCGCAGGCACTCCGGGAAGCGCACCGGCAGCGTGCTGCCGAGGACACCCCAGCCCAGCCGCTCCTGCCCCGGCGAGGGCGCGTCCGAGCGGACGATCAGCAGCCCGCTGTCGTGGTCGGCGAGCAGCAGCCGGTCGTCGCTGTCGGCGGCGATCTGCAGCAGCGGCGACACCTCGCCGCCGCATTCCAGGTCCACCACGACGGCCTTGGTGCGACCGCCGGTCTCCCGGTCCAGCGCCAGCAGCCGTCCCGCCCGGTCCAGCCAGACCCCGCCCGAGCAGCGGCCGGGCAGTTCGGCCAGCCGCTCCGGCCCGAAGGCGCCGCCCGCCACCAGCCACACCGACGTCGTACGCGGCCCGACCGCGAGGGCGTAGGCCCGCTCACCGCCCGGGGCGGGGGGCAGCAGCCGCAGCCGGGCCCTGACATCCGGGCACTCGACCGCGCCCAGGGGCAGCTCTCCGGTACCGGGCCCGGTCGGGTACAGCAGCGAGAAGGCGTGCCGCCCGGCCACCACCCGGTGGATGAGGACCCGCCCGTCGCCCATCGGCTGCACCTCGGTGCCGGGCTCCTCCGGCTGGTTGCGCGGCAGCGGCACCGCGTACGGCTCGGGGCCGTCCAGGGTCCAGCGCTCCGGGAACCAGGAGTCGCCGGCCGACGCGAGACGCGCGCCGTAGGCACCGTCCGCGGTGAGCGTGCAGCCTGCCGGCGCGGCTCCGTCCTCGTCCTCGTGTCCCGCCGAAGGCTCGATCGCACAGGCAGTCATCGTTCGGTCACCTCCAGTGACGAACGTAGTTTTCGCACGCGGGCGGGGAATTCCACGGGCGCAGACTTCACACATAAGGGTGTTCCAGGAACGATTCGCCTGAGGGAAAGGGGGCGATTGTGCTGAGCGGGGCCATGGGTGCCGGGAGCGGGCGGTGGCGGTGCAACGCCACAGATCAGGCGGGTAGCCTTGCTTCCGTGCCCCGTCTGTCTGAAGTCATCGCCGCGCTGGAGACCCTGTGGCCCGCCGAGCGGGCCGAGTCCTGGGACGCGGTCGGCACCGTCGCGGGCGACCCGGACCAGGAGGTCACACGGGTCCTGTTCGCCGTCGACCCGGTCCAGGAGATCGTCGACGAGGCGGTGAAACTGGGCGCCGGCCTGCTCGTCACCCACCACCCGCTCTATCTGCGCGGCACGACGACGGTCGCGGCGACGCACTTCAAGGGCCGTGTCGTGCACACCCTCATCAAGAACGACATCGCGCTGCACGTCGCCCACACCAACGCCGACACCGCCGACCCGGGTGTCTCCGACGCCCTCGCGTCCGCGCTGGACCTGCGCGTCACCGGGCCGCTCGTGCCCGACCCCACCGACCCCGAGGGCCGCCGGGGCCTCGGCCGCCTCTGCGCGCTGGACCACCCGGTGACCGTCCGCGAGTTCGCCGCCCGCGCCGCCGCGCGGCTGCCCGCCACCGCGCAGGGCATCCGGGTCGCCGGCGACCCCGAGGCGCTCGTGCGCACGGTCGCCGTCAGCGGCGGCTCCGGCGACAGCCTCTTCGACCACGTCCGCGCGGCCGGGGCCGACGCCTTCCTCACCGCGGACCTGCGCCACCACCCCGCGTCCGAGTTCCTGGCGGATCGCGCCCACAGTCCCCTCGCGCTGCTCGACGCGGCGCACTGGGCCACCGAGTGGCCCTGGTGCGAGCTGGCCGCGAGCCAGCTCGACGAGATCTCCGACCGGCACGGATGGGACCTGCGCGTCCACGTCTCGAAGACGGTCACCGACCCCTGGACCGCGCACGCGGCCTCTGCCACTTCTGACCCCCTTGGAGCCCCGAACTGAACGCCGCGCCCGCCGACCAGATCCGACTCCTCGACGTCCAGGACCTCGACGTCCGCCTCCAGCAGCTCGCGCACAAGCGCAAGTCGCTGCCCGAGCACGCCGAGATCGAGTCGCTGACCAAGGACCACACCCAGTTGCGCGACCTGCTCGTGGCCGCGCAGACCGAGGAGAGCGACACCGCCCGCGAGCAGACCAAGGCCGAACAGGACGTGGACCAGGTGCGCCAGCGCGCCACCCGCGACCAGCAGCGCCTCGACTCCGGTGCCGTCACCTCCCCCAAGGACCTGGAGAACCTCCAGCGCGAGATCACCTCCCTCGCCAAGCGGCAGGGCGATCTGGAGGACGTGGTGCTGGAGGTCATGGAGCGCCGGGAGTCCGCGCAGGAGCGGGTCGCCGAGCTGACCGAGCGCGTCACCTCCGTCCAGTCGAAGATCGACGACGCGACCGCGCGCCGCGACGCGGCCTGCGAGCAGATCGACGGCGAGGTCGCCACGGTCACCAAGGAGCGCGAGGTCATCGCCGGTTCGATCCCCGCCGACCTGCTCAAGCTCTACGACAAGCTGCGCGGGCAGCAGGGCGGCGTCGGCGCGGCGAAGCTGTACGCGCGCAGCTGCCAGGGCTGCCGGCAGGAGCTCGCCATCACCGAGCTGGCCGAGATCCGCAAGGCGGCCCCCGACACGGTGATCCGCTGCGAGAACTGCCGCCGCATCCTGGTGCGCACGTCCGAGTCCGGCCTCTAGGCCTGCAAGGAGACTTTCCGGTGCGGGAGTTCATCGTCGAGGCGGACGGCGGCTCACGGGGCAACCCGGGGCCCGCCGGCTACGGGGCCGTGGTCAGCGACGCGGCGACGGGGGAGACCCTGCGGGAGACCGCCGAGTACATCGGCGTCGCCACGAACAACGTCGCCGAGTACCGCGGCCTCCTGGCCGGCCTGGGCGCCGCCCACGAGCTGGACCCGGCGGCGACGGTCCACGTCCGGATGGACTCCAAGCTCGTCATCGAGCAGATGTCGGGCCGCTGGAAGATCAAGCACCCCGACATGAAGCCCCTGGCCGCGCAGGCGGCCCGGGTCTTCCCACCCGGGCGGGTCACGTACGAGTGGATTCCGAGGGAGCGGAACAAGCACGCGGACCGGCTGGCCAACGAGGCGATGGACGCGGGGGCCAGGGGGGAGCGGTGGTCGGAGTCGGGATCCACGGCTGAGCTGGACTCGGCTGCCGGGGGTCCCGGGCGCGCTGAGGCCGTCGCGCCCTCCGGGCCGCCCGGTGACGCGGCGGCGGGCGCGGCGCGGGTGCGCGGAGCTCTGGCGGAAGGCCGCGCATCGGCCGCGGCGGCGGGCTCCGGCCCGGATGCCGTGCGGGCCGCGGCACACCCCTTCCGGGACGTTCCGGGCGCGGCGCCCGCTTCCGGCCACGTCACGACGAACCCACCGGGCGGAGAAGCCGAGAGGGCCGAGGGTGGTGCACAGGGCGGCGAAGCCGGGATCCCGTCCGGCTCGGCGAAGGCCGATGCCGATGCGCGTGCCGCGAGGGCGGTCGGGGACGCAGGTGCCGCGAAGACCGATGACGATGCCGGTGCCGCGAAGACAGGCGCCGACGCCGACACCCGCGCCGCCCAAGCCGTAGCCGCCCCCGGCTGGGCCCCCGCCGACATGGGTGCCCCCGCCACCTTCGTCCTGCTGAGGCACGGCGAGACCCCGCTGACGCCCCAGAAGCGGTTCTCCGGCAGCGGCGGAACCGACCCTTCCCTCTCCGCCACCGGGCGGGAGCAGGCCGAGCGGGCCGCCGTGATGCTGGCCCGGCGAGGCACCATCCAGGCCGTCGTGTCGTCGCCGCTCACCCGTACGCGGGAGACCGCCGGGATCGTCGCCGCCCGGCTCGGGCTCGACGTCGGCATCGACGACGGGCTGCGCGAGACGGACTTCGGCGCCTGGGAGGGACTCACCTTCGCCGAGGTGCGCGAGCGCCACCCCGACGACCTGAACGCCTGGCTGGCCAATCCGGAAGCCGAACCCACCGGCGGCGGCGAGAGCTTCGCGGCGACGGCCACCCGGCTCGCCGCCACCCGCGACAAGCTGGTCGCGGCCCACGCGGGCCGGACGGTCCTGCTCGTCACGCACGTGACGCCGATCAAGACGCTCGTCCGGCTCGCCCTGGGAGCCCCGCCGGAGTCGCTGTTCCGCATGGAACTGTCGGCCGCGTCCCTGTCGGTGGTCGCGTACTACGCCGACGGAAACGCCAGCGTCCGCCTCCTCAACGACACGTCCCACCTGCGCTGAGCCCCGCCGCCGCACGGGCCAGGGCCTCGACGCGCCCCCAGTCGCGAGCCGCCACGGCATCCCGCGGCAGCATCCAGCTCCCGGCCACACAGCCGACGTTGGGCAGGGCGAGGTAATCCGGGGCGGAGGCCGGGCCGATCCCGCCCGTGGGGCAGAAACGGGCCTGGGGGAGCGGCCCCGACAGCGACTTCAGATACGCCGTACCGCCCGCGGCCTGCGCCGGGAAGAACTTCATCTCCCGCACCCCGCGCTCCAGCAGCGCCACGACCTCGGACGCCGTCGACACCCCCGGCAGGAACGGCACCCCGGACGCCCGCATCGCCTCCAGCAGGACGTCCGTCCAGCCGGGACTGACCAGGAAGCGGGAGCCCGCGGCCACCGCCTCGGTGACATGCTCGGGGCTGATCACCGTCCCGGCCCCGACGAGCGCCCCGGGCACCTCCCGGGCGATCTCCCGGATCGCCGTCAGGGCCACGGACGTCCGCAACGTCACCTCGATCGCCGGCAGCCCGCCCGCGACCAGCGCCCGCGCCAGCGGTACGGCGTCACCGGCGTCCTCGACGACGGCGACGGGGACGACGGGCGCGAGATCCAGCACCGAGGCGGGCAGGGGAGAGGCGGAGGCCATGGCGTCATCCTGCCGTCGCCCGAGCACAGCGCGCAAAGGACGTTGCGCACAGTGCAATGGCGCGTTAGTGGACCTCGTCCACCAGCACATCCAGCGACCACGCCTGCCCCGACTTCGCCGGGGCCTGCGCCTCCACGACGTACCCGAGACCCCGGAGCACCTCCACCAGCTCGGCCGGTCCCTTCGGGTCGGCCCCGGAGGTCAGCAGGCCGCGCACGATCCGCCCCTTGGTCGCCTTGTTGAAGTGGCTGACCACCTTCCGCGTGGGCGCGTGCAGCACCCGCACGGACGCCGTCCGCTCGGCGACCTCGCCCTTCGGCTTCCAGGCGGCGGCGTACGCGGCGGACCGCAGATCCAGCACCAGCCCGCTCCGGGCCACCTCGGGCAGCACCGACGCCATCGGCGCACGCCAGTGCGCGCCCAGCGCACCGAGCCCCGGCAGCTTCACGCCCATCGAGCACCGGTAGGACGGAATCCGGTCCGTCACCCGCACGGCACCCCACAGCCCGGAGAACACGAGCAGCGACCGCGCCGCCCGCCGCTTGGCGGCCGTGTCGAGGGACGCCAGGCCGAGAGCGTCGTAGAGCACGCCGGTGTAGATCTCCCCGGCCGGCCGCGCCCCCGCCGTGCGCAACTCCGCGTTCTTGACGACCTCGCCCCGCAGCCCCTCGCTGAGCCCCAGCACCTCACGCGCCTTGTCCTCGTCGCCGGCGCACAGCTCGACCAACTCGGTGAGAACGGCCTCCCGGGCGGCTGTCAGCCCCGGCAGCGACAGCGACTCCGGCTTCAGCGGGGCACCGCGGCCGGAGGAGGCCTTGCCTTCGGACGGCGGCAGCAGGACAAGCACGCGTACTCCTTCGATCGAACTGCAGCCGACAGCGTACGGGGGCGTACGGGGGGTCAGACGCGCGCCCGGCCGAGGGCGCGGACCAGGCCGTCGGCGTCGTCGGCGTGGAAACGGACGAGCCGCACCTCCCGGCGCCGCCCGAAGAAGGTGACGTGCGTGACCGGTGCCGTCAGTTCGAGCGTGACGGTGGTCTGCGAGCCGACCTCGACGTTCAGCTCGCCGTCGGCCGGTTCGTGCGTCATCCGCAGCTCACGCCGCGCGGAGCCGATCCGCTCCAGCGGCACCAGCAGATCGACATGGACGTACCGCCGTATCCGCAGCGAGCCGCCGTCATCATCCAGCACATGCGGACGTACGACCGACGAGGCGTGCAGCGCCACGACGAACACGATCGTGTACACGTCCAGGAAGAGAAACGCCGCGTGCACGGCGGGCCAGTCCCGCAGCAGCACGGACAGCGCGACCGTCTCGACCAGGCACACGAACGCGAACCCGGCCATCATCGCGCCCTGCCCGCGCGCGTACCCGAAGGCCCGCCCGCTCCCCGCCCCATGTGTACGCCGCGCCACCCACAGGGCGAGACTCGCGAGCAACCGCACCTCGTGCCGGACCAGCAGCCACCCGGCCCTCATCGCCGCTCCTCGGCGAGGATCCGCAGCGTACGGCGTACGGCCTCCGCCTGGGCCGGAGAAAGATCGTCGTAAAAGGCGCGCAGGAAGCCGCCGTCCTGGTCGAGCTCCCCGGCCTCCGGGAACACCCCCGGCGGGATGCAGCCGGCGAGCGCCCGGGCCGCCTCGTCGACGCGCGGGTCATCGGGCTCGGCACCGGCGAGCCCGTCGAGCAGCGCATAGGCCTCACCGGCCCGCGCCACGGCCCCCGGACTGCCCAGCGCCTCACCCACCGACGACATCAACCGCTCCCGGTCCTCGGCCGGCATCGCGGTCTCCAGGAACGCGATGATCTCGCGGTCCCTGGCGGCCATGGGCGAGTCGGAGAGATGCGCGGTCCCGGCGAACAGCGCGGCCAGCTCGGGCGACACCGGCCCCTCGGCAGGCACCCCGCCCTCCCCGTCCAGCAAGGTCCGCAACCGCGCCCGCCGCTCCCGGAGGGCCTCCTCCTGCCGCGCCAGATCCTCGTCCAGCTCGGTGAGCACCTCGACGAGGTCCTTCCCGGCATCGTCCGCGAGCACGTCCCGCACCTCCGCGAGCCCCAGCCCCAGCTCCGTCAGCCGCCGGATCCGTGCCAGCACGACGGCATGCCGCAACCCGTACTCCCGGTACCCGTTGGCCCGCCGCTCGGGCTCGGGCAACAGCCCCAGATGGTGGTAGTGCCGCACGGCCCGCGTGGTGACGCCGACGGTGACGGCGAGTTCTCCGATCCGCATGCCACCAGTGAAGACGTTGACGCTGCGGCAAGGTCAAGCGAGCGGCTCGGTGCCTGACGGCGGCGTTGATCGTGTGCCACGATCGAGGGAAGGGGTCCCGATCTCACGGACAGGTGATCAGCCGATGTCCCAGTCTGGCGAGCGACCGAAGGAGGGGCGTGACATGACTGCCATCGCCCACGAGCCGCTCTCGCAGGAAGACGTCCTGCTGGAGGGCTTTCTCGCCCTGGACACCCCGGAGGGTTTCCGGGCCGAGCTGATCGAGGGGGAGATCGTTGTGACGCCGCCGCCGGACGGGGATCACGAGAAGTGCATCAGCCGGATCGTGAGGCAAGTGATCAGGTACTCCCGGACCGACATGGACTTCTCGGGGAACAAGGGGCTGAAGGTGCGGAGCGGAGGCTCCTGCCCCAAGAACCACTTGGTTCCGGACGTCACCTTCGGCCCCATCGAGCGCGACCTGTTCGGCGGAGTCGGCTCCTGGATGTCGTGCGACGGCGTAGCCATGGTGATGGAGGTGACCTCCACCAGGCCGCCGGCCGACCGAGAGGCCAAGCGCCACTGCTATGCCCGCGCGGGCATCCCGCTCTACCTGCTGGTCGACCGGGACACGGCGCAAGTCACGGTGTTCAGCGAGCCGAAGGACGACGACTACCGCGAGCACTGCGCCCGCCCCTTCGGCAAGCCCATCGCTCTTCCGGAACCGTTCGCCTTCGACCTGGACACGGCCGACCTCCTCTGATCCCCTGTGGGCGGGGGTGCGATATGGGGATGCGCGAACAGACCAGCTGGACCAGGGCACGCCTGGGCCGTGCCGGCCCGCCCCTCGACCTCCTCACCGCCCACTTCGACAGCCACGTCTACGCCCCCCACGCCCACGACGAGTTCACCATCGGCGTCACCGTCGGCGGCTCGGAGGTCATCGCGTACCGGCGCGGGCACATCCACTCCTACCCCGGCTCGATCGTCGTCCTGGAGCCCGGCGAGATGCACACCGGCGGCCCGGCAGCGGCCGACGGCTACGCCTACCAGGCCCTCTACGCCGAACCGGCCCTCCTCACCGACGGCACCCTCGGCGGCCATCCGCACTTCCGGAACCCCGTCCTCCACGACCCGGAACTGGCGGCAGCCCTCCGCGCCGCCCACACCGACATCAGCACCTGCCCCGACCCGCTGGAGACCGAATCCCGGCTGCCCTGGCTGCTCACGGCCCTGGCCCGCCGCCACTCCACGGCCCGGGCGACCGACGACACCGTGCCCGGCACCGGCCACATCGCCAGGTCCGTACGCGACCGCCTGGCGGACGAACTGCTGGACCCCCCGTCCCTGGCTGCCCTCGCCACCGACCTGGGCCTCTCCCGCTACCAACTCCTCCGCGCCTTCCGCACGACGATGGGCGTACCGCCGTACGCCTGGCTCGCCCAGCACCGGGTCGCCAGGGCCCGCGGCCTCCTGGAAGCCGGACTGCGCCCCGCCGAGGTCGCCGGCCTCGTCGGCTTCGCCGACCAGGCGCACCTCACCCGCTGGTTCCGCCGGGTGCTGGGGGTGACCCCGGCGGCGTACCGCAACAGCGTTCAAGACACAGCGGGTTGAGACGGCCGAGACTCACCGCATGACTGCACGCGGCTGGTTCCTGTTCTCCCTGATGGGAGTGGTCTGGGGCGTCCCCTACCTGATGATCAAGGTGGCGGTGGACGACCTGTCCCCGTCCATGGTGGTGTTCACACGCTGCGCCCTCGGCGCCGCGCTCCTGCTCCCCTTCGCTCTCCGCCAGGGCGGCTTCGCCCGTACCGTCCGGGTCCACTGGAAGCCGATGCTGGCCTTCGCCGTCATCGAGATCGTCGGCCCCTGGTGGACCCTGACCGACGCCGAACGCCACCTGTCCAGCTCCACCGCCGGGCTCCTCATCGCGGGCGTGCCGATCGTCGCCGTACTCCTGGCCCGCTTCTTCGGCGCCGAGGAACGCGTGGGCGCCCGCCGTGCCACCGGACTCGCCCTCGGCCTCGCGGGCGTCACCGTCCTCACCCTGCCGCACCTCACCGGCGGCGACGCCCGCTCGCTGGCCGAGGTGCTGGTCACGGTCGTCGGCTACGCCACCGCCCCTCTGATAGCCGCCCGGCACCTCAAGGACGTGCCGACCCTCCAGCTGATCACCCCCTGCCTCACCCTGGCGGCGGTCGTCTACGCCCCCGCCGCCTTCCTGACCCGGCCGGCCACCATGCCCTCGGGTGAGGTCCTGGCCGCCCTCGCCGGCCTCGGCGTCATCTGCACCGCGGTAGCGTTCGTGGCCTTCCTGGAGCTGATCAAGGAGATCGGCCCGACCCGGGCGGGAGTGATCACCTACGTCAACCCGGCGGTCGCCGTCGCCGCGGGCGCCCTCTTCCTGGACGAGGAGCTGACCCTCGGCATCGGCGTGGCCTTCACCCTGATCCTCGCGGGCTCGGTCCTGGCGACGGCCGCGGGACCGAAGCCGTCCTCCCGACCGGTACCATGGTCGACACGGCAGACGAGCCGGGCGGACGGCCGCGTGGAGTCCCCCTGACGGGGAGCTTCCCGAGGAACGTCCGGGCTCCACAGGGCAGGGTGGTGGCTAACGGCCACCCGGGGTGACCCGCGGGACAGTGCCACAGAAAGCAAACCGCCGGGGACCGTATCCGTACGGCCCTCGGTAAGGGTGAAACGGTGGTGTAAGAGACCACCAGTGCCCAGGGTGACCTGGGCAGCTAGGTAAACCCCACCCGGAGCAAGGTCAAGAGGAGACACCTCGGTGTCTCTGCGCGGACGATCGAGGGCTGCCCGCCCGAGTCCGCGGGTAGACCGCACGAGGCCGGTGGCAACGCCGGCCCTAGATGGATGGCCGTCGCCCCGGCTCCCGCGAGGGAACCGGGGAACAGAACCCGGCGTACAGCCCGACTCGTCTGCCGCCAGCGGCGGCTTTACCTGGGAAAGGGCCTCTGATCTGGGACGGAGGCCCGCGTCCTTGACGGAGATCCCTTCGGGGCACCGTTTCCTGATGCACCGTGCGGGTGCCGAGGGAAACCACGGCACCCGCACCTGCGGAGCACCGCGGTGTCGCTCCGGATGAGCAACGACCTCGCTCACGCGGCCGGCGCGCCCCAGCCGCAACCGCCCGCTCCCGCACAGAGCAAGGAGCAGAAGTCGCTCCGCCGGCGCCTTCCGCGGGGGGGTAGCCCATCTCCGGGGCAGCGGGCCCCCTGAGTAGCCGAGCCGGTGCAGAGCGCGGCGGAGAATGCTTGCTGTTCATGGCGCCTACGTTGGCGGGACCGCCCACGGCGCCCAGATCCGATGCGCACACAGCGAGGTGCGGTAGGCGACGGTGTGTTTCGTGTACGCGGCGGTGTGCGGCAGTCGGCGGTGAACCCGTCAACCCGTGCCCTGTCCTGCGTTTCGTCCAGCCGCCGGCATCGGTGGTCCGGGATGTCCTGATCGCAAGGCACGGCGGATGTAACCCGAGACGGTGGTGGTGGGCCTAACCGCCCACCACCCACCGCGCTCCTGCAACCACGCCCAACAGCAGAGCCGGAGATGTCCACCACCACGGCATGGCCCTTCGCACCGAAGGCGCCAGCCACAGCGCCCCCGCAGCCCCGGCGGCCGCGATGGTGACGACGCACGACAGCACGATTCCGGCGTACGCGTCGTCGTCCCAGGAGCCGGACGGCGTGATGGTCAGTGCCGTCCAGCAGAAGTACGCGGCGATGAGGGTGAGCAGCGTGAGGGGTACGGCGAGGACGAGACGGAGGCAGCCGCGGTCGTCGTCCACGTGGGAAGGGCTGGTCATCAGCGCAGTGCGTTCCTTGGCTCGTCCAGATTGTTCGCGAACCGACGCCCGTAGTCCTGGGCGTCGTCGGTCTCCCAGTACGGCCCGCCGTTGTAGCGCGCGGCGAACTCGCTCTCCGCCTTGAGCTGTTCGGTCATGTCGTCCAGGATGCCGGGCTGTCCGCCGACCTCCTGCCACGCGATACCGGCAACCATGTCCGGCGGCAGCCCCACATTTGGTGCCGCAGCCTTGATGATCTCCTTGTTCGCAGCGATCCAATCGGCCCGGCCCTGCGCAGTGGACGGTGGATTCCGGTAACTGTCCTGCGCACCAGGCAGGCTGGCGGTCTGGAGACGGATGTCCCGCAGGGTTGGGGAGACGACGTCGACACGTTGGATGAAACCCATCCGGAAGTCCGGCAGCAGGTCATAGACCTGCTCGAGCTCGTGTACGCAGGTCTCCCGCGCCTCGTGCTCCGTGATCTTCGCCAGGTGGAAGTCCCCACCGGCGGCATCGTGCAGCCGGTTCGTGTCCGAACGAGGCCGACGCCCTCCGTAATCCGGCCCGGCTCCTCGAATACCGCCCGACCACTCTTCTCCCACCGCCGTTGCCGCCAGGACCTGCCCGTACGGCGACGGTGACGTCTCCATCGCAACCGGTACCGCTGGTCGGCTGCGACGGCTGTGAACGCGCCCTCCGCTCGCAGGATCCGCGCGCACTCTGCCGGGATTGCAGGGAACGCCATGGTCGCCACAAGGCCGAACTGGTCCACTCGGCCGCCTGAGCCGGGGCAGGATGCAGTTCTGGTCGACCCGGACGGGACCTACGGACCGGTCACGGGCGCGTCGACGTCAGCGATCTCTCCCTGACCCGCTCCAGATGCCCCCCGAACACCTCCCGAGCCTCCGGCGTCAACGTCCGCAACGCCACCAGCGCCGTGATGACCACATCGCACAGCTCCGACTGCACGTCGTCCCACGTATGCGTCACACCCTTACGCGGGTTCTGCCCCGTCGCCCCGATCACGGCCTCGGAGACCTCGCCGACCTCCTCGGTGAGCTTCAGGATGCGCAGGAAGAGGCCCTCGCGGCCCTCGACCGGGCGGTTGGTGTCGAGCCACTCCGACAAGGCGTCGATGGTGGACCAGAGTTCAGGGGCGGAGGACTGTTCGTTCATGGAGGCGCAGCCTGCCATGCGGGACTGACAATGCCCCGGGTCCCGGCCCCCTACTCCATGTACTCCTCCTCGAACAACGCCTCCTGCTCCCCCTCCTTCGCCTTCCGCAGCCGCCTCGCCCGGGCTCCCACCACCACCGCCGTGCCCGCCGCCGTCGCCGCGAAGGCCGCCGGGATCATCCAGCCGCGGTTCACCGCGTGTCCGAGCAGGTGGTCCAGGGAGAGGCGGCCCGGGCCGGTGACGGCCAGGCCCGCGGCGGTCAGGCCCAGGGTCGCCGCGTACTCGTAGCCGCCGCCCTGGTTGAAGAAGCCGTTCGGGGCGTGCACCGCCGCCGCGCCGGCCATCGCACCGGCCGCCGCCGCACCCGCGGCGGGGGTGGCCAGGCCCAGGGCCAGCAGTGTGCCGCCGCCGGTCTCCGCGAGGCCCGCCGCCGTCGCGCTCGCCTTGCCGGGGACGTAGCCGACGGACTCCATGAACTGGCCGGTCCCCTCGATGCCGTGCCCGCCGAACCAGCCGAACAGCTTCTGCGCGCCGTGGGCGGCCAGCGCGCCGCCCGCCCCCAGCCGGAGCAGCAGCAGGCCCAGATCACGTCGGTCGTTACGCGTCACGTCGTCTCCCGGAGCGGACAGCAGGAACAGAGCAGCAGGGACAGAGCAGCAGGAACAGAAGGGCGTCTCTCGCCGGTTCCACCGTCGCACCCGCGGCCCCGGGCTACACCTGGCGGAGCCGCCCGGGACGCCGTTCGGGTGGCACGGGTGGCGTGGGGCGGTGGCCGGTACGAGGCTGGCTCGTATGACGATTCAGATCACGCGCCTCAGCGATCCGGCTGTCCGGGCCTTCGTGGCCGCCGTGAACAACCACGACCGCGAGAGCTTCATGGGGCTCCTCGCGCCGGACGCCACCATGACGGACGACGGCTCCGAACGGGACCTCGCCGACTGGGTGGACCGGGAGATCTTCTCCTCCCACGGCCACATGGAGGTCGACAACGAGTCCAACGGCGGCCGTTCCCTCATCGCCCGCTACAGCAACGACACCTGGGGCGAGATGCGCACCCGGTGGAGCTTCACCGTGGACGACGACGGCAGGATCACGCGCTTCGAGACCGGGCAGGCCTGAAACCCGCCCCCCTCGCAGGGGCTTGTCCCCGTGTGCGCTCCGACTCGCGGCATCCGGTCCTTGACGTGTGCGGCAGTCGTTCCACGCGCACCGGTGTGTACTCCGCGGTCCCTCGCGAAGTCCACCCCCAACCGGTGCGGTGGAACGACTGCCGCCTCCCCCCTCGGATGTGGCCCACGGAAGCGCTCTGTTCCAAGTGTGAAGCTTTGGTGTAGAAGAGTTGAGCATAATTCCCCTACCGGCCGCAATGGGTCGGACGTTCTTATTCCGCTTGTGCAGGTTGACGACTTGACGAAATCCGCCGCGCGCTCAGCCGCGTCCGACGTACGGCATCGCCGTCGCCAGCACGGTCGCGAACTGCACGTTCGCCTCCAGCGGCAGCTCCGCCATGTGCCGCACCGTGCGGGCCACGTCAGCGACGTCCATGACCGGTTCCGGGGCGACTTCCCCGTTTGCCTGCAGGGCTCCCGTCTGCATACGGGACGTCATGTCGGTGGCCGCGTTGCCGATGTCGATCTGCCCCACCGCGATCCCGTACGAGCGCCCGTCCAGCGACAGCGACTTGGTCAGGCCGGTCAGCGCGTGCTTGGTGGCCGTGTAGGCCACCGACAGCGGGCGGGGCGTGTGCGCGGAGATCGAGCCGTTGTTGATGATCCGGCCGCCCCGCGGGTCCTGCTCCTTCATCTGCCGGTACGCCGCCTGCGCGCACAGGAACGCCCCGTTGAGGTTGGTGTCCACCACGTGCCGCCAGGCGTCGTAGGGCAGCTCCTCGACCGGCACACCGCCGGGGCCGAACGTGCCCGCGTTGTTGAACAGCAGGTCGACCCGGCCGAAGCGCTCGACGGTGGCGGCGAAGAGGGCACTCACGTCCTCGGGGCGTGAGACGTCCGTCCGTACCGCCAGGGAATCGGCCCCGGGCGCCAGGGCCGCCGTCTCCTCCAGTGTCTCGACACGCCGGCCCGCCAGCGCCACCGACCAGCCCGTACGCAGCAGTTCCACGGCGACCGCCCGGCCGATGCCGGAACCCGCCCCGGTCACCACCGCGATCGCATTGTCCTTGGCATTCATGGGCCCGCAGCGTACGGGAGCCTCCCGTGCCCCCTGCGGGATCAGGGCTCAGGCCGGCGTGAGCTCCGGCTCGCCCGTCTCGTCGGGGTAGCGGACGCCGACGCGGTCCCGGATCGCGTCGAGTGTCCGCATCACGGCGAGCGTGCCGTCCAGCGGCACCAGCGGGGACTCGGTCTCGCCGGCGCGCAGGGCCCGCATCACCTCGGCCGCCTCGTGCCGCAGGCTGTTGCGGGGCCCGTCCGCCGGGTCGGCCGTGAACTCCTCGGCGTCGCGGCCGTCCCGGTGCAGGACGAAACTCTCCGGGAAGAAGAAGCCCTGCCGGATGTCGATCCGGCCCTTCGAGCCGGTGACCGAGGCGGAGGTCGCCGTGCCCCCCACGATGGAGCAGTGCACCGAACCGAGCGCGCCGCTGTCGAAGGACAGCACCGCCGCCGTCTGGAGGTCGACGCCCTCCTCGGAGAGCACCGCCCGCGCCGCGATGTCCGACGGCTCCCCGAGCAGCAGCTGTGCGAACGACACCGGATACACGCCCAGGTCGAGCAGCGCGCCGCCGCCCAGCTCCGGGTTCCGCAGCCGGTGCGAGGGCGGGAACGGGCCGGCCAGCCCGAAGTCGGCCTGGACGCTGCGCACCTCGCCGATCGCCCCGTCGTCGACCAGCGCCTTCAGGCGCCGTACCAGCGGGTTGCAGTACATCCACATCGCCTCCATCAGGAAGCGCCCGTGCTCCCGCGCCAGCGCGACGAGTTCCTCCGCCTCGCGCACGTTCAGCGTGAAGGGCTTCTCGCACAGCACGTTCCGCCCGGCCGCGAGACACAGTCCGGCGGCGGTCCGGTGCGCCGTGTGCGGGGTGGCGACGTAGACGACATCGATGTCCTCGTCCTGCGCGAGGGCGTTCCAGTCGCCGTAGGCCCGGGGGATCCCGAACCGCTCCGCGAACGTCTTCGCCGAGGCCTCCGACCGTGACGCCACCGCGACGATCTCCGCGTCCGGCAGGTCGATCAGATCCGCGGTGAACGCGCTCGCTATCCCGCCGGTCGCCAGGATCCCCCACCGCACCGTGTCCGCCGTCATGTGCGCCCCGCCTCCACCTCGTGACCCGAGCAGTCCGTACGAGCACTCCGTACGAGCACTCCGTACGAGCACTCCGTACGAGCTGAGAGCATAGGTGGCGATCGACTCGGAAAGGGAGGGACTCATGCCCGAGGGTGGGGCGTCCATATCGAACACCGCGCAGGAGGCCGCAGCCGGGACGGAGCGGCCCGGCCGCACACCGCACCGCCGCACCGGGCTCCTGGTCACCTTCCTCCTCGGAAGCCTGACCGCCGTGCCTCCGCTGGCGATGGACATGTACCTCCCGTCCCTGCCGGAGGTCACCCGCTCCCTGCACGCGCCGGCCGCGACCGTCCAGCTCACGCTCACCGCGTGCCTGGCCGGCATGGCGCTCGGGCAGCTCGTGGTCGGGCCCATGAGCGACCGGTGGGGGCGTCGCCGACCGCTGCTCGCCGGGCTCGCCGTCTTCGTCGTCGCCACCGTGCTGTGTGCCCTCGCCCCCACCGTCGAGCTGCTGGTGGCCTTCCGGCTGGCCCAGGGCCTCGCGGGCGCCGCCGCGATCGTCATCGCCCGGGCCGTCGTCCGCGACCTGTACGACGGCATGGCCATGGCCCGCTTCTTCTCCACCCTCATGCTGATCTCCGGGGTCGCCCCGGTCGTGGCGCCGCTGATCGGCGGGCAGGTCCTGCGCGTCACGGACTGGCGGGGCGTCTTCGCCGTCCTCACGGTCATCGGCGTCCTCATCGGGCTCCTGGTCTGGGCCCGGCTGCCCGAGACCCTGGCCCCTGCCGAGCGGCACAGCGGCGGCGTCGGCGAGGCCCTGCGCTCGATGCGCACCCTGCTCGCCGACCGCTCCTTCACCGGCTACATGCTCACCGGCGGCTTCGCCTTCGCCGCCCTGTTCGCCTACATATCGGCGTCCCCGTTCGTCATCCAGGAGATCTACGGCGCATCCCCGCAGACGTTCAGCCTGCTGTTCGGCCTCAACTCCGTCGGGCTGGTCATCGTCGGCCAGATCAACGGCAAGATCCTCGTCGGCCGGGTCAGTCTCGACCGGGTCCTGGGCATCGGTTTGGCGATCGTCATCACCGCCGCGACCGCGCTGCTGCTGATGTCCCTGGGCGTCTTCGGCGAGGTCGGGCTGGTGCCCGTCGCCGCCGCGCTGTTCGTGCTGATGTCCGCGATGGGCATCACCCTGCCCAACACCCAGGCCCTCGCCCTGATGCGCACCAAGCACGCCGCCGGTTCCGCGTCGGCCCTGCTCGGCACGTCCTCCTTCCTCATCGGCGCGATCGCCTCGCCGCTCGTCGGCGTCGCCGGGGAGGACACCGCCCTCCCGATGGCCGTCGTCCAACTGGCCGCCGCACTGGTGGCAGTGGCCTGCTTCATGGGAATGTGCCGACCCTGGAAGAAGGAGAACGGCCGCCCGAGCGTGGAGGGAGCAGTCAGCTGAGCGCCAGACTGCGCGACGGCACGCCGGAACGGGCCGGACTCGACCCCGCGGAACTGCGTCACCTCGTCCGGGAGGTCCACGTCCTGACCACCGGGCAGCGTCCCTGGGCCCCGGGCGCCGTCCTCGTCGTCGGACGCGGCCCGGTGATCGCGGTCGAGGAGGCGGCGGGCTGGGCCGTCCGCTACGCGGCCTACGACGCCGACACCGACGCCGGGGTGGAACTGCCCCCCGAGGACCGGGTGCCGATGACCGTCGGCACGCCCTTCGACCTGGCGTCCCTCACGAAACTGTTCACGTCCGTGGCCGCCGTGCAGCAGATCGAGCGCGGGACGCTCGGCATCGACGCGAAGGTCGGGGCGTACCTGCCCGACTTCACGGCGGCCGCCCGGCACGGCATCACCGTACGCCAGCTGCTCACCCACACCTCCGGGCTGCGGCCCGAACTCCCGCTGTACGACTGCGCCGACGACGCGCAGCGGCTCGCGGCGCTCCAGTCGGAGCCGCCGGCCGGGGCGCCGGGCGCATACCGCTACTCCGACCTCAACATGCTCCTCCTCCAGTACGTCCTGGAGCGCGTCACCGGCCGCACCCTCGACGTCCTCGTCCACGACGGCATCACCCGGCCGCTGGGCATGACGGCGACGGACTTCGGTCCGTGCTCGGGCGCCGCGGCGACGGAGGACCAGCGGCGGCCCTGGGCCAAGGCGGACCGGGGGATGCTGCGGGGCGAGGTCCACGACGAGAACGCCTGGGCCCTCGGGGGAGTGGCCGGCCACGCGGGCCTGTTCTCCACCGGCCGAGACCTCGCGGTGTTCTGCCGCACCCTGCTCGCGGGCGGCTCCTACGGTCCCGCCCGCATCCTCGGCCCCGACTTCGTCGAGCTGCTCTTCACCCCGCCGGGCCTCGGCTTCTCCCTCGACCAGCCCTGGTTCATGGGCGACCTGGCGGGCCGCGGCGCGGCGGGCCACACGGGCTTCACGGGCACGTCCCTCGTCCTCGACCCGGCCACGGACACGTTCCTCATCCTCCTCACCAACGCGGTCCACCCACGCCGCCGACGCCCGGACAGCGCCCCGAGGGCGGCGGCGGCGACGCGGGTGGCCCGGGCGGTGCGGTGATCTCTTCGGGGGCTCGGGCGAGGCGTGCGCCGGGGGTGTCCGGGCGAGGGTGACGTCCTGAACCTCACGGCCCCGACGGGCCCCGTGGGCGGGCGGTCGGGCTCTCTCGCGGTGGCCTGGGGGAGCCCTGCCGGTTCCGGGGCGGGGATCCCCCAGGCCACCGGGCGTGCGCGGCGGCTGCTCCGGCGGCCTCGTCGGACCCCGGCCCGGGCGCTCGCGTGCTCTCGCCTTGGTCGGCGTGGGTGGCTCGGGCGAGCCCTGCCGGTTCCGGGCCGGGGCGTGAGCAGGTGGTGCCGGTGCAGTCCGGTCGGTGGGCGGGGAGACTCCGGGCGCGGGTCGCCCCGGGCGTGCGCGGCGGGCTCGTCGGCCTCGGGTTCGGGCGTTTGCGTCCTTTCGTGGTGGCCTCGTCGGCCTCGGGTTCGGGCGTTTGCGTCCTTTCGTGGTGGCCTCGTCGGCCTCG
>NZ_JBHVCP010000012.1:113973-155497 GCF_042803315.1 Streptomyces sp. NPDC057424
CGGGTTCGGGCGTTCGCCTCCTCTCGCGGTGGTCGGCGTGGGCGGCCCGGGGCCCTGCCGTCCCGGGCCGCGGAGGGGGAGGGGAGGCGTCGGCGCGGTCGGCCGGCGGTCGGGGAGCCCGGGCCGGGATCTCTCCCCGGGCGAGCGCGACGCCCGCCCCGGCCCGCCTCGTAGAATCGCCGGGTGAACGCCCCCGCACCCCCGGCCGAAAACCTCCGCGCCGCCCTCGCCGGTCTGCTCGACGGGCTGCCGCCCCGGCAGGCCTCGCAGGCGGTCGAGCGGCTGATCGCCAGCTACCGGGGGGACACCCCGACCGACGCCCCCATCCTCCGGGACCGGGCCGACGTCGCCGCCTACGCCGCCTACCGGATGCCCGCGACCTTCGAGGCCGTGCGCTCCGCGCTGGAGGCCTTCGCGGACGCCGCGCCCGAGTGGGTGCCCGGCGGGCACACCGATCTCGGCGGGGGCACGGGCGCGGCGGCCTGGGCCGTGGGCGCGGTCTGGGGCGGGGAGCGGCCCGTCACCGTGCTCGACTGGTCCGAGCCCGCGCTCGCCCTGGGGCGCGAGATCGCCGCGGCCAACCCGGAGCTGAGGGACGTACGCTGGCAGCGCTCCCGGATCGGAGCGGCGCTCACCCTCGACAGCACGGACCTCGTCACCGTCTCCTACGTCCTCAACGAGCTGACCGCCGCGGACCGCACCGCCCTCGTGGACGCCGCCGCGGCCGCCGCTCAGGCCGTCGTGATCGTCGAGCCCGGCACCCCCGACGGCTACACCCGCCTCATCGAGGCCCGCGACCGGCTGATCACCGCCGGCTTCCGCATCGCCGCTCCCTGCCCGCACAGCGCCGCCTGCCCCATCGCCCCCGGCACGGACTGGTGCCACTTCTCCGCCCGGGTCAGCCGCTCCTCCCTGCACCGCCAGGTCAAGGGCGGCTCCCTCGCCTACGAGGACGAGAAGTTCGCCTACGTCGCCGCCGCCCGCTTCCCCGTCGAACCGGCTCCCTCCCGGGTCGTCCGGCGCCCTCAGATCCGCAAGGGCCAGGTCCTCCTCGACCTGTGCGAGAGCGAACCGTCCCTGCGCCGTGCCACCGTCACCAAGCGCCACGGCGACCTGTACAAGGCCGCGCGGGACGCCGACTGGGGAGACGCCTGGCCGCCCTCCTGAGCTTCTGTCAGGTACGCATAAGATCAACTCGCGCCTTCGGGCGTGAGCATGACGTTTCCTGACCCGCCCAGCGGACCAGCGCGTCCTCCGCCGACTTCCGGTCGGCGGGGGACAGGTCCGCCAGGTCGGCACCGTGATTCCCGCCCGGCACCCACAGCACCCGTGAGTCCGGCCCCCCGGGGCGGAAGTGCTCGGCCACGGCGGGGTCCTGGGTGCCGTAGACGAACAGCAGCCTGCTGCCGCGGCGGCGGACCCAGCGGTCGATGTCGGGCATGGCGTCCCGGTCGAAGCGCAGGGGGACGTCCCGGGGGACGAAACTGCGCGCCTCGGCGGCGCGCGGGTGGCGGAGCAGATCCGTCAGGTGCGCGGTGGGGAGGCTGCCGTACCCGAGCTGGGTGCCGATCTGGTACCAGTACGGGATGTAGTTCCGGGCGGTCGTGTCGGCGTACAGCGCCAGGCCCGCGGTGTCGTCCAGCCAGGTGTACAGCTCGTCGGCCGTCGCCCCGGGACCGGGGATCGCGGCGACGTCGTCCGGTGTGCCGCGCTGCCAGAACATGAACGGCACGCGCAGGACGGCGATTTCGAGAGCCTTGTCGGCGCTGCCGACGAGCCGGAAGGTGTCGCCGGTGGCGGCAGCCCAGGCCTCGTAGCGGGCGACCATGCCGGCCCGGCGCAGCAGGATCGCCCGCTGGGCCGCCTCGAGGGCCTCCCGGCCGGCGGGGGTGCCGACCGTCTTCAGGAAGCGCAGGTACGCGGAGTCGTCGCGGTCGTCGACGTTGTTCGGGGCCGAGTAGACCACCGTGCCGGTCACGTCGTGGGGATGGAAGCGGCGGTGGTAGACGCTCGCCATCCCGCCCTTGCTGCCGCCGGTGGAGATCCACGCGCCGGGGTAGAGCCGGCGGAAGAGCCGGACGACGCGGTGGTGGTCGTCGGCGGCCTGGCGGACGGTGAGGTGGGCGTAGCCGGGGTCTGCGGGGCGCGAGGTCCCGAAGTAGCGGTGTTCTACCTGGAGTTGGTTGGCGCCGAGCAAGACCGCCGGTTCGGTCCGGCGTGGCGTGAGAACCGCGTGGTAGCCCGTGCTGAACAGCACGGTGGGGTGGTCGGCGGCGGTGTGGAGCAGGGTGAGGCGCTGCTCGAAGGTGCCGGCGGCGGGGTTCGAGTGGTCGACCGGCTGGCGCAGGCCCAGGACGAAGTGCCGGTAGCCCGGTTCGGCGTCCTGCCGCTCCTCGATCAGGCGCAGTCCGGGCAGAGCCCGTAAGGCGTCGGCCACGTCGGCGTCCCCGGGGCGGGCCGGTGCTGCCGCCGCCCGTGCGGGTGGGGCCGTCGTGGTGGCCAGGCCCGCCGCGGGGAAGGCCGTGGCCGCCGAGCCGAGCAGCCGTCGTCTGGTCCATGCGGTCATGAGCCGAGTCCTCCCGGGGGTCCGTGGGGCGGGTGTCCGCCGGTCGCGGGCCGCGACCGCCTCAGTACATCCGCCGGGCCGCCCGGGAGGATCCCGCGCGCGGGGGTCCGCTCTCCCTCGCGCGGGGGAGGCTCACGACACCTCGCCGGCCGTGCCCTCCTCCCGTACTTCCTGCTGCTGTCGCTTCTCCTGGAGCTTGCGCAGCAGTTCGCGCTTCTGCGCCTGTGGGTCGGCGCCGCCGCCGATCCGGTCGCCCCGGCCGGCGCCGCGCAGCGCCCCGCGGCCGAGGTTCTTGCGGGATCCGCCCACACCCAGCATGTTTCCGGCTCCGCCTCGGGTCATCCCGGGCTCCTTTCATCGTTCAGATCGCGACGAGACGTATCGTCTCGCGTTTACCGCTCCACTGTCCGCGAGACGCTCCGTCTTGTCAACCTGATAAATTCGACCCATGGCCGTCCAGAAGTCCACCCAGCCCGCTCCCGGCAAGCCCGCCCCCGACTCCACCCGGCGCAGCGAGAAGTCCCGCCGCGCCATCTACGACGCCGCCCTCGCGCTCGTCGTCGAGGCCGGCTACCCGAAGACCACCATCGAGGGCATCGCCGCCCGCGCCGGTGTCGGCAAGCAGACGATCTACCGGTGGTGGTCGTCGAAGGCCGACGTCCTGATGGAGGCCTTCCTCGACCTGGCCGAGCAGTCCGTGCGGGAGGCCGGACCGGTGCCGTACGCCTTCCCGGACACGGGCGACCTCGCCGCCGACGTGAAGGGCGTGCTGCGCGTCACCGTCGACCAGATGCGGGACCCGAGGTTCGAGGCGCCCTCGCGCGCGCTGGCCGCCGAGGGCGTCGTCGACGAGCAGCTCGGGCGCGAGCTCGTGGCCAAGCTGATGCAGCCCTCAATCGACCTCTACGTCGACCGGCTGCGCGCCGCGCAGGAGGCCGGCCAGGTCCGGCCCGGGATCGACCCGCGCATCGCCCTGGAGCTCTTCATCTCCCCGCTCGCCCAGCGCTGGCTCCAGCACACGGGCCCGATCACCTACGAGTACACCGACACCCTCGTGGACTACGCCCTTCACGGCCTGGCCCCGCGCTGAGCGGCCCGGACCAGGCGCCCCGGAGCATCCGTGATCACGCCGGAGCAGCCGAGCGCCAGCACCCGGTCCCGCTGCGCGTCCGTCACCACGGTGTGCGCCCACACCCGTGCGATCCCCGACTTCACAGCCCGCACCAGATCCGCGTCCCGCGCCCGGTGGTCCACGTCCAGCAGATCCACGTACGACCGCCAGCGCTCCGGACGGTCCGTGCGCAGCTGCTGCGCCGAGCGCCACAACTGCGCGAGCAGCCCCAGGCGGTGGACGCGACGGGCCACCTCGGGGTCGTTGGAGTTCACGAACACCGAGCGGGTCAGACCGCGGGCCCGGATCAGTGCGGCCAGCCGGTCCACGCTCCGCGGGTCCTTCGCCTCCAGCATCAGCACGATCCGCCCGCCGAAACGATCCAGCACCTCGGCGACCGTCGGCGGCCGCTCCGACCGCCAGCTCCCCGGGAGCCGGTCCTTCGGGCGCAGCCGTACGCCCCGCCACTCCCGGGCGTCCAGGCCCCGCACCGCGCCGCCCAGGTAGGTGGTGCGGTTCAGGGTCTCGTCGTGGAACACCACCGGCGTGCCGTCGCGCAGCAGCCGTGTGTCGAAGTCCAGCACCTGCGCCGTCCCGCGCTCGAAGGCGGTCGTCAGTCCCGCCATGCTGTTCTCGGGGACCTCGCGTGCGCCGCCGCGGTGCGCGACGTACGTGATCCGGGGCAGGGCCGCCACGGTCAGCGGACCCGCACCCCACTCCAGCGGTGCCGGCGCGCGGCCACCGGGGCCCGTGAGGGTCAGCGAGACCATGGAAGCCACGGAGGCCAGACCCGTCAGCGCGATCCATGTGACCATGGCGACCACGGTAGGGCGCCATGTCATGGCAAAGCGGGCAATGACACCCGATCATGGTGGAGAGCGGGGCTCGCCGTTTCTCCTCCCATCGGACGCCCGGTGTACGTTGCGTCCCTCCTGTCCCGGATGTGGGCACTGGCCCCCCGGTGCGCGGGAAGATGGGACCATGAGGCATGCTGTTCCGCACGACGGCGAGGCGAGGGGATAGATGAGCGCGGAGTTCGGCGGCCGGACCGGCCTGCAGGGCAAACTCACCCAGTGGCTGCGCGCGGGGCGCCGGCCGAAGGAGACCGCCGGCGACGGCGGCCGTGAGGCCCTGCTGCTCGCCGCCGCCGACGCGGGACTGCCCCTCGCGCCCGCGGCCCACCCGTCCGGGTACCGCTGCTCCTGCGACCGGGTCGGATGTCCCACCCCGGCACGGCACCCGGTGTCCTTCGCCTGGCAGACGCAGTCGACCACCGACCAGGACCAGATCGAGCGCTGGGTCCGCCACCAGCCGCAGGCCAACTTCATCACCGCGACCGGCATGGTGCACGACGTCCTCGACGTGCCCCTCGACGCCGGTCGTGACGCGTTGGAGCGGCTGCTCGCCGCCGGTGTCGAGGTCGGGCCGGTCGCCGAGAGCGACGACGGCCGCCTCCTCTTCTTCACGCTCACCCGCGGTACGCCCGAGGACGAGGACGAGTGGTGGCCGTGCGAACTGGACTGCCACCCCGAGACGGCGGACGAGCACCCCGGGCTGCGCTGGCACTGCCGCGGCTCCTACGTCCTCGTACCGCCGGCGCGGCTGCCCGGTGAGGACCAGGCGGTGCGGTGGGTGCGCGGGCCGGAGCACGCGCTGCCGGATCCACTGAGCCTGCTGGAGGTGCTCACGGAGGTCTGCGGGCGCTATGCCGGTGAGGGCGACGCCGACCACGCCGCCGGGGCGGGCTGGCCGCTGCGGCACTGAGGCCCGTCGGCGACCCTGCCGCGAGGGCCGGGGCTACGAGCCCTCCGCCGAGGTCAGGCCCTGGATCCTGCCCAGGATCGTCACCTTGCCCTGCCCCTTGGGGTCCAGCGCCACCTCGTTGGAGACGAACTCCATCGTGAGGGACTGCTTGATCTCCCCCTTCGTCAGGGCGAGGACGTCCTTGTTGGGGGTGGGGACGGACGTGCCGGCGTAGGCGGTCTGCTTCTCGTGGTGGCGTGTGGTGAAGAACACCAGCGCCCCGCCGTCCGCCGTGCGCAGCGCCAGCGGTGCGTAGTCGCCGTTCGTCAGCGGCTCGTCGATGTACTGGGTGACCATGCCAGGCTTCTTGGAGTTCTTCTGGCGCAGGGCACGCCACTGGCTGGTGTGGGCGCCGTCCGCGAAGGTCTCTCCGCCGTCCTTCAGGTACGTCGTGTACGTCCGGCTCAGGTCGGCGGGGTCGGTGGCCAGATCGGTGGAGTTCACGGGGACGGACTCGGCCCAGCCGTCTGCGTCCTTCTTGAACTGCGGGACCTTGCCCGGGGCGACGAGCGTCAGGTACGCCACCTGGAACGGGTCGTCCAGGCTGCTGCGGGTGAACACCAGCAGCCAGCGGGCGGTGCCGCCCTTGTTGCCGGCCGCGTCGACGAGGAACCAGCGGGGCCAGCCGGCCTTCTTCGGGATCGTGAACTTCGCGTCCGTCAGTTTCAGCGGGGTGTGGCTCGGGTTGCCGTCCGGGTTGTTCGCCTTCCCGGCCTTCAGGCGGGCCGCGTCGATGTCGGCGAGGGCGCCGGTGGTGCGGTCGGCGTCCAGGGTGCCGTCGTAGGCCTTGTCGGCCTCGTTGTACGCGGTGGTGAACTCCTGGAGGGCCTCGGCGGCTTCGGCGCGGGTCGTGGACGGGAGGATCTCCCGTTCGCCGTGCACGACGACGCATCCACTGGCCGTCAGCGACAAAGCGGTCGCCGAGGTTGCTATGAGGGCGCTCCGGGCGGGCCTGCGGAGCGTTCGAGGGTCGCGATCCCTGCTCATCGGGTACCTTCACCTTCCCCTTTCCGGAGGCGAACCCTACCGGGTGCCTTCGGCGGTCGGGCGGGGGTGGGTGGGTGTGCGCGTGCTTCGCCTGGCGCCGGGGCCGCGCCGGGGGGTGTCCGTCCTCGGAACGGCGCGATGGGGTGTCATACCGACTGACTGGCGCTGGCGCGCCGACCGTTGCGGGCGGGCACCCCCCGGCACGGCCCCTTCTCGCCGTACGCGGATGCGGGTCCGCTCAGCCGGCGAATCGGCGCCAGCAGCCGTGCGTCGTCACGCCTTGTCGCGCGCCGGTGTTGCCGTGGTGGGGATGCGGCCAGGCGTGAGGAACAGAGCCAGGGTCGGAATCAAGTACATGAGCCATACCGCCACTTGCAGGGTCGTGGGGTCGGGCTGGAAGTTGAGGATGCCCTTCAGGAGCGTGCCGTACCAGCTGTCCGGGGGGATCGTGCCGGTGATGTCGAAGGCCTTGTCGGTGAGGCCGGGCAGGAAGTCGGCCTCCTGGAGGTCGTGGAAGCCGTAGGCCAGGACGCCGGCCGCGACGACCACCAGCATGCCGCCGGTCCAGGTGAAGAACTTCGCCAGGTTGATGCGCAGCGCACCCCGGTAGAACAGCCAGCCCAGGAGGATCGCCGTCAGAAGGCCCAGCGCGACGCCCAGCAGCGGTCGTGGCGTGCCGTCGCTCGCCGCGTGGACCGACGCCCAGACGAACAGGGCCGTTTCCAGACCCTCCCGGCCCACCGCGAGGAACGCGGTCGCGACCAGCGCGCCCGTGCCCATCGCCAGCGCCGCGTCCAGTCTGCCGTGCAGCTCCGACGTGAGGTGGCGGGCCGTGCGGCGCATCCAGAACACCATCCACGTCACCAGGCCGACCGCGAGGATCGACAGCGAGCCGCCGAGTGCCTCCTGTGCCTGGAACGTGAGTTCCTGGGAGCCGAATTCGAGGGCGCAGCCGAAGCCGAACGCGAGGGTCACCGCCACGCCGATGCCGGCCCAGATCGGCTTGAGGGCGTCCCTGCGGTCCGTCTTGACCACGTAGGCGATGAGGATGCAGACGACGAGGCTCGCCTCCAGGCCCTCGCGCAGTCCGATCAGGTAGTTGGAGAACACGGGCTCAGGCCTCCTTCGAGAACAGCGTCCGGCCCCACCAGTCGTCCTGGTCGCGGACGCCCGGCGGGACGGCGAAGAGCGCCGAACCCACGTGCTGGATGTACTCGTTGAGCGCGTCCGTGGCCAGGCTGCGCTGGATGGGGATGAAGCCCCTGCGGACGTCGCGCTGGTAGGCCAGGAAGAACAGGCCCGCGTCCAGGCGGCCGAGGCCGTCCGTGCCGTCGGTGAAGGAGTAGCCGCGGCGCAGGATCGTCGCCCCGTGGTTGGTGTCGGGGTGTGCGAGCCGGACGTGTGCGTCGGGCTTCATCGCCTTCAGGAACGGCTCGTCGCGCTCCTTGGCCTTGCCGACCGGGGCGCCCTCGCTCTTGTCGCGGCCGAAGATGTCCTCCTGCTCCTGCAGCGAGGTGCGGTCCCAGGTCTCGATGTGCATGCGGATGCGGCGGGCGACGAGGTAGGAGCCGCCCCGCATCCAGGCCGGGTCGTCCTTCTCGTCCACCCAGACGAACTTCTTCAGGCGGTCCGTCTCCGTGCCCGCGATGTTGCGGGTGCCGTCCTTGAAGCCCATCAGGTTGCGCGGGGTCTGCGCCTCGGGCGTCGTCGACGACGTCTTGCCGAAGCCGAGCTGCGACCAGCGGATCACGACCTTGCCGAAGCCGATGCGGGCCAGGTTGCGTACGGCGTGGACCGCGACCTGGGGGTCGTCGGCGCAGGCCTGGATGCACAGGTCGCCGCCGCTGCGGTTCTTGTCCAGGTTGTCGCCCGCGAACGTCGGCAGGTCGACCAGGGCCTCCGGGCGGCGGTCCGTCAGGCCGAACTTCCCGAACAGGGACGGGCCGAAGCCGATCGTGAGGGTCAGGCGGGAGGGCTTCAGGCCCAGCGCCTCGCCCGTGTCGTCCGGGGGCGCCTCGGCCAGGCCGCCGTAGGCGCCCTCGCCGACGGCGTGCCCGGCCGTCATGCGCCGGGCTGCCTCGGTCCAGTCCTTCAGCAACCGGACGAAGGCGTCCCGGTCCTCGGTCGTCACGTCGAACGCGGCGAAGTGCAGGCGGTCCTGCACCGGCGTGGCGATGCCTGCCTGGTGCGGGCCGTGGAAGGCGATCGCCGAGCCGGCCGGTTCGGTGGCGTCCTCGGTGCGGGCCATCGCCACCGCTCCGCCCGCCGCGGCCGCGCCGAGCGCCAGGCCCGCCCCACCCCAGCCGAGCAGGGAACGGCGGCTCGGGGCAGCTGAGTCGGTGTCCGTCATCGTGGCCCCCGCCTACTTCACCACGGCCGCGGCGAGCTTCGACAGCGGCTCCGCCAGGGCGTTGACCGCGTCCGAGAGCTCCTTGCGGCCGGCCTTGCCGACCTTGCCGTAGGAGGTGAAGTCGTACGACGTGCTGTTCGGGCGGTACGTGTCCAGCAACTGGTCCAAGGCCGCGAACTGCCGGTCGAGTTCGGTGACGAGGGCCGTGTCGTTCTCCTTCGCGACCGGCTTCAGCAGGTCGTACGACTTCTTCGCGCCCTCGACGTTGGCCTTGAAGTCGACCAGGTCGGTGTGGGAGTAGCGCTCCTCCTCGCCGGTGACCTTGCCGGTGGCGACCTCGTCGAGGAGTTCCTTGGCGCCGTTGGCCATGGAGGTGGGGGTGATCTCGGCCTTGCCGACCCGGGCCTGCCAGTCCTTCAGGTCCTTGATCAGCAGGTTGGCGAGGTCCTTCTCGCGGGTGCCGATCTTCTTGTCCTGCCAGAGGGCCTTCTCCAGGCGGTGCCAGCCCGTCCAGTCGGTGGCCGGGTCCTGGCCGTCCTCCAGGCCGTCCTCGCGGACGTCGACCTTGGGGTCGATGTCGCCGAAGGACTCGGCGACCGGCTCGGTGCGCTCCCAGCCGATGCGGGAGGGGGCGTAGGCCTTCTTCGCGGCTTGGAGGTCGCCGTCCTTGACGGCCTGGGCGAACGCTTCGGCCTTCGGCAGCGTCTCGTCCGCCTGCTGCTGGACGTAGGCGCGGTAGGCGGCGACGGCCTTGTCCAGGCGCGGGTCGCGCCGGACGGCCTTGCCGCCGGTGGCCTTGACGGCCTGGCGGATGCCGTCGCCCTTCATGCCGGGCTTGCAGGCGATCTGGTAGTCGCCTGCCTTCACCTCGGCGGTGACCCGCTGCCTGGTGCCGGGGCCTATGTTCTCCCGTTCGGTGACCACGCGGTCGTCGGGGAAGAGGACGTAGACCTCGGTGACCTTGGAGCCCTTGTTCTCGATGGCCAGTTCGACGTGCCCGGCCGGGAACTCCTTCTTCGACACCTGGCACGTGTCGTCGGTCGCCGTCACGTTGATCACGTGGTCGCCGTCCTGCGCGTCGCTCTTCTCGGTGCAGCCGGTGACGGCGGCCAGGGCCGCCGCGGCGGCGATGAGGGCGGAAGCGGGACGGGCGGGTCGCATGAGAGCTCCAGGAGAGAGAAGGTGAGGCTCACCTAAGACGGCACACAAGGATGACCTGAGTGGCTCAAAATCGCCCCCATGGTTGAGTCAAAGGGCGGTCAAAGCTCGCATCACGCCCCCTGCGTCACCGGCCTGCGCCCCTGACCGGCGAGAATGCCTCTCGTGACTGACTACGACGTGCTCCGCGTCTTCTGCGGGCCGAACGGTGGGTACGGCAACGAGCTGGGGGTCGTGCGTGAGGGTTCCGTGATGCCGGAGCGGGGTGAGCGGCAGGCGTTCGCCGCCAAGGCCGGGTTCAGCGAGACGGTGTTCGTCGACGATCCCGAGCGCGGAGTGATCGACATCTACACGCCCACGCTGCGTCTGCCCTTCGCGGGGCATCCCTGCGTGGGGGCGGCATGGCTGCTCGACGTGCCCGAGCTGGTCACGCCCGCGGGGGTGGTCGGGGCCCGGCAGGACGGGGAGTTCTGCTGGATCGAGGCCCGCGCGGAGTGGGTGCCCCCGCGGACGCTGCGCCGGTACGGCAGTGCCTCCGAGGTCGACGACCTGGCCGTGCCGCCGCCCGGGGAGTGGGTGTACGCCTGGGCGTGGGAGGACGAGCCCGCCGGGCGGATCCGGGCCCGGGCCTTCCCCGGCCGGGGTGACGGCATCGACGAGGACGAGGCGACCGGGGCCGCGGCCCTGCTGCTCACCGACCGGCTGGGCCGGGCCCTCAACATCACCCAGGGCGCGGGCTCCCAGATCCTGACCGCGCCCCAGCCGGACGGATGGACCGAGGTCGGCGGCCGGGTCCACCTCGAACGCTGACCCGGGTGGAGCGCGTCCGTACGGGTGGAACAGCGTGTGTGCGCGGCGGCGAACGGGGACCTCTGGGGCGTGACCAAGCACCACCGCGAGAGGAATCTCATGCGCATTCGATCCGCTCTGGCCGTCGTCGCCCTGACTGCCGCCCTGTCCGCCACCGGTGCGGCGGCGGCCTCCGCCAACGACGACGGTCCGGGGCACCGTTACAACCACCACGTGGCGTGCAGCCCGTACTTCGGTGAGCTCGAGGCCGAGACCGCCGAGATCGAGTGGGGCGGGGCCGTCTGCCACAACGGCCCGTTCGACATCTGAGCAGGACAGGCCCGGCTCTCTCCCGAGCCGGAACCGGGGCCCTCTCGCCACGCGCGAGGGGGTCCCGCCCGTTCACGCCGTCAGGGGAAACTCCTCGCCGAGCGCCTCGAACATCCCGTTGTTCAGCCCGTACGCCCGCTTGCACTCGGCCACGATCCGCTGCCGCTCCAGCTCGTCACCGGGCACCGCGTCCAGCAGCTCCACGTAAGTGCGCTTGAAGGCCGCCGGGTTCGGGATCTCCTCGAAGACGTAGAAGCGCACCCCGTCGCCCTTCTTCGGGAAACCCCAGGTCTTCTCGGCCGTGTCGCGGATGATCTGACCGCCGGAGAGATCACCGAGGTAGCGGGTGTAGTGGTGGGCTATGTAGCCGGCCGGCCAGGTGCGGGCGCACTCCGCGATCCGTTCCGCGTACTCCAGGGTGGCCGGCAGCGCGCTGACCGTCGTCCTCCAGCCGGGGCCGCGCAGATACGCGAGGTCCTGCTCCAGCGCCGTCATGCGGAACAGCTCCGGACGGACGAACGGCCCGGCCACCGGGTCGGCGGCGAGCTGCCGGGCGCCGGACTCCAGTGCGCCGTACACGAACCACAGCTGCTCCGTGTAGCGCGCGAACGCGTCGACCCCCAGTTCGTGCCCCAGCAGGTCGCCGATGAAGGCCGACCCCCTGATCTCCTCGTGCTGCTCGCGGGAAGCGGTCCGAAGGAGCGTCGAGAAGGGTTCCATGGCCACACTTTCTATGGTTAGCCTTACCTAAGTCAATATGCATGCCAACCGGCTGTCGGTAAACTTCCCGACGAGGTGTCGGTAAAAACCTGGATCCCCGATACCGGCGACCCCGGACGAGGAAACGGCCCGCCCTCCGGGGAGAGCGGGCCGTTCGGCGGGTGCGCGGGTGCGTGCTACGGCAGCGTGAGAATCTCCGCGCCCGAGTCCGTCACCACCAGCGTGTGCTCGAACTGGGCCGTCCGCTTCCGGTCCTTCGTGACGACCGTCCAGCCGTCGTCCCACAGGTCGTACTCGTGCGTCCCGAGCGTCAGCATCGGCTCGATCGTGAACGTCATCCCGGGCTGGATGACCGTCGTCGCGTGCGGGCTGTCGTAGTGCGGGATGACCAGGCCCGAGTGGAACGACGAGTTGATGCCGTGCCCGGTGAAGTCCCGCACCACTCCGTAACCGAAGCGCTTGGCGTACGACTCGATGACCCGGCCGATGATGTTGATCTGCCGGCCCGGCTTGACCGCCTTGATCGCCCGCTCCAGCGCCTCCCGGGTCCGCTCCACCAGCAGCCGCGACTGCTCGTCGACGTCACCCACCAGGTACGTGGCGTTGTTGTCGCCGTGCACACCGCCGACGTACGCCGTCACGTCGAGATTGACGATGTCGCCGTCGCGCAGCACTGTCGAGTCCGGGATGCCGTGGCAGATGACCTCGTTGACGCTCGTGCACAGCGACTTCGGGAAGCCGCGGTAGCCCAGCGTCGAGGGGTAGGCGCCGTGGTCGCACATGTACTCGTGCGCGACCTTGTCCAGCTCGTCCGTGGTCACCCCGGGGGCGATCAGCTTCGCGGCCTCCGCCATCGCGCGTGCGGCGATCCGGCCGGCGTGCCGCATCGCCGCGATCGTCTCGGGCGTCTGCACCTCCGGTCCGGTGTACGGCGTCGGCGCGGGCTTGCCGACGTACTCGGGGCGGCGGATGTTTCCGGGCACGGAACGGGTGGGGGACAGTTCCCCTGGAACGAGCAGCGACTGGCCAGACATGCCAGCGAGTCTAACCAGCGGCCACGGGGGAACATGTCGATGGCGAGAGGAGCTGGTCATGGCCCTGTTCAAGAAGCGGACGGTCGGCAAGCCGGGCGAGTGGTACTACTGCCTGGAGCACAAGAAGGTCGAGGAGGGTCCCGAGTGCCCGGGCAAGGACCGGTTCGGGCCGTACGCCTCCCGCCCGGAGGCCGAGCACGCGATGGCAACCGCCCGTGAGCGCAACCTCCAGTGGGAGAACGACCCCAAGTGGCACGACGCCCCGGCGGGCGGCCGGGACGACGAGAACTGAACCCACCGACGCCCGGGGTCGCGGCCCCGGGCGTTCGTGATGCCCGGGCACCCCGGCCCGCAGCGGGACGCCCGGATGTCACCAGCGGGCCGGCGGCGGTGCCGTCAGATGCTCCGCCAGCCGCGCCACCCGGTCCCGCAAACGGCGCCGCCCCCGCGGGGCCGGCAGGGCGTTCTCCCCGGCCGCCGCGCTGACCAGGTGCTGCACCGTGTCGAGGTCCAGCTCCGAGCCGTCGGGCACGGCCAGGGTCTCGTGCGCCATGGACGGCAGCTCGCCCTGACCGGGGCCGAGGGCGAGGACCGTCGCTCCGGCGCGACGCGCGTCGGACACCCTTTCAAGGAGTGGTGCGGCGGGCCCCTCCGGAGCGACCACCAGCAGCGTCTCGCCCCGCCGGGCCGCCTCCAGACGTCCCAGACCGACCGCCAGATGCGCCGGATCCGAGGAGCGTGCGCCGTGCCGCACCAGCGTCGGGGCCAGCTCCGGCGTGCCCGACCAGGCGGCCTCGTCCACCAGGTGCGCGGCGAGATGCCACGGCTCGTACTCCGGTGTGCCGACGAGCAGCAGCCCGCCTCCGTGCGACACCACCGAGCCGCGCAGCACCCCGGCGAACCGCCGCGTGTCGCCCAGCCACCGCGTCCCGGCTAGCACTTCCCGCAGCAGCGCGACCCGTACCGCATCCATGGGAGCGCATCCTGCCCCGAGCGGTCACCCGTGACGTGGAGTTCACCACGCATTCGCCCGGCCTGGGGAGGCCGACCGGTCACCCGTACCACCGTCGAACGAACGGAGGAACCCGCCGATGACCGAGACCAGCGTCCCCTTCCCGGCGCCCGGCACCCGCGCCGACGCCCACTCGGCCGACGGCGGCCAGACCCTGGTGAAGCCCTTCCGGCCGCAGGCCGGCCCGCCGCCCCGGTCCGCGAGGCCGCCGTCCTCCAGCTCCGCGACCCCGACCTGAGACGCTCACCTTCCGGCGGGTGCCCGTGACGGAGCCGACCTGACCCGCTGGGGGCGGCGACGCGGTCGTAGAGTCGGGCCATGACCTCTACCGACAGTGCTGCCACCGCCAACGCCCAGAAGGCGCCCGCCAAGGACCCCTGGGACCTGCCCGACGTCTCCGGACTCGTGGTCGGGGTGCTCGGCGGGACCGGGCCGCAGGGCAAGGGCCTGGCCTACCGGCTCGCCAAGGCCGGCCAGAAGGTGATCATCGGCTCACGGGCGGCCGACCGCGCTCAGGCCGCCGCGGAGGAGCTCGGCCACGGCGTCGAGGGCGCCGGCAACGCCGAGACCGCGCGCCGCAGCGACATCGTGATCGTCGCCGTGCCGTGGGACGGCCACGGCAAGACCCTCGAGTCCCTGCGCGAGGAGCTGGCCGGCAAGCTCGTCGTCGACTGCGTCAACCCGCTCGGCTTCGACAAGAAGGGCGCCTACGCCCTCAAGCCCGAGGAGGGCAGCGCCGCCGAGCAGGCCGCCGCCCTGCTCCCGGACTCCCGGGTCACGGCCGCCTTCCACCACCTGTCGGCCGTGCTGCTCCAGGACCCGGAGATCGACGAGATCGACACCGACGTGATGGTGCTCGGCGAGGTCCGCGCCGACGTCGAGATCGTGCAGGCCCTCGCCGGGCGCATCCCCGGCATGCGCGGCATCTTCGCCGGACGGCTGCGCAACGCCCACCAGGTGGAGTCGCTGGTGGCGAACCTGATCTCCGTCAACCGCCGGTACAAGGCGCACGCGGGGCTGCGCGTCACCGACGTGTGAGCCCGTGAGGTCCATGGGGGACACTGGACGGCAGCAGCAGTGCCGCAGTGTCCCCCCGACAGGAGCCGATCTCATGCCCCGCCTCGCCCTCTACGCCCTGATCGTCTGCGTCCTCTCCGTGGCCGCCGCCGTGGTCTCCTTCACGCGGGGCAGCTTCCTGGGGATCGTGTGGGTGCTGCTGGCGGGCCTGTCGTCCAACATGTGCTGGTACTACGCCAAGCGCGCCAAGCAGCAGAAGTCCGTCACCGGCTGACCGCGCCCGTCAGGGAGCCGCCGAGCAGAACTCGTTCGTGCCCTGCCAGAAGCGGAACAGCTCCTGACCGCAGTACGTTTCGAAGTCACTGATGCCGAGCGACTTCAGGATCGAGTCGACCACGTCGAAGAACACGCCGTTCACCGCCGGCAGCCACAGCAGCGCGAACACGAACAGCAGGCCGAACGGCGCGAACGGCTCCACCTGACGCCGGACGCCGTACGACAGCCACGGCTCGATCATGCCGTAGCCGTCCAGGCCCGGCACCGGCAGGGAGTTCAGCAGCGCGGCCGTCACCTGGAGCAGCGCGAGGAAGGCCAGGGCGAACCGGAAGTCGCTCGGCACGCCGTCCAGTGCGTCCAGCCAGAACGGGGCCGTGCAGACGACGGCGAACAGCACGTTCGTCAGCGGGCCCGCCGCCGAGATCAGGCTGTGCTTCCAGCGCCCCTGGATCCGCCCCCGCTCGATGAACACGGCACCGCCGGGCAGCCCGATCCCGCCCATGATCACGAAGATCACCGGCAGCACGATGCTGAGCAGCGCGTGCGTGTACTTCAGCGGGTTCAGGGTCAGATAGCCCTTCGCTCCGACCGAGATGTCACCGCTGTGCAGGGCGGTACGCGCATGCGCGTACTCGTGCAGACACAGCGAGACGATCCACGCCGCCGTCACGAACAGGAACACGGCGACGCCGGGCTGCTCGGCGAACCCGGTCCAGGTCGCCCATCCCGTGACCCCCGTCACGGCGAGGATCCCGACGAACACGGGACTGATCCGCCGCTCGCTGTGGCGGGTGGTGGCGGTGGTCATGGGGCTCCCTGCACTCGATCACGGGGTGGGACGGCCCGACGGTACCGGGCGCAGGTGAAAAACGTCTCGCGCGGGGCGGTCGGTTCCGGGGAGGCTGGGGGCATGGGACTGTGGCACGTGTCCATCCGCTCACGCATCGCTCGGGCGCGGATGTTCCCGATGGGGAGTGCGTGCGCTCCTGCCGCATCGCCCGCGCGCCGCCGTGAGACTTCCGCCCGCGGCTGGATCTTGTCCCCGTCCCGTCCCGCTCCGGGCTCGCCGCCTCGGCCGAGTCCGTCGGCGGCTCCAGCCGACCGCGCCCGGCGGCGCCGACGCCCCTGACGCCCCCTCGGGGCCCCGGAACACCCCGCCCCGCCGTCGACCCGCAGTGACCCACCCCTGTACACCGGAGACAATGAGCCCGTGCACTACCGCATCCTCGGCACCACGCAGGCGCTCCGCACCGACGGGACGGTCGTACCGGTCGGTGGGGCGCGGCTGCGCGCGTTACTGACCGTGCTCGCGCTGCGGGCCGGACGGACCGTGCCCGTGGGGCTGCTCGTCGACGAGGTGTGGGGCGAACAGCCGCCCGCCGACGCGGCGGGGGCGCTGCAGGCGCTGGTCGGGCGGCTGCGGCGGGCGCTCGGGGCGGACGCGGTCGTCTCCGTCGAGGGCGGGTACCGGCTCACGGCCCCGCCGGACGACATCGACCTGCACCGCTTCGAGCGGCTGGCCGGAGAGGGAGTGCGGGCGCTGGCCGACGGCGACCCCGCCAAGGCCGCGGTGCTCCTCGACGACGCCCTCGCCCTGTGGCGCGGCCCGGCCCTCGCCGACCTGCCCGACCACACCGCCGAAGCGGCCCGCTGTGACACCCGCCGCCTGGACGTGCTGCGCGCCCGCCACACCGCCTCCCTCGCCCTCGGCCAGGCCCGGCAATCGCTGCCGGAGCTGACCGCCCTGTGCGACGGCCACCCCCTGGACGAGCCCCTCCAGACCCTGCGCCTGCGCGCCCTGCGGGACGCCGGCCGTGCGGCGGAGGCGCTGGAAGCCTACGAGGATGTCCGGCGGTTGCTCGCCGACCGCCTCGGCGCCGACCCGGGGCCGGAACTGCGTGATCTGCACGCGGAGTTGCTGAGTCTGGGGGACGTGCCCGTACCCGCGCCCGCCGCCGGGGGACCCGGCAGGTCCGTGGGCAATCTGCGGGCCCGCCTCACCTCCTTCATCGGCCGGGAGACCGACATCGAGACCATCCGCGGGGATCTCGCGGCGGCCCGGCTGGTCACCCTGCTCGGCCCCGGCGGCGCCGGGAAGACCCGGCTGTCGCAGGAGGCCGCGGAGACCGTGCGCGAGGCCATGCCCGGCGGTGTGTGGCTGGCCGAACTCGCCCCCGTCGACGACCCCGACGCCGTACCGGAGGCCGTCCTCACCGCCGTGGGGGCCCGCGAGACCGTGCTGTACGGCGCCGGCGCCGAGGGCATCCGCGCCGCCGTCGCCGACCGGCTCGACAACCCCGTCGAGCGGCTCGCCGAGCACTGCTCCCGACCCCGGATGCTGCTGATCCTCGACAACTGCGAGCACGTCGCCGACGCCGCCGCCCGGCTCACCGAGGAGCTGCTGGCACGCTGCCCGGACCTCACCGTCCTGGCCACCAGCCGCGAACCGCTGGGCGTACCGGGGGAGTTGCTGCGTCCGGTGGAGCCGCTGCCCGAGCCCGTCGCCCTGCGGCTGCTCGCCGACCGGGGTGCCGCGGCCCGGCCAGGGTTCCGGATCGAGGACGACCCCGGGGCGTGCGCGGAGATCTGCCGGCGTCTCGACGGCCTGCCGCTGGCCATCGAACTCGCCGCGGCCCGGCTGCGGATGCTCACGCCCCGCCAGATCGCCGACCGGCTGGACGACCGCTTTCGCCTCCTCACCTCCGGCAGCCGCACCGTCCTGCCCCGCCAGCAGACCCTCAGAGCCGTCGTCGACTGGTCGTGGGACCTGCTCGACGAGGACGAACGCGACGTCTTGCGGCGGCTGTCGGTGTTCGCCGGCGGCTGCGACCTGCCCGCCGCCGAGACCGTGTGCGGACCGGCCGCCCTGGAGGCGCTCGGCTCCCTCGTCGACCGCTCCCTGGTCGTGGCCGCCCCGCCCGGCGGGTCCGCCGACGAGGAGATGCGCTACCGGCTCCTGGAGACCGTCGCCGAGTACGCCGGTGAACGGCTGGACGAGTCCGGGCAGCGCGCCGACGCCGAGCGGGCGCATCTGACGTACTTCCGTGAACTCGCCCGTGTCACCGACCCGTTGCTGCGCGGTCCCGGCCAGCTCGCCGCGATCCGCAGGCTGGAGCGGGAGTACGAGAACCTGCGTACCGCGCTGCGGCACGCCGTCGCCCTGCGCGACGAGCAGGAGGCGCTGTGCCTGGCGCTGTCCCTCGTCTGGTACTGGCAGATGCGCGACCTGCGCATCGAGGCCCGCAACTGGTGCCGCGAGGTCATGGCGCTCGGCCCCGACCCCTTCACCGAGCCCGTCCGCCCCGCCACCGCGGTGTGGCAGCGCTGCACCGACGCCCCGCCCCCGATGACCGGCGAGGTGCTGGCGGAGGCCCGGCGCGGCATCCACCTCGCCCATCTCGCCTGCATGGACACCGAACTGGACGCCTGGCAGAGCCCGCGGTCCCAGCAGAAGCTGCGCACCATCGCCCGGACCTACGAGCCCGGTCTGCCGCAGAACTGCCGGCTCCCCGGCCTGCTGTGGTTCTTCGCCGTGATGCTGACCGGCGACATGGACCGGCTGCGCGTCATCATCGACGCGTCCATCCATACCTGCCGGCAGACCCCCGGCTTCGAGTGGGAGCTCGCCTCCGGCCTGCAGATGCGGGCCAACTTCTCCGCCAACCGCGTCGACTGGGCCGGTGACGCCGCCCGTGACGCCGACGAGTCGCTGGAGATCTACCGGCGCCTCGGTGACGCCTGGGGCACCGCCGAGGCCCTCTCCGCCCGCGCCGAGGCCCACGAACGCAAGGGCGCCTACGCACTGGCCGCCGCCGACTACGAGGCGGCCATCGGCCACGCCGAGCACCTGGGCGCCCGTGCCCAGGCGGCCGTGCTCAGTGCCCGGCTCGGCAGCGCGCTGCTGGAGGCGGGCGAGGGGGAGCGCGGGGAGCGGCTGCTGCGCGAGGTGATCGCCCAGCGCGGGGACTCGCACAGCGAGGCGATGCCCGCGGCCCGGCTGTTCCTCGCCGGCCGGCTCGGCATGACGGGCCGCCTCGCCGAGGCCCGCGAGCAACTGCGACGGCTGCGCCAGGACTTCCACATCGCCCACTTCGTCGTCTTCGACGCCTTCATCCTCGGCGCGGAGGCCTGGCTGGACGCCGAGGAGGAACGCTACGACGAGTGCCTGGACCGGATCCGCACGGCGCTGGAGCGTGCCGCCGACCCGCTCTCGGCCGCCATCGCACCGCAGCTGCGCGCGGTGCCCCTGGCCATCGGGGCGAGAGCTCTGGCCTGCCTCGACGGGGGGCGCCGCGCCGCGGACGGGGCGCGCTGCCTCGGCGCCGCGGACGCGCTGCTGCCGCCCGGGCACGTCGCCCAGCGGCAGGAGCGCGTGGCCCGTGAGCAGGCGGAACGGAGTGTGCGTGCGGTCCTCGGCGACCCGGCGTACGAGGCCGCGTACGCCGAGGGCGGCGGCCTCTCCCCCGAGGAGGCCGCCGCCCTCGTCTGACGCGGACCGGGTGTCCGGTCAGCTCTTGGTCCGGAACTTGTGGATCGCCACGGGCGCCATCACGGCCGTGATGGCCACCGACCAGCCGAGCGTCACCCACAGGTCCTGCGCGACCGGCCCGCCCACCATCAGACCGCGCGCGGCGTCCGCGAGCGTGGACAGCGGGTTGTAGTCGGTGAAGGCCTGCAGCCAGCCCGGCATCGACGTGGTCGGCGCGAAGATCGACGAGCCGAACTGGAGCGGGAACAGCACCAGGAAGCCCATCGCCTGCACGGACTGCGCGCTCTTCATGATCACGCCCAGGGTGAGGAACACCCACATGATCGATGAGGCGAACGCCGTGGACAGGGCCACGGCCGCGAACAGCCCGGGCCAGTCGTTGATGTCGAAACCGACTGCGACGGCGACGATCATCAGCACGGCGGTGGCGAACAGCATGCGCAGCAGCTCCACCGAGATCTTCGCGAACAGCACCGAGCCGCGCCCGATGGGCAGGGACCGGAAGCGGTCCATGACACCGGAGTTGAAGTCCTGGCTGAAGCCGGTGCCGACGCCCTGGGACAGCGTCATGCTCATCATCGCGATCATGCCGGGGATCACGTACTGCACGTATTGGTCCTGCCCGCCACCGAGGGCCTGCCCGATCGAGCCGCCGAAGACGAACACGAACAGCAGGGTGAAGATGACCGGCATCAGCAGGGCGTCGGCCATCGACTCCGGGTCCTGTCGGATCCACAGCAGGTTGCGGCGGACGAGGGCACCGGTGTGCCGCACGTGCCCGCGCGGCGAGATGCGGGCGTCCATCTTGGCGTCGTCGACGGTCACGGCGCTCATACGGCGGCCTCCTGGAGGTCCTCGGCGGGCGCGGTGTCCTGCGGGGCACTGGCACGGTGGCCGGTGAGGGACAGGAACACCTCGTCCAGGCTGGGCAGTTCGGTGGTGACGGCGGCGAGCGTGATGCCGCGGGAGGTGACGGCGCCCACGACGGCGGTCAGCTGCTCGTCGCTGAGGATCGGGACGAGGAGGGTGCCGGAGCCGGTGTCCACGGTGGTGGTCGCGAGCCCGGTGATGCCGAGCTCGTCCAGGAACCCGGCGAGCGGCCGCAGGTGCAGGGCGTCGGCCGGCCGGATCCGCAGGGTCCGCCCGCCGACCTTGGCCTTGAGCTCCTCGATGCCCCCGCCCGCGACGACCTTGCCCTTGTCCACGACCGTCAGCTCGGAGGCGAGCTGCTCGGCCTCCTCCATGTACTGCGTGGTCAGCAGCACGGTCACGCCGTCGCCGACCATGGTCTTGACCTCGTCCCACACCTCGTTGCGGGTGCGCGGGTCGAGGCCGGTGGTCGGTTCGTCGAGGAAGAGGACGGCGGGCCGGCCGATCATCGAGGCGGCCAGGTCGAGCCGCCGCCGCATACCGCCGGAGTAGGTGCTCGCGGGCCGTTTGGCGGCCTCGGTCAGCGAGAACCGCTCCAGCAGTGCGTCGGCACGCGAGCGGGCCTCCTTGCGGGGCAGGTCGAGCAGCCGGCCGATCATGTACAGGTTCTCCCAGCCGGGGAGCTTCTCGTCGACGGAGGCGTACTGCCCGGTGAGCCCTATCACCCGTCGCAGCTGCCGCGGCTGCCGTACGACGTCGTACCCGGCCACCGTGGCCTGCCCCGAGTCGGGCGAGAGCAGGGTGGACAGGATCCGCACGAGGGTGGTCTTCCCGGCCCCGTTCGGCCCGAGCACCCCCATCACGGTGCCCTCCCGCACCTCCAGGTCGACCCCGTCCAGAGCCTTGGTCTCGCCGTAGTGCTTCACCAGCCCCCGCACGGTGACAGCGGCGCCGCCGGTTCGTGTGTCGATTCGCGTCATGGCACAGACGGTCCCAGTGCCCACCGACAAAGCACCGACAGGCCACCGACAGACCACCGACAGCCGCTGTCGGTGGTCCCGGCGGCCCCGGCGCCCGGTGGTCCCGGAAAGGGGACAGCCCGCCGACGGGGGACGATCGGCGGGCTGTCCGTGGTACCGCTGTGGCTCTAGTGGACGGAGTTCTCCTCCTGCGGGAACGTTCCGCCGACGACCTCGTCGGCGAACGCCTTCACCGCGTCACCCATGACCTCACGCAGGTTGGCGTACTGTTTCACGAACTTCGGCACCCGCCCGCCGGTGAGACCCAGCATGTCGGTCCACACCAGCACCTGGGCGTCGGTCTCGGGGCCCGCCCCGATGCCCACGGTCGGGATGTGCAGCACCCGCGTCACCTCGGCGGCCAGCTCCGCGGGAACGAGCTCCAGCACCACCGCGAACGCACCCGCGTCCTGCACGGCCTTCGCGTCCCGCAGCAACTGCTGGGCCGCCTCCTCGCCCCGCCCCTGCACGCGGTAGCCCATCGCGTTGACCGACTGGGGGGTCAGCCCGATGTGCGCCATGACCGGGATGCCGGACTCGACGAGCAGCCGGATCTGCTCGTGCGAACGCTCGCCCCCCTCCAGCTTCACGGCCTGCACGCCCGCCTCCTTCACCAGCCGGGTCGCCGAGCGCAGCGCCTGCACCGGACCCTCCTGGTAGGAGCCGAAGGGCAGGTCGCCGACGATCAGGGCACGCGAGGTGCCCCGTACGACCGCCGCCGACAGCATCGTCATCTCGTCGAGGGTGACGGGCACGGTCGTCTCGTACCCGAGGTGGCAGTTGCCCGCCGAGTCGCCGACCAGCATCACCGGGATCCCGGCCTCGTCGAAGACGGACGCGGTCATGGCGTCGTACGCGGTGAGCATCGGCCACTTCTCGCCGCGCTCCTTGGCGGCGGCGATGTCGCGCACGGTGATACGGCGGGTGCCCTTGCCCCCGTACAGCGCCCTGCCGCTGCCGGAGGGCTTGATCTGAGCAGTCTGGGCAGCCGGAAGCTGCGTCATGGCACGGCTCCTAACACGTCATCTCGAGGCGCCCTGACGGCGTCCCCGGACCACGTCCATGGTGGCACCTCGTGCCATCGAGGGCTAGGGGAGGCCTTGTGAGTTCCGCTCCGGCCTCGCAGCGGGGCGTCGCGTAAGACGCGCAACGCGCACCGTCGTCGCCCGCGCCGCCGGCTCGGCCCGGGGGTCCTGCGCCGCGGCCAGGGGAACGGCGACCTCGCCGACGACCAGGCAGGGCAGGCCGTCGACACCCTGCTGGAAGGCGTGCGACCCGGCAGCTCACCGTCCGTCAGTTCGGCCTCCCGCGGCTCCCAGTGTGCGCGTTTCGTCACAGAGGGCGCTTTCGGCGGGCGTGATCGGAACTCCTCGCGGGGACTCGAACGTCATCGCCCACGTACGGCCGTCGGAGGACGGCGGGAACGGAACGGATCATCCCCTAGGGTCGTAAAGGGCACGGGGGCGATGGTGTGCACGGCAGGCAGTGAGGCGACGGTATGGCGCAGCAGGCGTACATGACGGAGACGGACAACGGCGGCTCGGGGCCCGAGCACCGGGGAACCCGGCTTCGGCGCCTGTTCGACCGGCTGGCGGGGCCCTGGCGGGGCGACCCGCGGATCTGGCGGCGCGGACTGTTCGTCGCCGCCTGCGCGGTGCTGCTGACCCTGGTCATGGGGCTGCACTCGCGTATCCCGAACACGATCGGCAACCTGGGCAGCCTCATCGAGACGTTCCTGCCCTGGCTGGGACTCCTCGTCCCGGTGCTGCTCGTCCTCGCTCTGGTCCGCAGGTCCGCCACTGCGCTGATCGCGGTGCTGCTGCCGTCCGCGGTGTGGCTGAACCTCTTCGGCGGTCAGCTCAGCGACAAGACCGCTACCGGCGGCGACCTCACGGTGGTCACGCACAACGTCAACGCCGACAACCCCGACCCGGCCGGCACCGCCCGTGACGTGGCCGCCTCCGGCGCGGACGTGCTCGCCCTGGAGGAGCTGACGCCGGCCGAGGTCCCCACGTACGAGAGGGCACTGGCGCCGACGTACCGCTACCACTCGGTGCAGGGCACGGTCGGCGTGTGGAGCAAGTACCCGCTGACCGGCGTGCAGGACGTCGACCTCGACATGGGCTGGACGCGCGCGATGCGCGCCACGGTGACCGCCCCGTCCGGGCAGCTCGCGGTCTACGTCGCCCATCTGCCGTCGGTGCGCGTGAAGATGGAGGCCGGCTTCACGGCCCGGCAGCGCGACCGGAGCGCCGACTACCTCGGCGAGGCCATCGCCCACGAGCCGCTGAAGAACGTCGTCCTGCTCGGCGACCTGAACGGCACGATGAACGACCGCGCGCTCAACGCCGTGACCTCCCAGATGCGCTCCACGCAGGGCGCGGCCGGCAACGGCTTCGGCTTCAGCTGGCCCGCGTCGTTCCCGATGGCGCGCATCGACCAGATCATGGTCAGGGGCCTGAAACCGGAGAGCTCGTGGACCCTCCCGCAGACGGGCAGCGACCATCTGCCGGTCGCGGCCCGTGTGAGGGTCACCACAAGCGACTCCTGAAAGTCGCTGGTCAGAGGAGTTCCGGCAGAAATCCGCAGCCGCGGCGGCACCTCGTGGAATAGCGCGCCTGCGAGACTTTGTTCCGTACTTGAACATACGCGTACGGATCTCCAAGCAAGTCTCGAAAGGCTCCTTCATGCCCCTGGCCCTGCTCGCCCTCGCCGTGGGCGCCTTCGGCATCGGTACGACCGAGTTCGTGATGATGGGGCTGCTGCCCGATGTCGCGGACGACCTGAACATCTCGATACCCGGCGCCGGCCATCTGGTGTCGGCGTACGCGCTGGGCGTCGTCATCGGCGCCCCGCTGCTGGCCGCGGTCACCGCCAGGATGTCCCGGCGCACGGTCCTGATCGGCCTGATGGGACTGTTCGTCGTGGGCAACGCCCTGTCGGCCCTCGCGCCCGACAACGGCTGGCTGCTGGCCGCCCGCCTCCTGAGCGGTCTGCCGCACGGCGCCTTCTTCGGCGTGGGCGCCGTCGTCGCGACGAACATGGTCGCCCCCGAACGCAAGGCGCGCTCGGTCTCGCTGATGTTCCTCGGCCTGACGGTCGCGAACGTCGCGGGTGTGCCGGTCGCGACCCTCGTGGGTCAGCACCTCGGCTGGAGGGCGACCTTCCTCGGCGTCAGCGCCATCGGCCTGGCGGCGATCGCCGCGCTCGCCTTCCTCATCCCGCACGACCACGAGCACGCCACCGCCCAGGGCCTGCGCGGCGAACTCGCCGCCCTGAACTCCCTCCCGGTGTGGCTGTCGCTCGGCACGACCGTCGCGGGCTTCGGTGCCCTCTTCGCGGCCTACAGCTACATCACGCCGATGCTCACGGACGCCGCCGGCTATGCCGGCGCCAGCGTCACCCTGCTGCTGGCGCTGTTCGGCGTCGGTGCGACCGCAGGCAACCTGCTGGGCGGCCGCCTGGCCGACCACTCCCTGCGCGGCACGCTGTTCGGCGGCCTGGCCTCGCTGGTGACGGTCCTGGCGCTGTTCCCGCTGCTGATGCGCACGGAAGCCACGGCCGCCGTGGCCGTGGCCCTGCTCGGCATGGCGGCCTTCGCCACCGGCTCCCCGCTGCAGCTGATGGTCATGGAGAAGGCCTCCTCGGCGCCGTCCCTGGCCTCCTCCGCCAACCAGGCCGCCTTCAACCTGGCCAACGCCGGCGGCGCCTGGATCGGCGGCCTCGCCCTGGCCGCGGGCTTCGGCGTCACCTCCCCGGCCCTGGCCGGTGTGGCCCTGGCCGTTCTCGGCCTGGCCGTGGCGTCGCTGGCCTACGCGGTGGACCGGCGCCGGGCTCCGGTCGCCGGACGCGAGCGGATCGTGGCGAGCCACGTCCCGCGGGAGGCGGAGGCGGTGCACCACTGACGGCTACCGGCACGCGGCAGCCCGTGGGACCCGGCCCCACAGGCTGCCGCTCCTTCTGTCTACCGGGGTGCCTGCCGCCGCGCCGCGACGACCGCTGAACTCGTGGGTGTGGTGAGGACTTCGGTAGCGTCCAGCTCCGGATGGGTCAGATAGAACAGGCGCAGCTCGTCCACCTCCCCCTCGAACCGGGGCGGCCACGCGGCCGACGGGGTGAAGTCGTCCAGGACGAGAATCCCTCCGGGAGCGAGCAGTTCGACGACCCTCCGGGGATCGTCGCGCTTGCCGCCGCCGTCGCAGAAGAACACGTCGAACGGGGCGTGCTGTTCGAGCAGCCGCCAGTCGCCGGTCAGCACGCTGACCCGGCGGTCGTCGGCGAAGATCCCGGCCGCGCGACGGGCCAGCTCCTCGTCCCGCTCCACGGTGACGAGCCGCGCGCCGGCCCCGAGACCGCTGTGCAGCCAGGCGGTACCCACCCCCGACCCGGTGCCGCTCTCGGCGACGGCCCCATCGGGCTTGGCGGCGGCGGCCGTCCTCAGCAGCCTGCCGACTTCCCGGATGCAGCTCTTCTCGAACCCGGCCTCGGCGGCGAGGCGTTCCGCGGCCAGGACGCGCGCCGGAACGGCATGCTCACCCATGACCAGGCCCCCTTCACGACGGGCCCGACGCTACCTGACGGGCACCCCGGTCGGCTGCCGGTCGCGGTGGTGACGGTGTGCGTGGGACCCGGCCGCAGGCTCACCGCTCCGGCTGGGTGGCGATCTGGATCAGGTTGCCGCAGGTGTCGTCGAAGACGGCCGTGGTGACGGGGCCCATGTCCAGGGGCTCCTGGGTGAAGCGGACGCCGAGGGCGCTCAGGCGCTCGTACTCGGCCCGGACGTCGGTGACGGCGAACTGGGCGAGCGGGATGCCGTCGGCGGCGAGCGCGTCGCGGTAGGGCTGGACGGCCGGGTGACCGGCGGGCTCCAGGAGCAGTTCCGTGCCGCCGGGCTCCTCGGGGGAGACGACGGTCAGCCACCGGTCCTTCTCGCCCACCGGGACGTCGTACTTCTTCACGAAGCCGAGGACCTCGGTGTAGAAGCGGAGGGCCTTGGCCTGGTCGTCGACGAAGACGCTGGTGAGATGGATCCTCATGGCGGGCTCTCTTCCGGTCCGGAGGGGGCGGGCGGCGGCCATCGCTCGGTGATCTGCCGGAGCGGGGCCGTGTTCAGGTCGTGGAACTTGTAGCGGCCCTCCCGCCTCGTCTCGACGAGCCCGGCGGCCTCCAGCACGGCGAGGTGCTGGGAGACCGCCTGGCGTGAGAGGCCGAGCCGGTGCTTCATGCTCAGCCGCGAGCAGATCTCGAACAGCGTCTGCCCCGACTTCTCCGTGAGCTCGTCGAGGATGGTGCGACGGGTGGGGTCGGCCAAGGCTTTGAAGAGGTCATCGGCCACGACCCCAGGATAGGCAAGTGCTCGCTTGCCTATCAAGTCCCTCCCGGCCTGTCCCTCAGAGCGACTCCCGCCACCCGTTCGTGATCGGCAGCCGCCGGTCCTTCCCGAAGCCCTTCGGTGAGATCTTCGTGCCCGGCGGGTACTGGCGCCGCTTGTACTCGGCCGTGTCGACCATGCGCAGCGTCTTCGCGACCAGCTCCGCGTCGAACCCGGCCGCCACGATCTCGTCCGCGCCCCGGTCCCGGTCGACATACAGCTCCAGGATCGCGTCCAGCACCGGATAGTCGGGCAGCGAGTCCGTGTCGACCTGGCCCGGGCGCAGTTCCGCGCTCGGCGGCTTGGTGAGGGAGTTCTCCGGGATCGGCGGGGTCTGGCCGCGCTCGAGAGCGGCCCGGTTGCGCCACTCGGAGAGGCGGAAGACCGACGTCTTGTAGACGTCCTTGATCGGGCCGTACGCGCCGACCGAGTCGCCGTAGAGCGTGGAGTAGCCGACCGCCAGCTCCGACTTGTTGCCGGGTGCCAGGACGATGTGGCCCTCCTGGTTGGAGATCGCCATGAGCAGCGTCCCGCGCAGGCGCGACTGCAGGTTCTCCTCCGCCAGGCCCGTCAGGCCCAGCGAGCCCATGTACGCGTCGAACATCGGCTCGATCGCGACGGTGCGGTAGTTCAGGCCCGTGCGGCGGGCCAGTTCGGCCGCGTCGTCCTTGGAGTGGTCCGAGGAGTACTTCGACGGCATCGACACGCCGTACACGTTCTGCGCGCCCACCGCGTCGCACGCGATCGCCGCGACCAGCGACGAGTCGATGCCGCCCGACAGGCCGATCAGGACCGACGTGAAGCCGTTCTTCGCGACGTACGCCCGCAGGCCCACGACGAGCGCCGAGTAGACCTCCTCGTCGTCGTCCAGGCGGTCCGCGTAACCGCCCGCGAGCTCGGGCTCGTACGGGGGCAGCGGCTTCTCCGAGAGCACCACCCGGTCGATGCGCAGGCCGTCGTCGACCACGCCGGTGGGCGCGTCCTCCGAGGCCGCCGGCAGGTCCAGGTCCAGGACCACACAGCCCTCGGCGAACTGTGGCGCCCGCGCCACGACCTCGCCGTCCTTGTCGACCACGATCGAGTCGCCGTCGAACACCAGCTCGTCCTGGCCGCCGATCATGGCCAGGTACGCCGTGGTGCAGCCGGCCTCCTGGGCCCGCTTGCGGACCAGCTCCAGGCGCGTGTCGTCCTTGTTGCGCTCGTAGGGGGAGGCGTTGATCGAGACCAGCAGGCCCGCCCGCGCCGAACGGGCGGCGGGGACGCGGCCGCCGTCCTGCCAGAGGTCCTCGCAGATGGCCAGGGCGACATCCACGCCGTGCACCCGCACCACCGGCATGCTGTCGCCGGGCACGAAGTAGCGGAACTCGTCGAAGACGCCGTAGTTCGGCAGGTGGTGCTTGGCGAAGTTCAGGACCACCTCGCCGCCGTACAGCACCGCACCCGCGTTCTGCGGCGCGCCGGCCGGCTGGCCGTACTTCGGCTGGGCGGTCGCACTGCGGTCGAGATAGCCGACGATCACCGGCAGCTCTCCGAAGCCCTCCTCGGCCAGGCGCACGGCGAGCGAGCGCAGCGCTGCGCGCGAGGCCTCCACGAAAGACGACCTGAGCGCCAGGTCCTCGACGGGGTACCCGGTCAGCACCATCTCCGGGAACGCCACGAGATGCGCTCCCTGCTCGGCGGAGTGCCGGGTCCAGCGGACGATCGACTCGGTGTTCCCGGCGAGGTCGCCGACGCCGGCGTCGATCTGGTTCAGGGCGAGACGTAGTTGAGGCACGCCGCCCAGTGTAATCGTCAGTGCGACGCAATGGGGTGGTGTGGGTCACCCCACACCACCCCCGTCCCGGGTGGAGGTCAGCGGCGCCGGTACGACTCGACGTAGCCCTTCGCGGGCGTGCCCACGCCGGTGACGTCGTCGTAGCCCTTCACGGCCGCGAGCGAGCTGTCCTTGCCCAGGCTGCGCACGGACGTGGCCAGGCCGCCGGTGGCGTCGTAGCCGTTCACGAAGTCGACGCGGGCCACGGCGAGGCCGGAGCCCGTCGGGTCGTCGGTGACGTCGTGGTAGACCTTCGAGCCGTACTTCGCGTAGATCGACGGGTTGGCGAAGCCGATCGCCCTGCCCCGGGCCTCCTGGGCCAGGGCCTGGACGGCCGCGATGGTCGGCGCGGCCAGCGAGGTGCCGCCGATGCGGTACTCGCTGTAGGCCTGCTTCTTCCCGCCCGGCAGGGTCTGGGTCTGGCCGACCAGGAAGCCGGTGTTCGGGTCGGCGATCGCCGCGATGTCCGGGACGACCCGGTTGCCGTCGGCACTGTTGGCCTTCGCCAGCGCGTCCGGCACCACACCCCGCTGGTAGGAGGGCTCGGCGACGGTCTTGCTGGTGCCGCCGCCCGCGCCGGAGGTGAAGGCGCCGGGGAAGTCCGTCCAGCTCGTGCCGTCGGCCGACAGGGTCGCCTTGCCGGTGCCCCAGCCGGTCTCCCAGAGGTAGGTGTCGCCCTTGCCGACGGCCAGCGAGGTGCCGCCGACGGCGGTGACCCACGCCGAGTTGGCCGGGGAGTCGACCTGCTTCGTCCCGGAACTGGCGACCTCGTCGCCGTCGTCGCCGGAGGAGAAGCAGAAGCCGATGCCCTCGACCGCGCCCAGCTGGAAGACCTGGTCGTAGGCGGCCGCGAGGTCGGGCGTCTGCACGGCCTCGACCTCGCCCCAGGAGTTGGAGACGATGTCGGCCAGGTGGTGGTCGACGACCTTGCCCAGCGCGTCGAGCAGATCGCCGTCCATGCAGGAGGCCGCACCCACGTACGTGACGTCCGCGGCCGGCGCGACCGCGTGCACCGCCTCGACGTCCAGGGTCTCCTCGCCGTACCAGCCCGAGGCCGAACAGTCCTTGGTGTTCGTGTACTTCCCGGGCAGCACCTGGTGCAGCTGGCCCGTCTTCCACGCCGCGTCGCCGTGGCGCTCGGCGTAGGTGCCTGCGTCGTAGGCGATCGTCGGGGAGGCGTACGCGTCCGTGATGGCGACCCGGACGCCCTTGCCGGTGCGGGTGCCCGCGCCGTAGGCGGCCCGCAGCTGCTTGCCCGTGTAGCCCTTCACGGCGTACGGGATCTTCGTGCCGTACGCGTCCGGGAGTGTGCTCGCGGTCTTCGAGCCGTAGTACGAGGAGAACGGCCCGGCGTTGCGGAACACGGTGTCCGGCGGCGGCAGTCGATCGTCGTGCGTGGCCATGTGCGGCGCGTTGTCCAGCCCGGTCACGGTCAGGACGGCGTCGGCCAGGCTCTGCGGCACGGAGGCGGTGCTCGCCGGGGCGCGGTAGGTCTTCGAGCCCTTGGCGAAGTTGTGCAGCTGGGTGCCGAACGCCTTCTCGGCGGCGGCCACGTCACCGCTGACGGAGACGTAGTGCCGCGTGACGCCGGTGACCTTCAGGCCGGCCGCCGTCAGCCAGGACTTCACAGCCGCCACCTGGGCCTCGGTCGCACCGAAACGGGCCTGCGCCTGCTGGGCGGTCAGATACCTGCCGTACGAGGCCGAGGCCGGGTCGGAGACGGCCTCGGCGTAGGTGGCGAGGCCTGCGGCGTCCTGGCCGGCGAGGTAGACCCGGGCCGAGAGCTGGGCGCCGTCGGAGGTGGCGCCCTTGTCCGTCCTGGCCGTGGCCCAGGCCGGCCGGGTCCCGGCCAGCAGGTCGCGGACCGGGTGGTCGGCGGCGTGCGCCGCGGGTATGCCGAGCGCCAGCGCGCCGGCGAGCATCGGCAGCGTCGCTGCCATGCTCACCCCGGCGCGCACCGTGGCGCGGTTGGATCTCATGGAACCCCCTGTGCGGTTCGTCGCGAGTGGATCACTCGACGGTCGCCACTCTCGCGATGAACCGTTCATGCCAGGGAATTGCGCAGCCCAAGAAGCGCTCCACGGAGGCCAAGAAGAGCCCAAGAAACAGCCGGGCGGGGCGATTTGAGGCTTACGCGTCCTCCGCCCCTACGGCCGCGGCGCCGCGCCCCGCTCCTTCAGCATGTCCTTCATCAGGCCGATCTCCGACTGCTGCGCGTCCACCATGCCCTGCGCGAGCCGCTTCTCGACGCCGACCGCGCACTTGTCCGCACAGCCCTCGGCCATGTGGACGCCGCCCTTGTGATGGTCCGTCATCAGCTGGAGGAAGTAGACCTCGGCCTGCTTCCCGCTGAGCTCGCCGAGCTTCTTCATCTCGGAGTTGGTCGCCATGCCCGGCATCAGGGCGCCGTCCTCGCCGGAGGCCATGCCGCCCATGTCCATCCAGGTCATCGGCGGCTCGGAGGACACCTTGGGCAGGCCCCACAGGTCGAGCCAGCCGAGCATCATGCCGCGCTGGTTGGCCTGTGTCTGCGCGATGTCGTACGCGAGGCGCCGGACCGCCTCGTCCTCGGTGCGGTCGCGCACGATGTACGACATCTCCACGGCCTGCTGGTGGTGCACCGCCATGTCCCGGGCGAACCCGGCGTCAGCGGACTCGGCGGACGGTGTCCTGCCGCTGCCGTCGTCCCCGGCGACCGCGTAGGTGATGGCGCCGGTCGCGACGAGCGCTGCCGCCGCGGCCCCGGCGATCAGGCCGACGTGCCTCACTTGGACAGCCCGTTGGTGCAGGCGGCGCCCAGCTCGGGGGTCTGCTCGCCCTGGACGAACTTCTCGAGGAACGTGTCCACGTTCGGGTCGCTCGCGCCCGTCACCGTGCGCTGGTGGCCCCACGCCGAGAGCATGATCGGGTCCTTCTGGTCGTCCACCGGGCTCATCAGCGTGTACGGCGTCTTCTTCACCTTCGCCGCGAGCGCGTCGATGTCGGCCTTCTTCGCGGCGGCGTTGTACGTCACCCACACCGCGCCGTGCTCCAGCGAGTGCACGGCGTTGGTGTTGTCGAGCTGCTCGGTGTAGACGTCGCCGTTGCAGTTCATCCACGCCCGGTGGTGTTCGCCGCCGACCGGCGGCTCGGACGCGTACTTCACGGCCCTGGTGACGTGCTTGCGGGACAGCTTCCCCTCCCAGGTCTTCACGCCGTCCTTGCCCGTCACGAACTTGCCCTTGCCCGAGGAGTCGCTCGCCGCGGTGGTGCTGCCCTTGTCGTCCTGGGACTGCACGAGCACGACGCCGCCGACCACGAGTCCGGCGACGACCACGACGCTGGCCGCGATGGTGAGGACCCGGTTGCGGCGCTCACGGGACTGCTCGGCGCGTCGCATCTCCTCTATTCGCGCCTTGCGGTCCGTGTTGCTCTTCTTGGCGGAGCCCATGAGGTGTCCTTCGTGGGAAAAGTGACGTCGGGTGGGGCTGATCGTAGTGGGGGAGGCGTGGCGCCTCGTAGAGCCGTCGGCGGAATGGACCGAATCGATACGGCACCGACAGCTGCGCGACAGCTTCGGGACCCGGGGCCGGCTCCCGCCGGATAATTTGAACCGCAGATTCCCATTACCTACGCTGCCTGCATGCGGCTGCTGCGCTCCACCGACCTCGCCCTGCGGGTCCTGATGCGGCTCGCCGTCGCGGGCGAGTCGAGTCCGACGACCCGGGAGGTCGCGGACGGCATGGACGTGCCGTACACCCACCTGGCGAAGGTCGTCGCCGAGCTCCAGCACATGGGGCTGCTCGAGGCCCGCCGCGGCCGCGGCGGCGGACTCACCCTCACCGAGCAGGGCCGTAGGGCCTCGGTGGGCGCCGTGGTCCGCGCCTTCGAGGGGAGCGGCGACGTCGTCGACTGCGAGGGCCCCACCCCCTGCCCCCTCAAATCGGCCTGCCGCCTGCGCACCGCCCTGCGCCGGGCCCAGGAGGCGTTCTTCACCTCACTGGACCCGGTCACGGTTGAGGACATCGTGGCGGAGCCGACCGGGGCACTGCTGCTGGGGATCTCGCGGGGCGCCGACCCCCGTGACGGATAGGGCCTGATCCGACCAGCAGGGCCCTAGTCCTGGCCCGCAAGCCACAGGTCCGGGCCGAACACCTCGTAGTGGATGCCGGCGGGTGCCACGCCCTTCGCGATCAGCTGGGTCCGTACCGCCCGCATGAACGGCAGCGGGCCGCACAGGTACGCGCGCGTGCCCGGGGTGAGCGGAACGCCGGTGAGGTCGGCCAGGCCGGTGTGGGTGCCCGCGGGCGCGTCCTGCTCGTACCAGAGGTGGACGGCCGCGTCCGGCAGCTTGGCCGCGTAGGCCTCGTGGTCGGCGCGCAGGGCGTGGGTCGCGGGGGAGCGGTCGGCGTGCACGACGGTGACCGGGGCGCGGTGCCCCGAGTCGGCGAGGTGCGCCAGCATCGCGGTCATCGGGGTCACGCCGATGCCCGCCGACGCCAGCAGCAGCGGCGTGTCGGGGCCGGCGTCCAGGACCAGGTCGCCGTACGGCTCGGACAGCTCCAGGACGTCACCCACCCGCACACGCGCGTGCAGGTGGTTCGAGACCTCGCCGTCGGGGGCGCCGGCCTCGCGCACGCGTTTCACGCTGATCTGCCGCAGGTCCGGGGCGGGCGCCCCGGACAGGCTGTACTGCCGTATCTGCCGGGCTCCGTCCGCGAGGGCGACGCGGACGGAGACGTACTGGCCGGCGAGGAAGTCCCGCACCGGACCGCCGTCGGCCGGCCGCAGCCGGTACGTGGCGACGTCCGCGGTCTCGGCGACCCGCTCGACGACCTCCCAGGCCCGCCAGGTGTGCCCGCCGCGCTCCTCGCGCAGCCGCTGCTCCACGGCGATCAGCGCGTTCGCCATCAGCCAGTAGACCTCGTCCCAGGCGGCGGCGACCTCGGGCGTGACGGCCTCGCCGAGCACCTCGGCGATGGCGGCGAAGAGGTGCTCGTGGACGATGCGGTACTGCTCCGGGGTGACGCCGAGCGAGGCGTGCTTGTGGGCGATGCGCTGCAGCATCGCGTCCGGCCGCTGCCCGGGGTGGTCCAGCAGGTGGGTGGCGAAGGCGGCGATGGAACCGGCCAGCGCCTGCCGCTGGGTGCCGGAGGCCTGGTTGCCCCGGTTGAACAGGTCCCGCAGCAGCTCCGGGTGGGCCGCGAACAGCCCGGCGTAGAAGCGCTCGGTGATCGTGCCGAGGGCCCCGCCGACGGCGGGGAGTGTGGCGCGGACGGTGGCGGCGGACTGCTCGGACAGCATCAGGGCTCCTCGGGGCTCGACTGTGCGCACGATATTTAAACTTGCATCTGAGATGCAAATTAAGCTGGGGCGCAGGGAGGGGAACCGGCCGTTACGGATGTCGGTGCGAGCAGGCACTATGGGCGGAAGAGCAGTTCACCTGCCGTGTGTGAGGCGTTCGGCCCCGGGCCGCCCGGGCGATCATGGTCCGCAACGCGTACGAAATGGTGGTGTGGTGGGATGCTCAGGTGCCCGACCGCCTCCCGTGGTACGGAAGACAGGCGGCCTGACCAGCAAGGATGGGGAAGCGGAAGATGGACAAGCAGCAGGAGTTCGTGCTCCGGACGTTGGAGGAGCGCGACATCCGGTTCGTACGCCTGTGGTTCACGGACGTGCTGGGCTTCCTCAAGTCCGTCGCCGTGGCCCCGGCCGAGCTGGAGCAGGCCTTCGACGAGGGCATCGGCTTCGACGGCTCCGCCATCGAGGGCTTCGCCCGGGTCTACGAGTCCGACATGATCGCCAAGCCGGACCCGTCGACCTTCCAGATCCTGCCCTGGCGTGCGGAGGCCCCGGGCACGGCCCGCATGTTCTGCGACATCCTCATGCCGGACGGCTCCCCGTCCTTCGCCGACCCGCGCTACGTCCTCAAGCGCGCCCTCGCCCGCACCTCCGACCTGGGCTTCACCTTCTACACCCACCCGGAGATCGAGTTCTTCCTGCTGAAGGACCGGCCGCTGGACGGCAGCCGCCCGACACCCGCCGACAACTCCGGCTACTTCGACCACACCCCGACCAACGTCGGCATGGACTTCCGCCGCCAGGCGATCACCATGCTGGAGTCGATGGGCATCTCGGTCGAGTTCTCCCACCACGAGGGCGCCCCCGGCCAGCAGGAGATCGACCTCCGCTACGCCGACGCGCTGTCCACCGCCGACAACGTCATGACGTTCCGCCTCGTCATGAAGCAGGTGGCCCTGGAGCAGGGCGTGCACGCCACGTTCATGCCGAAGCCCTTCTCCGAGCACCCCGGCAGCGGCATGCACACGCACCTGTCGCTCTTCGAGGGCGACCGCAACGCCTTCTACGAGTCCGGTTCGGAGTACCAGCTCTCCAAGGTGGGCCGCTCCTTCATCGCGGGCCTGCTGCGGCACGCGGCGGAGATCTCCGCGGTCACCAACCAGTGGGTGAACTCCTACAAGCGCATCTGGGGCGGCGCGGAGCGCACCGCGGGTGCGGGCGGCGAGGCCCCCTCGTACATCTGCTGGGGCCACAACAACCGCTCGGCGCTCGTCCGCGTCCCGATGTACAAGCCCGGCAAGACGGGCTCGGCGCGGGTGGAGGTCCGCTCCCTCGACTCCGGCGCCAACCCGTACCTGGCCTACGCACTGCTGCTGGCCGCCGGCCTCAAGGGCATCGAGGAGGGCTACGAGCTCCCGCCGGGTGCCGAGGACGACGTCTGGGCCCTCTCCGACGCGGAGCGCCGGGCCCTGGGCATCGAGCCGCTGCCCCAGAACCTGGGCGAGGCCCTGACCCTGATGGAACGCAGCGACCTGGTCGCCGAGACCCTCGGCGAGCACGTCTTCGACTTCTTCCTGCGCAACAAGCGCCAGGAGTGGGAGGAGTACCGCAGCGAGGTCACGGCGTTCGAGCTGCGGAAGAACCTTCCGGCGCTGTAAAGGCAGGTCAGAGGCGACTCTTGCTTTGCTGAGCTCTGGGGCTGGCGGCCGTAGGTCACCAGCCCCAGATTCAGCGAGCGGCCCTTGGGCCGTCTCTGGGCCGTCCCGGGGTTCGATGCACGCCCCCCGACGCCAGGTGCCGGTCTCTGCGCTACTCGATTTCCGCGAATAGTGCCTCGGTGGTTGTACGCAGCGTCTGATCATGTCGGTCGTCCTGCCAAAAGACGAACTGGATCTTCGTGCCGCGGGCCTGAGCTTCCTCCAGAGCGTGCTGTGCTCCGCGTGAGAGCGGCACGTTGCTCATGATCAACGTGGGAAGGATTGAGCCTGCGGCCCGATCGGCACGCTTGAGGATCATGACCCTCGGGATCCCCGATGCTGCCCGTTCCAAGAACAGTGCATCCACGCCGACTCTCTTGTCGATTGGTCGGATTACGTGGAAATCGACGTACCCTCGATCTCCGGGACGCAGTGCTCCGATAGCACAGTCCGGGAAAAGAGCCATGAACCTCTGCTTGGCGAGCTCTTCGTAAGTTCGGGCTGACTGATAGAGGAACGACGCGTCGTTTGCTGCACCTGGATCGATTGCTTGCAGTACCTCTAGGGTCCTCCTAGCCTCCTCCGGCGGTGCGTCGCTAACGCTCGCGATAACTTCGCGGCGGCGCTTCTGCACGGCGAATCGCATCTGCGCTTCTCCAAAGCCCAGGCTGTGAAGAGGGCTCCCGCCAATGGTGAGCATCACAAACAGGGCGCCAGCCAGGATTAACGCGACGCAACCGGCCTGGTTTTCGGTTTTAAAGACGGCGACTGCTCCTGCGCCGCAGAGGGTGAAACCGATTATCCCGGCAGTAACCCTGCTCCACGTAGAGAGTGGAGCAGGGTCGGTAGCCTCATCGGGTTCAATTACCTCGTGGGTGGTCGTCTCGGACATGTTGATCAGCCTAGGCGGCTGAGTCGGTATGCAACCCAGGTCTTGTCAAATATGCAGTATTCGACTATTTGGATTGAATGGTGACCCCATAGAGGCTGTCCACGGCCTTCCGGGCCCGTGCGTCGCTGCTCGGCATGAGGTGCGTGTAGACCCGGAGCGTGAACCCCGGATCACTGTGGCCGAGGTAGGCACTCAATGCCTTGACGTTCTCGCCGGCGTCCAGCAGGACGGACGCGTAGAAGTGCCTGAGGGCGTGCATGCCGTGTTCGCGGGCGGCCTGGTGACGCTCTCCAGACTCCGGAGCGGGGATGACCCCAGCAGCCACGAGAGCAGGCTTCCACGCGCGGTCGTTGAAGTCGGTACGCCGAACCGCGCCCGCGCCGTCGAGACGCGTAAACAGCAGCCGTTTAGTCACAGGCGGACCGTCCGCCCGGAGCCACGGCAGGGTGATCTCCACCGGGGGGAACGCCTCCATGTGCTGCTTGAGGACGTGTGCCACTCGGTCCGGCAAGGGGACGTCGCGGATCTTGGCCCGCTTAGGTGGGGCGAACACGAGACCGTCTTTCGTCACCTTCACCTGGTTCGCGATGTGCAGCCATCCGGAGTCGAAGGCGATGGCGTCGACGGGCAACCCGAAAATCTCTCCTTGCCGGAGTCCGCATCCAGCTCCGAGGTCGACCATCGCGCGGTATTGCTCCGGCAGTGCCTCACACACAGCGAAGACGCGCTCTGCGCTCCACGGAACAACACGGCCACTTCCCGCGGCCGGCGGACGCACGGATTGTGCGTGGCACGGGTTCTTCGACAGGTGACCGTCGTCCACGGCCGCGTTCAGAACCGTCGACACGTTGTTGTAGATCACGCGCCGGTACGACGACGCAGGGACGGCCTGTTCCAGTGCGCTGAGCCAATCCCGGATGTGTTCCGGCTTGAAAGAGCCGAGCGGCCGCGGTCCCAGGTATGGGATGGCGTGGCCGCGAATCGCGGACTCCACCGACTCTCGCGTGGTCATGTCGGTGGTCTGCGTGTTCAGCCACTTCTCGGCGTACTGCCGGAACGTCACGCGGCTCGCGGCCGGGTCCACGTACTGCCCCCGAGACATGTCCGCCTCGATGTGGGCGAGCCACTGATCGGCCAGTCGCTTCTGCCCGTCCCGGAACGACTTGCTCTTCTCGGTGCCGTCCGGGCCGATGTAGCGGGCGCGGTAGCGCATCCCGGTGCCGTAGCGGGCCGTGCGTACGCGGCGGGGCTTGCCCGCGGCGTCGGGTTCGGTCTTGTACCACCGGTCTTGGATGTGGCCTGCCATCAGGCAGTGGTCCTCTCGACATGCGGCAGGGAGAGCCGCACGGGCGGCTCTCCCTGCTGTGTGGTGGGTGTTCGTTTAGGCGGCGGTGGCGTCGGCGTGCTTGCGCTGGTCGACGTAGTCCCGTACGTCAGCGGGGTCGTAGCGGAGGTGCTTGCCGATGCGGAAGCCCGGCGGGCCGGTGCGCTTCTTTCGCCACTGGTAGACGGTCTCCAGGGGCACCTCGAACATCTCGGCGATGTCGTCGGGCGTGAGGTACCGGTCCGGGAGGCCGCCCCGGAGAGTGGCCCGGGGGTCGGGGTCTGTCAGCTTTGGCATGGGGCTCCAAGCGGGGGAGGACGTGACCGCGTCTGTCCGAGGTGGGGATTTCTGCGTCACCCGCGTCATCTGCGTCATTCACGCCTCTGACCTGCGGTTTCGAGGTGACGCAGGACCGGAGGGTGCGTCACCGGTGACACAGGCCTTCGTCATCGGGTGACGCAGGTGACGCAGGATGACGCAGAGATCGGCCGTCTGCGTCACCGCTCTTTCGGCAGGTCACTGGCCGTTTACGGGGTGTGAGTGACGCAGGTGACGCAGCGTCTCTCTACTTCGGACAAGAGAGGGGGTGGTGTCTGTTGTGGTGCGCGGCTCAGAGAGTGAAGAACGGGCCGCTTCGCGGCGCGACCCATCGCAGGGCGGCTCCGCCGCCGAACAGCAAGAGGAGCACGCGACGCAGGGTGCTTCTCTTGCTTGTGCGGTAGTGGTGCCGCGCGGTCAGAAAGCCGGTTCCTGTTCGTGCGGGGGCGGCGCGGCGGACGGCCGCGTGATCTCGATGTAGCGGGACGTTTTGGTGCGGCCCCAGTCGATGAGAACGCCCCGGGCGGCGAGGGTGGGTTGAAGCCGCTTGAGGCGGTCTGAGAGCACCTTGCCGGTGGTCGGCCACCCTTTAGGCAGGGGACGGAAGTCCTCGCCCGTGTAGAGGCCGGTGAGACAGTGCAGCCACTCGGCGGACGTCATGCGCTGCTCTGTGCCCGGGTTGATGCCGGCGGCGTGCTTGAGGACGGTCTGCGCCAGCAGGTCGCCCTCGATGACGTCGTCGTTGAGGTCGTCGAGGCTGGCCCGGTAGGCGGCGAGCGCTCCCAGGCCGGTGGCCGCGTCGAGCTGCGCGCACAGGTGGGCGAAGTCGGCCATACGCAGGTCGGTCGGGATGTCCGCTTCCGCCGCGCGCACCTGCACGGTGAGGTCCAGGAGCGAGCCGAGGATGACGGGCAGCACCTCTGCGAAGTCGGACCAGAGTTCCGCTTCGGTGCGCCGGACGCGGGGGCGTTCCAGGCGCAGGGGCAGTAGCCGTTCGGCGAGGTCGGGCCGGATGACGCCGACGTCGATGCCGGTCAGGAGCAGGGGGCGGCGGTAGCCGATGCGGAAGACGTCCCCGTCGGTGAACAGGGCGCGCTTGACGTCTTCGGCGCCGGTGACGATGCGGCACATTGCGTCGGACAGGTCCGGGGTCATGTGGGAGAGATTGTCCAGGGCGGTGACCCAACCGGCCGCTACTGCCGTGGTCAGGTTCTCCTCGTCCTTCGGGGCGCGGCGCAGGTCGCCGCTCATGCCCTCGATGATCCGCACGAGCATCCGCCCACCGGTGGACTTGCCCGCCCCCTGCGGTCCGGTGAGGAACGGGGCCGGGACGGGGACCGCCGGCCCGAGGCAGCCGATGAGCCAGGCGATGGCCAGGCACTCGGTCTCCGCTGTGGCGAAGTTGCACAGCCGCATCAACAGGTCGATGCCCTTTCCGCTGGTGTCCTTGACGGGTAGGGGCAGTTCCCCGGTGAGCTGGGTACGGCGCCAGCACACCTCACGCGGGTCAGGGGTACGGATGTCCCAGCCGGTGGGGTGGATACGCACCGACTGTCCGTCGCTGCGCCCGAGGTCCAGCCACGTCGCCCCGTCGAAACCGGGAGCCACGCGGATGTGCACGGCCTGCACGTCCTCGGTCAGCGCGAGTGCCTCGATCAAGTCCAGCGCCTCTTTCATGGCGGTGCCGTTGAACACGCCGATCCCGTCCTTGAACAGTCCGACCATGAGTTCCTGCCGGTGGCTTCCCGTGGTGCCCTGCGAGCGGATCGGGCGGGCCACGGGGTGACCGTTGCGCTGCGCGTACACGGTGCCGTCAGCGGTGCGGAAGTACCGGAAGTGCGCTTGCGCGTAGTCGGTGATGACCTCACGGGCGGGGCTCTTGTCGTCGTCGGACATGGTCACAGTCCCAACGTGGTGCGGGCGTTGGTCCACGCATCCGTGCAGTGCCGCAAGGTCTCACCCTTGGCCTGAGCGGCGGTGAACAGTCGCGTGATGTGGGTGTCGGTGAGGCAGCCGCACCGGCCATGGGTCGACAGCACGGCCAGGAACGTTCGGTACACCGTGGCGTGGATCGCGCCACGGGCGGCGGTGATGCGCTGCTCCGCCATGGCGATGCCGCGTTCCAAGAAGACGGGCGTGCGGTGCGGGCACTGCCCGCCGTCGGACCGTGCGGGCAGGGAGACGGAACGGGGCGCGGGCGGATCAGCGGGCGGCTCTTTCACGTCCAGCGCGCGGACGGCGTCTGGCAGGGCGGTGATGGTGCCGGTGCCGGGGCCGAGGTAGCGGGCGTAGGACATGGACGATTTGACGTCGACACCAGGGCGGACTGCGTTGTGCGACGACATGGCGCCCCGGTAGATCCAGTGCTCACCGCGCGTCGTCGCCACAACTCGGGTGGCGGGCAGGGTCTCACGGGCCCAGTCGACGGCCGCCGCATCGTCGAGGTCGACCACGGTCAGCCCAGCGGCGCCGGGGTGGTAGGCCACGCATACGGCCCGCCGCCACGCGGCCATCCAGCCCGGGGAGGAGAGGACGTCAGGATCGGTGGTGGCGGCGGCCCACGCGTGGCAGACGCCAGGGCAGCGGCACGGGCCCGCACTTTTCATGTTCGGCCGGCCGCCGCACGCGTTGCCCGCGCAGGTACGGCAGTTGCCGAACGGTGTCTTGCCCGCTCGTAGGGGCAGCACGGGCACACCGGCAGCGGCCAGCGTCAGCGCGGTCCGCAGGGGTTCGGGCAGGCCGCTCATGCCGCCGTACACTCGCCGGATCAGGGTCGGTTGCGTCATGCTGGGAGACCTCCACAGGTCTAGTGATGGCAGGTGGGCAAGGGCGGCCCCGCGTTCTTTGGCGAGAGGGGGCCGCCCTTGGCGTAGCTAGGTCTTGTTTCGGGCGAGGCGCAGGGTGATGCCGCCGATGCCGATGGGTCCGGCTGCTCCGGCGATGACGGCGGCGGTGTGGGCCGCGGCGTCGAGCAGGAGGCACAGGGCGGCGACCAGTCCCCAGCCCCCGGCGGCGGTGGCCCCGGCGATGGCGAAGGGGACCAGGATCCGGCGCCACGGGATGCCGCTCGTCTGGGGGTTGTGGACGACGATGACGACGGGCTGTCCGGTGGCTTGTGCACGGTGCCAGTCGTCGGCGGGTATGTGCGGGGCGATGTTGCCCGGCGGGGTGCGGTGGTCCATTTCGGAGCTCCTTGGGTGAGCCGCGGGGCCGCCCCCCCCCGGGGTGGGGGGCCGCGCCGGGGGGGTGGGGGGGGTGTGGGGGGGTGTGTTTTCAGCCCAGTTGGGGGGGTTTTGTG
>NZ_JBHVCP010000013.1:0-90890 GCF_042803315.1 Streptomyces sp. NPDC057424
CCGGAGGCCGCCCCCTTCGCCGTGCACCCCGTTATGCCCTGCGTTTGTCTGTTCTATGCCCTGCGTTTGTCTCCTCTGGCCGCCGTCCAGGCCCGGTCGCCCAGACCGACGAGGATGACCGCCATCACCAGCTGGAAGACGTGCCGCCACCAGTCGATTCCCGATGTGGCGTCGACGCCGGCCGCCCGGGCGATGGCATTGCCGGCGATGGCGCCGATCATGCCCAGGATGACGGTCAGCCACAGGGGAACGTGTTGCTTGCCCGGAATGATCGCCTTGGCGATCAGGCCGAGTACCAGTCCTACGATGATCGCCCACAACCAGCCCATCGCTGCCTCCTCGTGCGGCTCGACGTGAGCACTACGGCCAGTGTCGGCCCAGGCGCCGTACGCCGCATGCCGACGCGGTCCGTACGCGCAACGGCGCAGGCCGCCCGGCCAGTCGCTGCGCCACCCGGTCTCGTAGCCGGGGCCGACGCGGCGTAACGTGGGAGCTGTCCCGGTCGGGTTCCCCGGCCGGCCGCGGGCGGCTACGGGGCGGGGAGAGTCCGATACGGGCGGATGGTGGAATGCGATGCGGAAGCAGCATGGCGGCGGCAACGTCCAGGTTTTCCGGATCACCGGCGCCCGGACGGGACTCCAGGAGGACGTACGCGGGCGGCAGCGCCGGTACGTGATCTCGATGACGGTCCGCACGATCTCGGTGATCCTCGCGGCCACCCTGTGGAACGTCGAACGGCACGTCGCCATCGTGGCGTTGGTGCTCGGGTTGGTGCTGCCGTACGTCGCGGTGGTGATCGCCAACGCCGGGCGCGAGAACGCGCCGTCTCTGCCGTCGACGTTCGTGGCGCCGCCGGTGCGCCCGATGATCGCGCCGTCCGATCCGGAGGACGGTCCGGAGGAATCCGTCGCGGAAGATGCCGTGTCCGAGCCGGTCCCGGGTGCGCACAGTGATGAGCAGGAGAGGTAGGGGCGCCGGGGCGGGATCACGGGAGATCACGGAGGGAAGTCATCTTCCCGCCAAGCTCAAGAAAAGCTCAGATCAATCATGTTGTTCCAGTGCCGGGCTCGGGGTTACCCGTGACATACTTCGTACGCGCTCCGCATCCCCCGTCGGAGCGACGGACCGACGCCGGGCAGCTCCCCCCGTGGCTGCTCGGCGTCGCCTTTTGTGCCGTGCCGATGTGTGCAGTGGTGAGACGAAGCTGTGAGTGACGAGACGCCCATCTGTTCCGCGAAGGGCTGCCGGGCCGAGGCCGTGTGGGTGCTGGCGTGGAACAACCCGAAGATCCATACGCCGGAGCGGCGCAAGACGTGGCTGGCCTGTGAGGAGCATCGCGAGCACCTGTCGCAGTTCCTGGGCGTGCGGGGGTTCCTGAAGGACGTGGTCCTGCTGAAGGAGTGGGAAGAGACCGACTAGGTCTCAGCCCCCGATGGCCGACATCGGCCGGTCCGGCTGCACGAACGTCGGGTCGTCCAGGCCTGCTCCCGCCTTCTTGCCCCACATCGCGAGGCGCCAGATGCGAGCGATCTCCTCGTCCGGGGCGCCCGAGCGCAGGGCGGCACGCAGGTCCGTCTCCTCCTGGGCGAACAGGCAGGTGCGGACCTGGCCGTCGGCCGTGAGGCGGGTGCGGTCGCAGGCCGCGCAGAACGGGCGGGTGACGGAGGCGATGACGCCGACCACATGAGGGCCGCCGTCGACGAGCCAGCGCTCCGCCGGGGCCGAGCCGCGCTTCTCCTCGCCTTCGGCGGTCAGCTCGAAGCGGGTGCGCAGGGAGGTCAGGATGTCGCCGGCCGTGATCATGCCGTCGCGCTTCCAGCCGTGCTGGGCGTCCAGGGGCATCTGCTCGATGAAGCGCAGCTCGTAGTCGTGCTCCACGGCCCAGGCGAGCAGGTCGGGGGCCTCGTCGTCGTTGAGTCCCGGCATCAGGACCGAGTTGACCTTGACGGGGGTCAGTCCCGTGTCACGCGCGGCGTTCAGGCCCTCGATGACGTCCTTGTGGCGGTCGCGGCGGGTGAGGGTCTTGAAGACGTCCGGGCGGAGCGTGTCGAGGGAGACGTTGACCCGGTCCAGGCCCGCCTCCTTCAGGGCTGCCGCCGTGCGCTTGAGGCCGATGCCGTTGGTGGTGAGCGACATCTGAGGGCGGGGGTCCAGGGCCGCGACGCGCTCGACGATGCCGACCAGGCCGGGGCGCAGCAGGGGCTCGCCGCCGGTGAAGCGGACCTCCTCGATCCCGAGGGACGTGACCGCGATGTCGATCAGGCGGACGATCTCGTCGTCCGTGAGCAGGTCGGGCTTGGCCAGCCACTGCAGGCCCTCTTCGGGCATGCAGTACGTACAGCGCAGGTTGCACCGGTCGGTCAGCGAGACCCTCAGGTCGGTGGCCACCCGGCCGTAGGTGTCGATGAGCACGTGGGCCCCCTCCCTCGTCGCGGACCGTGCGTACGGCACTGCTTCTTTGACACCTGCGAGCCTACGTGACCCGACCGGCAACGCCACAGTCCCGATCCCACGACGCGGGACGCGGCCGGGCCGCAGGGACCTGGAGGTTCCTACGACACGGCCGCGTGGCAGGGGTCGTGCTCAGTGGGCGCCGGTGCCGGTCAGGGACCTGACCTCCAGTTCCGCGAACTTCTTGGCGTCCGGCTCCTCCTTGGACAGGACCGTGCCGAGCCAGCCCATGATGAAGCCGAAGGGGATGGAGATGATGCCCGGGTTCTTCAGCGGGAACCAGGCGAAGTCGACCTCGGGGAACATCGCCTTGGGGTCGCCGGAGACGACCGGCGAGAACAGCACCAGGCCGACGGCGACGATCAGACCGCCGTAGATCGACCAGAGCGCGCCCTGGGTGGTGAAGCGCTTCCAGAACAGGCTGTAGAGGATCGTCGGCAGGTTGGCGGAGGCCGCGACCGCGAAGGCGAGGGCGACCAGGCCGGCCACGTTCAGGTCGCGGGCGAGGGCGCCCAGGCCGATGGAGACGACGCCGATGAGCACGGTCGCCCAGCGGGCCGCACGCACTTCCTCCGCCCCGGAGGCCTTCCCCTTGCGGATGACGTTGGCGTAGATGTCGTGCGCGAAGGACGACGACGAGGCGAGGGTGAGTCCGGCGACCACGGCGAGGATCGTCGCGAAGGCCACCGCCGAGATGGTGGCGAGCAGGATCGCGCCCCAGGTCGAGTCGACGCCGCCCAGGTGCAGGGCGAGCAGCGGGGCCGCGGTGTTGCCGGACGGGTTGGACGCGATGATCTCTTCCTGCGAGATGAGCGCCGCGGCGCCGAAGCCGAGCGCGATCGTCATCAGGTAGAAGCCGCCGATGATGCCGATCGCCCAGTTGACGGACTTCCGGGCGGCCTTGGCGTCGGGCACCGTGTAGAAGCGGATCAGGATGTGCGGCAGACCGGCGGTGCCGAGCACCAGGGCGATGCCCAGGGAGAGGAAGTCCAGCTTGGTGGTGCCGGTCGCGCCGAACTGGAGGCCGGGCTCGAGGAAGGCGGCACCCTTGCCGCTGTTCTCGGCGGCCGTGCCGAGCAGGTCGGAGATGTTGAAGTTGAACTTCAGGAGCACCAGGAAGGTGATCAGGATGGTGCCGCCGATGAGCAGCACGGCCTTGACCATCTGGACCCAGGTGGTGCCCTTCATGCCGCCGATGGAGACGTAGACGATCATCAGGAGGCCGACGAGGGCGACGATGAGGATCTTGCCGGCGTCGGAGGTGATGCCGAGCAGCAGCGAGACGAGGACGCCGGCGCCGGCCATCTGGGCGAGCAGGTAGAAGATCGACACGACGATCGTGGAGGTACCGGCGGCGGTGCGGACCGGGCGCTGGCGCATGCGGTACGCGAGGACGTCGCCCATGGTGTAGCGGCCGGAGTTGCGCAGCGGCTCGGCCACCAGGAGTAGGGCGACCAGCCAGGCGACCAGGAAGCCGATGGAGTACAGGAAGCCGTCGTAGCCGAAGAGGGCGATGGCGCCCGCGATGCCGAGGAACGAGGCGGCGGACATGTAGTCGCCGGAGACGGCGAGGCCGTTCTGGAAGGCGCTGAACTGGCGCCCGCCGGCGTAGAAGTCGGCGGCGTCCTTGGTCTGGCGGCCCGCCCAGACGGTGATGCCGAGGGTCGCGAGGACGAACAACGCGAACAGGGTGATGATCAGCGGGCGGTGCTCGCTGGCCTCGTTCGCGGCGAGGAAGGTCTGCTGTACGGGGCTCATGCGCCGCTCTCCATCCGGGTCTTGATGGCCTCGGCCTTGGGGTCGAGCTTCGCGGCGGCGTGCCGCGAGTACCACCAGGCGATGAGGAACGTGGTGACGAACTGGGCGACGCCGAGGACGAAGGCGACGTTGATGTTGCCGAACAGCTTGGTGCCCATGAAGCCGCCCGCGTAGTTCGAGAGCAGGACGTACAGCAGGTACCAGGCGATGAAGCCGACGGTCAGTGGGAAGGCGAAGGAGCGGTAGGAGCGGCGCAGTTCACCGAACTCCGCGCTCTCCTGCACCTCCGCGAACTCCTCGGGTGAGGGGAGCTTGTGTTGCTCTTTCGAGGGGGGCGGTGCATCGGTGGCCACGGAGTCTCCTCGCAATGACGGAAGCGGTTGTGAGCGGGGGCGGAGGCGAGTGTCCTCGCGCTCCTTGTTCAACGTCACGGCGGCACAGGAGAACCGGTTCAAACCCCCGGCCTTCTTTCCGAAGTCGTTTCGACAAAGCGTTGCTGGCCAGCGAGAGCCCGGGATAGCTTCACACTGCACCACCTCGTCATGTACCTGCCCGAGCATCACCTGTGCCTCGGGCCGGTTTCGTTTCCGGAGGATGTGGAGACCCCATGTCTCACTTGCGTTCCAGACGCCGGCTCGCTCTCGCCGTGCCCGTCGTGCTCTCCCTGACGGCCTCGCTGGGCTTCCTGCCGGCCGCCGCGTCGGCGGCCCCGCAGGCGGCGCCGCAGGCGGCGCCGGCCACCCGGACGGCGGATGCGCCGAAGCTGTCGTACGTCGTCAACACCAAGGTGGACCGCCGCACGATCGCGTCGGTGAAGAAGGCGATCGGGAAGGCCGGCGGCTCGGTCGTGGCCACGTACGAGCGGATCGGCGTGATCGTCGTCCACTCCTCGGACGCCGGCTTCGCCACGACCATCCGCAAGACCCGCGGGGTCAGGTCGGCGGGTGCGACGCGTACGGCCCCCCTGACGGCCGCGGGGACGACGGAGGAGGGCGCGGTCGAATACCTGACGGCCGCCCAGGCGAAGCGCACCCAGGCCGCGTCGGCGAAGACGCCCGAGAGCGAGCCTCTCGAGGCGGACCAGTGGGACCTGCGCGCGATCGGCGCCGACAAGGCCGCGCAGATCAACCCGGGCAGCCCCAAGGTGACCGTCGCCGTGATCGACACCGGTGTGGACGACACCCACCCCGACATCGCCCCGAACTTCTCCGCGTCCCAGTCCGCCAACTGCGCAGGTGGCAAGGCCGACACCAGCCAGGGCGCGTGGCGGCCGTACACGCCCGAGGACTACCACGGCACGCATGTCGCCGGTGAGATAGCCGCGGCCCGCAACGGAATCGGCGTGGCGGGCGTCGCTCCCGGTGTGAAGGTGTCCAGCATCAACGTGACCGACCGGGCGAGCGGCCTCTTCTACCCGGAGAGCGTCGTGTGCGCGTTCGTGTTCGCCGCCGACCACGGCGTCGAGATCACGAACAACAGCTACTACGTCGACCCGTGGCTGTACAACTGCATGGACGACCCCGACCAGCGGGCCATCGTCGACGCGGTCAACAGGGCGCAGCGGTACGCCCAGAAGAAGGGCACGCTCAACGTCGCCGCGGCCGGCAACTCCAACCACGACCTGGACGCGGACGCGATCGTCGACGACTCCAGCCCGAACGACACCACGCCCGCCGAGCGCACCATCGACCCGCACGAGTGCTTCGACATACCGACCCAGCTGCCGGGTGTCGTCACGGTGAGCTCCACGGGTGTCGACAACGTGAAGTCGTACTTCTCGACGTACGGCAAGGGCGTCGTCGACGTCGCCGCGCCGGGTGGTGACCGCCGCTACCAGATACCGGACACGCCCTCGAAGGACGGCCGCATCCTGTCCACCATGCCGAACGGCGCGTGGGGCTTCCTGCAGGGCACCTCGATGGCCTCGCCGCACGCCTCCGGTGTCGCCGCGCTGCTGAAGTCCAAGCACCCCTGGGCCTCCCCGGCCCGGCTCCAGGCGATGCTGAAGGCACAGGCCGACCCGACCGCCTGCCCCACGTCCTACGACCAGGACGGCGACGGCACGCAGGACGCGGTCTGCGAGGGCGGCAAGCGCGTCAACGGCTTCTACGGGTACGGCATCGTCAACGCGCTGCGCGCGGTCAGGTGACCGGACTCGCGCCACTGAGACCTTCCGCAAAGTCAGCCCGTACCGTGAACGAACTGGAGACAGAATGACCGCGCCGTACGCGCGCTACCGCCGCGCCGTCGCCATTCCGGCCGGGATGGCCATGGCCACGGCCCTCGCGTTCCTGCCGAACACCGCCGCCACGGCCGCCGAGGACGCCCCCGCGGCGGTCTCGGCCGACGCGACCCCGCTGAGCTACGTCGTCAACGTCAAGCCGGGGCACCGCACTTCGGCGTACGTGAAGAAGGCCGTCGCCAAGGCCGGCGGGACGATCGTGACGTCGTACGACCAGATCGGCGTCATCGTCGTCCACTCCTCGAACCCCGACTTCGCCAAGACCGTCCGCACGGTGCGCGGGGTGCAGTCGGCCGGGGCCACCCGGACCGCGCCGCTGCCGTCGGCGGCGACGGGTGACCTGGGCGCGCCGAAGGTGCTGAGCGCGGCCGAGGTCGCCCGGGCCGAGGCCCCGGCCGGGCAGGACCCGTTGCAGCCCCAGCAGTGGGACCTGCCCGCGATCAAGGCGGACAAGGCGCACCAGAAATCGCTGGGCAGCGACAAGGTCACCGTCGCCGTGATCGACACCGGCGTCGACGACACGCACCCCGACATCGCGCCCAACTTCGACCGCGAAGCGTCGGTCAACTGCGTCTCGGGCAAGCCGGACACGTCGGACGGGGCCTGGCGGCCGAGTGCCGCGGAGAGCCCGCACGGGACCCACGTCGCCGGTGAGATAGCCGCCGCCAAGAACGGCGTCGGCATGACCGGTGTCGCGCCCGGCGTGAAGGTCTCCGGCATCAAGGTGTCCAACCCGGACGGCTTCTTCTACACGGAGGCCGTGGTCTGCGGTTTCGTGTGGGCGGCCGAGCACGGGGTCGACGTGACGAACAACAGCTATTACACGGACCCCTGGTACTTCAACTGCAAGAACGACCCGGACCAGAAGGCGCTCCTGGACGCCGTCACCCGGGCCTCGCGGTACGCGGAGAAGAAGGGCGCGGTCAACGTCGCGGCGGCCGGCAACGAGAACTACGACCTGGCCTCCGACGAGATCACCGACCCGTCGTCCCCGAACGACACCACGCCGGGCGACCGGGTCGTCGACCCCTCGAAGTGCCTCGACATCCCGACCCAGCTGCCGGGTGTCGTCACGGTCGCCTCGACGGGCGCGAAGGGCATCAAGTCGTCCTTCTCCAACTACGGGCTTGGCGTCGCGGACATAGCCGCCCCGGGCGGCGACTCGACCGCCTACCAGAAGCCGGACGCGCCGGCCACGAGCGGTCTCATCCTGGGCACGCTGCCGGGCGGCAAGTGGGGCTACATGGCCGGTACGTCGATGGCGTCCCCGCACGTCGCGGGCGTCGCCGCGCTCATCAAGTCGACGCACCCGTACGCCTCTCCGGCCCTGGTGAAGGCCCTGCTGTACGCGGAGGCCGACGCCACGCCGTGCACGGACCCGTACGACATCGACGCCGACGGCAAGATCGACGCGGTGTGCGAGGGCTCCAAGAACCGCAACGGCTTCTACGGCTGGGGCATCGCGGACGCGCTGGACGCGGTGACCAGGTAGAGCTCGTGTGAAGGCGTAGTCGATCCGGGCCGGGCAGGGACACCTGCCCGGCCCGTTTCGTGTCTGCGGCGGGATTCCTCGTCATCGAGTGCTGCCGACTTGCCCGGTCGTGTGGAGGTTGGTGAAGATCCTGGGGTGACTTTGACAAGACCCACCCCGGGGGCGCCCGATCCGCGCGGGCCCGTGCGGCGCGCCGGTGCGGGCCGGGCGGTCGCCGTCCTGGTGCTGGTGGCACTGGCCGCGCTGATCCCGCTGCTCGGCCCGTCCGCCGCGCTGCGCGGCACCGGGGAGGCCGGAGCTCCCGGCGCCGGCGGCATAGCCCTGCTGCGCACGGTGCTGTTCGCGGCGCTGTGCATACCCGTCGGCGAACTGTTCGTGAACCGGCTGGCGCGTTCGCTGCCCGGCCCGGAGGGCGGACACCCCGCGGCGCCCCGCAGCTGGTCCCTCTACGCGGCCGCCGCCGGTTTCGCCGCCGCCCTGGGGCTCGCCTCGGTCGTGGCCACCGGCAATCTCGTGCCGGACGAGGTGGCCGACGTCGACGTCGGCGGGCTCTACGCGTCCCGGGACGGCAAGCTCGCCCTGCTGGAGGTCAACGCGTTCCTCGCGGCGGGGCTGTGCGCCGCGTCGCGGCGCCCGGCCACGCAGGTGTGGCCACTGGCCGCCGTGGTCGTCGCCGAGGCCCTGCGCGCCCACCCCACGACCGAGCACAGCCCGCTGACCGGCTCCGGGCTGACACTCGTCCATCTGACGTGCGCGGCGCTGTGGGTGGGCGGCCTGCTGCACGCCCTGCGCACCCTCCGGCTGTGGCCCCGCGCGGCGGGCGCGGCCCTGCTGGGTCTCTACGCGCGCGTGGCGGTCGTGCTGCTCGCCGCCATCACCGCGACGGGCGTGTGCAGTTCGCTGCGCCGGATGCCGCCGGAGACGGTCCTGGAGCAGCTGACGGGGACGGCGTACGGACGCGCGCTGCTCGCCAAGGTGCTTCTCGTGGCGGTCGTCGCCGCCCTCGCCGTGTGGGCCCGGCGACGGCTGCGCCGGGCGGCCGACCCGCTGACCGCCTGTGCGCCGGCCCGGGCTGAGGCCGTCGCCCTGGGCTTGACGGTCGCGGCGTCCGGACTGCTGACGGCGCTCCCGGTGCCCATCCGCTGGTGACGCCGGTCGCGTTTCGGACGGCGCGCGAGGAGCGCCCCGAGTGTGCCGCCGACCCGGCAGATCGACCGAGTATCGATCAGACGTACGCCCCGCGAACGGACAGACCGGACAACACGCCTGAGGGAACATCGGAAGCGGTCGGCGGGCGCACCGGGGGGACGGGGGTGTCAGTCGTGGCCCGTATCCTCAGGGACCATGCTGGAAGACCTGACGACCGCAGTGTTCTCTGCCACGCCGTGGCCGGCCGCGTATCCCAAGGGGTACGCGGTCGTTGACGTGGAGACCACGGGCCTGGCCCGGGACGACCGCATCATCTCCGCTGCGGTCTACCGGCTGGACGAGCGCGGCGAGGTCGAGGACCACTGGTACACGACGGTCAACCCCGAGCGGGACCCGGGCCCCGTGTGGATCCACGGGCTGACGAGCGAGGCGCTCGAAGGGGCGCCCCTCTTCCCGGACATCGCCGAGGAGTTCACCGCCCGGCTGGCGGGGCGGGTGCTCGTCGCGCACAACGCCGTCTTCGACTGGCAGATGATCGCCCGGGAGTACGCACGCGCCGAGCGCGAGGCACCGGTGCGGCAGCGGCTGTGCACCATCGCGCTCGCCAAGGAGCTCCGACTGCCGCTGCCCAACCACAAGCTGGAGTCCCTCGCCGCGCACTTCGGCGTCGTCCAGCAGCGGGCGCATCACGCGCTGGACGACGCGCGCGTACTGGCGGAGGCGTTCCGGCCGAGCCTGCGGGCGGCGGCGGCGAACAACGTACGGCTGCCGCTGCACGAGTGCCGGCCGCTGACCGAGTGGACGGACCGCTCCGCCACGCCCCGCATCGGGCAGCAGGCGGGCCCCGGAGGCTACGGCGGCTACCGGCCGGGCGGTTGGCGCCCCTCCCGCAAGCGCCCCGCCTGCCCCTACCCCAACCCCGGGCGGTACGAGGCGGGCGGGCGGCTCAAGCAGGGCATGCGGGTCGCCTTCTCCGGTGACACCTCCATCGAGCGGGACCTGCTGGAGGACCGCGCCACCGAGGCAGGCCTGCACGTGGCCACGAGCCTGTCCCGGCTGACCAGCCTGCTCGTGACGAACGACCCGGACTCGGGCACGTCCAAGGTCGTCAAGGCCCGGCAGTTCGGCACGCCGGTCGTGGACGAGGCGGCCTTCGGGCAGCTCCTCGCGGATGTGGAGCCGGCGCCGGAGGGGTGACCGTGCGCCGGAGGAGCGACCGTACGGACGGGTGATTGCCGGGCGACTCGCCCGGCGCCCGCTCGCCCGCACGGGGAGGACGGCTCACCCTGTGGCGCATGGCGACCTGTGAGGTATGTGGCAATCAGTACGGAATGACCTTCGAGGTGCACGCGCAGGGCGCGGTGCACGTCTTCGACTGCTTCTCCTGCGCGATCCACCGCATGGCCCCCATCTGCGAGCACTGCCGGGTGCAGATCATCGGCCAGGGCGTCGAGGTGGAGGGCCACTGGTACTGCGGCGCCCACTGCGCCCGCGCGGAGGGAAAGGCAGGGATCGTCGACAAGGTGTGACCCCGTACCCGCCCGAATGCACCCCACGACCGAGTTGTACGGTCGTGGGGTGTACCGCTTCCTGATGTCCCGGCAGTGGGTGATCCTCTCGTTGATCGCCCTGCTTCTCATCCCCACGATGATCAGGCTGGGCATCTGGCAGATGCATCGCTACGAGGAGCGCACCGCCCGGAACCAGCTGGTCACCGACGCGCTGGCGGCCGAGCCCGTGCCCGTGGAGAAGCTGACCGCGCCCGGGCACACCGTCACCAGCACCGAGCGGTACCGCACCGTGACGGCGACGGGCCGCTTCGACACGGAGGACGAGGTCGTCGTCCGGCGCCGCACCAACTCCGACGACGAGGTGGGCTACCACGTGCTGACCCCGTTCGTCCTCGACGACGGCAAGGTACTGCTGGTCAACCGGGGCTGGATCCCCTCCGACGGCCCGAGTCAGACCACGTTCCCGAAGGTTCCCGCACCGCCGAGCGGCGAGGTCACCGTCGAGGGGCGGCTGATGCCCGACGAGACGACCGCGGCGAGCGGTATCAAGAACCTCCAGGGTCTGCCGGACCGGCAGATCATGCTGATCAACAGCGAGCAGCAGGCCCGGCGCCTGAGCGCCCGGGTGCTCGGCGGCTACATCGCCCAGACGGCTCCCGAGCCCAAGGGCGACACCCCCGAGCTGCTGGGCGACCCCGGCAAGGAGGACGCCGCGCTGAACTACGCGTACGCCATCCAGTGGTGGCTGTTCTCCGCGGCCGTGCCGGTCGGCTGGGTGGTCCTGGCTCGCCGCGAGGCCCGGGAGCGGGCCCAGGCGGCGGCCGAGGAATCCGACCCGGCGGAGACCGAGCCGGCAGCGGTGTAGAACCCGGCGGCGGGTCGGCCCCGGAACGCCGGGATCCGACCGGCCGCCGCACACCGGATCCACCCGCCGGGACCGCCCCCTCCCCGCCCCGACCGAGCCGAAGACGTCACGATCCACCAAGTCGCCACCGATCCGGCGGCGACGCGAGCCGGCCGACCGCGTGCGGAGCCGGACGGGTCCGCCGGTACCCGGCCCGGCCTCGTCGAGATCCGGTCGGCCGCGGCCGAGCCGGCAAGATCCGGCCCACCGCCGCCGAACGGCTCAGGGCCGGCCGGGCAGGGCCGGAGGCGTCGGGATCCAGCCTGCCGCTGCTGTTCCGGCCCTCCTCAGCACCCCGCCCCCTGTCGGCAAGGACACATCACTCCCCCGGCCCCGGCCCTGATTGCCACGTCGAGTTGCCGGGAACCCGCACTCCGTGCACCCCAGCATCGAGGACTACGCGCTCATCGGCGACGAGCAGACCGCGGCCCTGGTCGGTACGGACGGATCCGTCGACTGGCTGTGCCTGCCCCGCTTCGACTCGGCCGCCTGCTTCGCCAGACTGCTCGGCGACGAGGACAACGGCTACTGGCGCATCGCCCCCGTGGGGGCGGACCGCTGCACCCGGCGCGCCTACCGCCGCGACACCCTCGTCCTGGACACCGAGTGGGAGACCGGGCAAGGGGCGGTCCGGGTCACCGACCTGATGCCCCAACGCGACCGCGCCCCCGACCTCGTACGCATCGTCGAGGGCCTCGACGGCGAGGTGACGCTCCACAGCGTCCTGAAGCTGCGCTTCGACTACGGCTCGGTCGTCCCCTGGGTGCGCCGTGCCGACGGCCACCGCGTCGCCGTCGCCGGGCCGGACTCGACCTGGCTGCGCAGCGAGCCGGAGGTGACCAGCTGGGGCGAGGACTTCGGCACGCACGCGGAGTTCACCGTCAGGAAGGGGGAAAAGGTCGCGTTCGTCCTGACCTGGCACCCCTCCCACGAGCCGCGCCCGCCGCTCGTCGACCCGTACGACGCACTGCGCCACAGCGTGGAGGACTGGCGTGCCTGGACATCGCACTGCCGCTACGACGGCCCGCACCGGGACGCAGTCGTCCGCTCCCTGATCACCCTCAAGGCGCTCACCTACGCCCCGACGGGCGGCATCGTCGCCGCCCCCACCACCTCGCTGCCCGAGGAGCTGGGCGGGGTGCGCAACTGGGACTACCGCTACTGCTGGCTGCGCGACTCCACCCTCACCCTGAACGCGCTGCTCGCGGCGGGCTACCAGGAGGAGGCGGAGGCCTGGCGCAACTGGCTGCTGCGCGCGGTCGCGGGCGACCCCGCGGACCTGCAGATCATGTACGGCGTGGCGGGCGAGCGGCGGCTGCCCGAGTACGAGCTGCCCTGGCTCTCCGGCTTCGCCGGGTCCGCGCCCGTGCGCATCGGCAACGACGCCGTGAAGCAGCTCCAGCTGGACGTCTACGGCGAGGTCATGGACTCCCTGTCACTGGCCCGCGAGTCGGGCCTGTCCGCCCAGCCGGACGTGTGGGCGCTGCAGACGGCCCTGCTGGACTTCCTGCGGACCCACTGGCAGCAGCCGGACGAGGGGCTGTGGGAGGTGCGCGGCCCGCGTCGTCAGTTCGTGCACTCGAAGGTGATGGTGTGGGTGGCCGCGGACCGTGCCGTACGCACCCTGGAGCGCCATCCGGAGCTGCACGGCGACCTGGACGGCTGGCGCGCGCTGCGCGACGAGGTGCATCAGGAGGTGTGCGCCAAGGGCTACGACCCGGACCGCAACACCTTCACGCAGTCCTACGGCTCGCGCGAGCTGGACGCGGCGCTGCTGCTCATCCCGCGCGTCGGCTTCCTGCCGCCGGACGATCCGCGGGTGACCGGCACGATCGACGCGGTCCGCAAGGAGCTGGCGCACGACGGCTTCCTGCGCCGCTACAGCACGGACGACACCGACGTCGACGGGCTGCCCGGCGGCGAGGGCGCGTTCCTGGTCTGCTCGTTCTGGCTCGCGGACGCCCTGCACATGACGGGCCGCACCAAGGAGGCCCGCGAGATGTTCGAGCGTCTGGCGGGGCTCGCCAACGACGTCGGTCTGCTGTCCGAGGAGTTCGATCCGGTGACCTGCCGGCATCTCGGCAACTTCCCGCAGGCGTTCAGCCACATCGGGCTGGTCAACACCGCCCTCGCCCTGTTCGGTGAGGACGGGGCAGGATAGGGACCATGGATCTTGGACTGAAGGACCGGGTGTACGTCGTCACCGGGGCCACCCGCGGCCTCGGCAACGCCACCGCGCGTGAGCTCGTCGCGGACGGGGCGAAGGTGGTCGTGTCGGGCCGGGACGAGAAGAGTGTCGCCGAGGCGGCGGCCGAGCTGGGACCGAACGCGGTCGGCGTGGCCGTCGACAACGCTCACCCGGAGGCGGCGGCCCGGCTGATCGGGGCCGCACGGGAGCACTTCGGCCGTTTCAACGGTGTCCTGGTCAGCGTGGGCGGGCCGCCGGCCGGTTTCGTCGCGGACAACACCGACGAGCAGTGGCAGACGGCGTTCGAGTCGGTGTTCCTCGGTGCGGTCCGGCTGGCTCGCGCCGCGGCCGCCGAGATGGAGGCCGGGGGTGTCATCGGGTTCGTGCTGTCCGGATCGGTGTACGAGCCGATTCCGGGGCTGACCATCTCGAACGGGCTGCGGCCGGGGCTGGCCGGGTTCGCCAAGTCGCTCTCCGACGAGCTGGGACCGCGGGGGATCCGGGTGGTCGGTGTCCTGCCCGGGCGGATCGACACCGACCGGGTACGGCAGCTGGACGCGTTGTCGGCTGATCCCGAGGCGACCCGGGCGGCGTCGGAGTCGCGGATCCCGCTGCGGCGGTACGGGGCCCCGGAGGAGTTCGGCCGGGTGGCGGCGTTCCTGATGTCGCCGGCGGCTTCCTATCTGACCGGCGTCATGGTGCCGGTCGACGGTGGAGCGCGGCACGGGTTCTGACGAGCCGCACCCGGCTCACCCGTACCCCGTCTCAACTCACCCGTTCCGAACCGTGCTTGACACCCTTCAGCCTCACCTCCGCCGGAAGTGAGGCAAGGCCCGCCGACGTCCTGGCACGGGTGAGGGCGCCGGTCGTGAAGTCGTTCAGGACCGTCCCCGGGTCCACGTGGGGCTCCAGTGCGAGGCGTACGTGGGCCTCGGGGGTGCTGCGCCCGCCCTTCAGATGTGCTTGGGCTCCGTCCACGCCGTCGATGTGGTCCGCCTCCTGGGTGAGGACGTCCTGCAGGGCCCGGCCACGCAGGAGCGCGCCCTCGCCGTCGCCGGTGTCGACGAGGACCTCGGCGAGGCGGCGCCGGCGCAGGACGGCGACGAGCCACCACAGGGCGAGCAGCAGCAGGACCGCGAGGGCGGCGATGACGACCGGCCACCACCAGCCGTCGTCGCGCCAGCGGGTGCGCTCGGCGTTGCTCAGCAGCACGTCGTGCTCGCTGTCGTGGATCCACCACGAGGGCGCCGAGACGCCGAGGCCGACGGCCAGGACGGAGCCGCCCAGCGCCAGCAGGATCAGGCCCACCAGGCCGAGGAACACGCGGTTGACGGTCCTGAGCACCGCTCTCACCCCTTCCGGCCGGGCCGCCGGACCCGCACCGACAGCGAGGGCGGCCGGGACAGCCCCAGTCCGCGGACCGCGTCGGCGAGCACGGCGTCCAGATCGGTTCGTACGTCGTCCAGTTCCCGGAAGTGCGCCAGCGCGCGGACGTCCGCCCGCCTCCGGCGCACCCGGACCCGTGCCGACTGCACGCCGGCCACCTCCATGGCCCGGTCCCGCAGCGCGATGGCGGCGGCGTCCCGGTGCAGTCCGGCGCGCACGCCGGTGTGCGTGCGCCGCATCGGGAGCACGTCCCGCAGGCCTGGCGTGACGGCCAGGATCAGCAGCCAGAGACCCAGGAGGGCGGCGACCCCGGCGCCGACGAGAACCCAGGTGTCGTCGAGGGGCCGCTCGGCGAGCTGCCGGGCCAGTTCCCGGCGCCAGGCCATGCCGGGACGGCCGGCGCGCACGGAGACGATGTCGTAGAGGAACAGCCCGGCCAGTCCCAGGAGCAGCAGGGCGACGATGCCCGCGGGGACGCGGCGCGCCGACCAGAAGCGGCCCTCGCGGCCCTCCTCGCCCTTGAGTTCGGGCGGTGGCCCGGAGGCGGCCGCCGACTCGGACCGGTCGGGTCCGTCGCCGTTCTCCGTCTCCTGGCTGCCGAGGACGGGCAGGCGCTGTGTGCTGCCCTCGGGGGGCTGGGTGTCCCGGGGTTCGCTCATCGCGTCCTCCCCTGTACCGCGCCGGGCGCCGCGTTCAGGTGCAGCCGCTCCACCTGGACGACGACCTCCGGCACCTGCATGCCCGCCAAGGTGCTCACCCGCTCGACGACTTGTTGACGCACCGTGCGGCAGCGGGCGCCGATGTCGCAGGGGTAGCCGAGTTCGAGGTGGACCCGGACGTGGGCGACCTCGTGGTGGACGACGACGGACGCGGAGGGCCGGTCGGCGTCGGGCGGCAGCGTGCCGACGGCCTCGCGGGCCGCCTGCGAGGCGATCTTCGCGACGACCCGGTCGGCGATCCGGGTCGCGCCCCGCTCGCCGGGCGGGACGACGGTCAGAGGTCTGTCGAGCTCACCGGCCCCCGTACTCACGGGCGTCACCGCCGCCGTTCACGTTCACGAGGACGGAAGAAGTCGCCGAACTCCAGGTCCCCCTCCAGGAACCGGCCGACGACGAAGCCGACGGCGCCCAGTGCCGCCACCAGCAGGAAGGCACCGAATCCGCCGAAATATCCGGCGAAGGCCAGCGCCATGCCGGCGATCATGCCGACCACGGCCATGCTCATGCGCTCCTCAGCTCCTCAGCCGCTGTGTCGTTGTCCGATGGCCCGTGCCTCACTGGATCCGGCGCTCCGGTTCCTCTTCCTCCTCGTCCGGCAGCTTCACGTCGCTGACCGCGATGTTGACCTCGACGACCTCCAGGCCGGTCATCCGCTCCACGGCGGTGATGACGTTCTCCCGTACGTCGCGGGCCACATCGGCGATCGACACGCCGTACTCGACCACGATCTCCAGGTCGAGGGCCGCCTGCACCTCGCCGACCTCGGCCTTCACGCCGCGCGACACCGACTTCTGGCCGCCGGGCACGCGGTCGCGCACTGCTCCGAACGTGCGGGACAGGCCGCTGCCCATGGCGTGCACACCGTCCACGTCGCGTGCGGCGAGGCCGGAGATCTTCTCCACGACACCGTCCGCGATGGTCGTGCGCCCGCGGGATCCGGCGTCTCCCCCGTTGTGCTTGGTCAACGGGCTCCTGCGGACCGCCGCGGTCTCGGTCTCCCCGCCCCGGTTCTCGGTCATGTCACTCATCGCCGTACGTCCTTTTCGTCGTCCTTGGACCACCGTAAGCACGGTTGCGTGGAAGCGCGCCCCTGATGCGGCAGGCTGGAGGAATGACGGCCGACCGATGGACGCAGGCAGTGAGACATCAGCTGGGAATCGGCAGGCTTCTGCCGTTGGGTGACGCGCAGGACGGCGCGTGGATCACGGAGCGGGCAGCCGAGGCGGTGTTGCGGGGCGCGGCGCGGGACGCGCCGGGTGTGCGACTCGACGCGCTCCGTGTCGCGGTCGCCGATACGGCGGACACCGCGGAGCCGGCCGTACCGGCTCCGCCGAGTGCCCTGCCGCCCGGGCCGCTGCGGGTGACGGCGGAGTTCGCCGCGACGGCCTCGCAGCCCCTGCCGACGACGGCGTCCCTGCTGCGGGCGACGCTGGCGACCGCCGCGACCCAACGGCTCGGCCTGACGGTGACGGAGGTGGACCTGCGGGTGACGGGGCTGCTGGACGAGGAGGGGCCCGGGGAAGCCGGGGTCGCCGCGCGCCTTCCCGAGCCACCGGGTGCCGCGTCGGCCGGGGGTGGCGACGAGGGCCGTGTGGCCGCCGCCGCGCTCGGGGTCCCGGGCGTACTCCATCTGACCGGCACGCTGGGCCACCCCGTGCACATCGAGGAACTCTCCCGCGAGGGCGCCGCGCTGCCGCACCGCCATGTCCGGCTGGAGCTGGCGGTGGGCGCGGACCAGCGGGCCCGGGACGTGGCCCGCGAGGTCCGCAAGGCGGTCAGGCGCGTGCTGCCGGATCACCCGACGGTGGCGGTCGTGGTGAGCGCGATCGGCTGATCGCGCCCAGGAGGCCCGGCGGTCCTCAGTCCCCGACGCCCGCGAGGTCCCGCAGCCGGCGGGCCTGGGACTGGCGCTCCGCCGTGCGCTGTTCCTCGTACGTGCGGTCCTGGGCACCGCGCAGCAGGGCCTTGGTCTCGATGACCGCGTCGCGGGGCGCGGCGAGGACGGCCGAGGCGAGGTCGCGCACGGTGTCGTCGAGCTGGTCGGCGGGCACGGCGACGTTGGCCAGGCCGGTGGTCACGGCCTCCTCGGCCGTGACGAAGCGCCCGGTCACGCAGATCTCCAGCGCGCGGGCGTATCCGACGAGTCCCACCAGTGGGTGGGTGCCCGTCAGGTCGGGCACGAGTCCGAGGCTGGTCTCGCGCATGGCGAACTGCACGTCGTCGGCGACGACGCGCAGGTCGCAGGCGAGGGCGAGCTGGAAGCCCGCCCCGACGGCATGCCCCTGGACGGCGGCGACGGAGACGATGTCGCTGCGCCGCCACCAGGTGAACGCCTCCTGGTATTCGGCGATGGTCGCGTCCAACTCGGCGTCGGCGCCGCGCGCGAGGTCGACGAACGACGGTTCGCCGTCGAAGCCCTCGGGCGTGAACGCCTGCCGGTCGAGTCCGGCCGAGAAGGACTTGCCCTCGGCCCGCAGCACCACGACACGGACGGAGCCCGGCAGCTGCCGTCCGGCCTCGGTCAGCGCCCGCCACAGAGCGGGGCTCTGCGCGTTGCGCTTGGCCGGGTTGCTCAGCGTCACCGTGGCGATCGTGTCGTCGACGGTGAGCCGTACGCCGTCCTTGTCGAGTACGGGAACGAGGTCCTTGTCGGGCGAAGCCATGGGACGCCTCCGATGCGTGCGGTCGTCGTGCGTGCCCGTGCGACGGCTTCACCGCCGCAGCAGGCCACGCCTAAGTGACTGCACAGTAACCACCCGGCCGATCAACCGGCCGACCGGGTGGCCACCATCGGAGCCGAGGGGCCACCCGGGGTCAGGCCGTGGCCTTTTTGCCCCGGGTCGCCCCGCCGCGCCCTCGCAGCGTGACGCCCGACTCACTGAGCATGCGGTGCACAAAGCCATACGAGCGGCCGGTCTCCTCGGCCAACGCCCGGATGCTCGCACCGGCGTCGTACTTCTTCTTCAGGTCTGCCGCGAGCTTGTCGCGCGCGGCGCCGGTCACCCGGCTGCCCTTCTTCAGAGTCTCGGCCACCCGTGCCTCCTCATGGGAAGTGCGCTCTGGTCTCCTCATGATCACCCCTCCGGGCCTTCATGGCCACCCATTCGGCAAGGTCCGTGAGACAAGGTTGTGACGACGGGAGTGCATCCCCACATGCGGAATGCTCAATTCCGAAGAGTGGTGTCCGTACGACCGAACGGACAGTTCCGGAAAACGCCAGGTCAGAAAGGCGGCGCGGCCGAGCCCGGAAGAATCGGGGGCTCCGCCGCGAAATCGGTGTAGGACACACCTCGGTACGAGGAGATCTCACACAGATGATGGATCACCGCTAGGCCGAATGATCCATACGCCGTTGATCACGCATTCGATCAAGCGAGGGCGACGAGATCCGCGTAGTCGGCGCCCCACAGGTCCTCGACACCGTCGGGCAGCAGGATGATCCGCTCCGGCTGCAGCGCCTCGACCGCGCCCTCGTCGTGCGTGACGAGGACGACCGCGCCCTTGTAGGTGCGCAGCGCGCCGAGGATCTCCTCGCGGCTGGCGGGGTCGAGGTTGTTGGTCGGCTCGTCGAGGAGCAGCACGTTCGCCGAGGACACCACGAGGGTGGCCAGGGCCAGGCGGGTCTTCTCCCCTCCGGACAGGACACCGGCCGGCTTGTCGACGTCGTCGCCGGAGAACAGGAACGAGCCGAGTGTCTTGCGGACCTCCACCAGGTCCAGGTCGGGGGCGGCCGAGCGCATGTTCTCCAGGACCGTGCGCTCCGGGTCGAGGGTCTCGTGCTCCTGTGCGTAGTAGCCGAGCTTGAGGCCGTGCCCCTCGATGACCTTGCCGGTGTCGGGCTGCTCCGCCCCGCCGAGCAGGCGGAGCAGGGTCGTCTTGCCGGCGCCGTTGAGGCCGAGGATGACGACGCGCGAGCCCTTGTCGATGGCCAGGTCGACGTCGGTGAAGATCTCCAGCGAGCCGTAGGACTTCGACAGGCCCTCGGCCATGAGCGGGGTCTTGCCGCACGGGGAGGGCTCGGGGAAGCGCAGCTTGGCGACCTTGTCGGACTTCCGCTCGGCCTCCAGGCCGGCCAGCAGCTTGTCCGCCCGGCGGGCCATGTTCTGCGCGGCGACGGTCTTGGTGGCCTTGGCCCGCATCTTGTCGGCCTGTGAATGCAGCGCGGAGGCCTTCTTCTCGGCGTTCTGCCGCTCGCGCTTGCGGCGTTTCTCGTCGGCCTCGCGCTGCTGCTGGTAGAGCTTCCAGCCCATGTTGTAGATGTCGATCTGGGCGCGGTTGGCGTCCAGGTAGAACACCTTGTTGACGACCGTCTCGACCAGGTCGACGTCGTGGGAGATCACGATGAAGCCGCCGCGGTAGGTCTTCAGGTAGTCGCGCAGCCAGACGATCGAGTCGGCGTCGAGGTGGTTCGTGGGCTCGTCGAGCAGCAGGGTGTCCGCGTCGGAGAACAGGATGCGGGCCAGCTCGATACGGCGGCGCTGACCGCCGGAGAGGGTGTGCAGCGGCTGGCCGAGCACCCGGTCGGGCAGGTTGAGCGCGGCGGCGATGGTGGCGGCCTCGGCCTCGGCGGCGTACCCGCCCTTGGTGAGGAACTCCGTCTCCTGGCGCTCGTACTGCTTGAGCGCCTTCTCGCGGGTGGAGCCCTGGCCGTTGGCGATGCGCTGTTCGTTGTCGCGCATCTTGCGGATCAGCACGTCCAGTCCGCGCGCGGACAGGATGCGGTCGCGGGCGAGGATGTCGAGGTCGCCGGTGCGGGGGTCCTGCGGGAGGTAGCCGACCTCGCCGGAGCGGGTGATGGTGCCGCCGGCGGGCATGCCCTCGCCGGCCAGGCATTTGGTGAGGGTGGTCTTTCCCGCGCCGTTGCGGCCGACCAGGCCGATGCGGTCACCCTTGGCGATGCGGAACGAGGCGTTTTCGATGAGGACGCGGGCACCGGCGCGCAGCTCGATACCGGAGGCGGAGATCACGGACAGACTCCAGGGCGGATACGGGGGGCGGGATGGGCGGCTGAGGACGTTCCCGCCGTCTAATGCGCGAGGAGAATGGCCATGGGGACAGTCTAACGGGGCCGTGCAACCACTTTTTCTGTGTGCGGGTGTTCGATCACCGGCGGCCGGACGAAGGGCCGTTGTCCGTGGCCGGTGAAAGACTGAGCAGCGGGCCGGACTCCGGCTTTCCCGGCGGGGGGGACACGCAGCGAGACACGAGGAAGTGATCGCCATGGCAGGCACGTCCGGCGGGCGTCCGAGCATCTATCCGACGCTGCTGTACGCGGACGCGAAGGCGGCGATCCGGCAGCTCACGGAGGCCTTCGGCTTCACGGAGCTGTCGGTGTACGAGGGCGAGGACGGCTCGGTGATGCACGCCGAGCTGGCGCAGGGCAACGGCGCGGTGATGGTCGGCACCAAGGGCCGGGGCGGCCTGTTCGACACGGCCATGAAGGACGCGGGCACCACGGGGGTGTACGTGGTGGTGGACGACGTGGACGGGCACCACCGCCGCGCCGTGGCCCACGGCGTGGAGGTGCTGATGCCCCCGACGGACCAGGACTACGGGTCGCGGGACTACATGGCCCGGGACCTCGAGGGCAATGTGTGGAGCTTCGGGACGTACGCGCCGGAGGTGACGACGGGCTGACGGCCCGCGGGGCGGGCCGCAGGGGTCAGCTGCCGCCGGTGTGCACCTGGAAGGCGGCCCGGCGCACCGCCTTGGCCAGGGCCGGGTCGGGGTGTGCGGCGGCGAGGGCGACCAGGACCTGCACGGTGCGCGGGTGCCCCACGGCGCGTACCTCGTCCAGGAGCATCGGGACGGTCGGCTGCACCGCGGACTCCAGGTGGCGCACCAGCAGCGGCGCCTCACCGTGGTCGGCGACGGCGGCGGCGGTGTCCACCCACAGCCAGGTCGCCTCCTCGCGGGTGAGGACCTCGTGGGCGTCCTCGGGGTCGGCGCCGTCGTGCTCGGCCAGCCACAGCAGCGCGTACGGCCTGAGCGTGGGCTCGTCCAGCACGCCGCGGACGTCCGGCTCGGCGGGGGCGCCGACCACGCGCAGCGCCTCGAAGGCGAGGCCGCGCAGCAGGGCGTCCTCGCCGCGGGCGGCGCCGAGGAGTTCGGCGACGGCGCTGCCGACGGGGCGCGCGGCGAGCCAGGCGCGGTACTCGGCTCGGGCCGCGTTCGGGCGCAGCTGGGCGCAGCCGCGGAGCATGCCGTCGGCGGCCTGCTCGATGTTCCCGGCGGGGCTCTGCGCGGCGACGCAGATCTGCTCCAGCTTGACCCAGACGGCCCAGCTGCCGAGCGGGGTGAGCGTGGCCTGGCCGTCACCGTAGGTGAGGGCGCCGACGGAGGCGAGGGCGCGCAGGGCCCAGTCGAGCAGGGGGGCGAGCGGGGCGTCGGTGGGCTCCGGTTCGGCCGGCGGCTCGGGCTGGGGGCCGTAGGGGATCTCGCAGCGGGCGGTGCGCAGCTCGATGACGCGCTGCTCCAGGAGGTCGAGGAGCTGCTCCACGGGGACGGGCCCGGCGGACAGCTGGAGGAAGGACAGCGCCTGCGGCATGGCGGAGACGACCTCGGCGACGGCTGCGGGCTCGTGGTCCGCGGGCTCCGCATGGGCGAGCGACCAGGCGTCGAAGAGCGCGACCCAGCCGCGCAGCACGGCACTGTCGTCGCGGTCCCAGGCGCGCAGCCGCCAGCCGGGGCGGGCGCTGTCGCCGTGCACCTCGACGAGGCCGGCGAGGCGGGCGGTGTCCCAGTCGGCTCTGACCTGAGCCGCGGTCAGACCCAGATCCCGGGCGGCCCGTTCGGCGCTCGCGTCGGAGAGGGTGGCCTTGCCGTCGTCGGTGGCGCTGCCCCGGCCGGGGCCGAGCGCGGCGTCGGCCCAGCGGGCGACGCGGGCCGCGTCGGCGAGACCTGAGCGTGCCATTCTGGCCAGCTCCGCCGGTGCCGGGGTGCCCTCCGGAGGGCGCGGTGCGGGGCGGCGCGAGCGCCGCTGGTTCATCGCTGGGGGGGCGGCGGCCAGGGGTCGCGGGCGGACGAGTCGAAGCCTGGAGTCGCGCGGGATACGGGACGTCACGGGGGCAGTCTTCCGGTTGACGGTCCGAAAACCCAAACGGAATGTCACGGCGGGCGACGGAGATGGCCAACGCACCGGTTCCGGGGAGTGGTCGAGGGCCGGGAACAGGCCAGTGGTACGACGCTAAACGGAATCGTCGCGACCGGTCGGCGGAGAGCGCGACGGGACGCGGTGGCGACGGGGGCGTGAGCGGGGGTGCGCGAGAAGCCGGTACGGGAGGCCGCATCGGCAGATGCGTATGAGCGGGGTCACATAAGGGGCGTCAGGAAGCGCCGGAGCGCCTCCTCGTAGGCCTTCGGGTCGGCGTTCCACATGGCTCCGTGCGGGGCGTGTGCGACGGTGCGGAGGGCGACCGTGCCGGGATGGTCGTCGGCGAGCCGGCGGGAGAGCTGCCAGGGGGCGACGGTGTCGTCCGGTCCGTGGAGGACGAGCGCCGGGACGCGCAGCCCGTCGGACGGGGCCGTGCCCTCGACGCGTCCGCCGGTCAGGCCGGTGCGGCCCTGGGCGGCGCGGACCGCGAGGGGCAGCAGCGCGCCCGGGGTGCGGCGGGCCGAGGCGAGGGCGCGCAGGGTGGTCTCCCAGCTGAGCACCGGGGAGTCCAGGACGAGCCCGGAGACGCGGTCGCGCAGCCCGGAGTGCGCGGCGGCGCGCAGGGCCATGGTGGCGCCGGTGGACCAGCCGTGCAGGACGACCTGCCGGGCTCCGTACCGCACGGCGTAGCGGAGGGCCGCGTCGAGGTCGCGCCACTCGGTCTCGCCGAGGTGGTTCAGGCCGTCGGGCGGGCGGGGCGCGCCCAGGTCGCCGCGGTAGGCGAGGGCGAGCACCGGGAAGTGGTTGCGGTGCAGGAACGGCATGAGGTTCATGGCGAGTTCCCGGGTGGTGCCCAGACCGTGCACGGCGATCACCCAGGTGTCCCGCTTGCCCGGCACGAACCATGCGGGCAGGGAGCCGAGTTCGCCGGGGACGTCGACGTCGGCGTGGTCGAGTCCGAGGGCGGCGCCCGGGTTGCCGACGTACACGTTCGGTGTGAGCCAGACCTTGTCGCCGGACTCCAGCGTGCCGTGCGTGACGCTCTCCAGGCGGCGCACGACGGTGTCCGCGGGGTGCGGGGCTCCCGTCAGGACGGGGCCGACGACCGCGTGGGAGCCGTCGCCGGACAGGCCGTAGCGGCCGGGGCGCAGGGCGGCGAGGTCCCGGGTGAGGCTGATCTGCCCGGCGGCGGTGCCGTGCACGGTGAGCCGGGGCTCGGTGGGCAGGGGCCTGCCGGGGGGCGCCTTGAGCGCGGCGTCGCTGGCGAGCCGGCCGGCGGCCACCGCGGCGGCACCGGCCCCGATCACGGCGGTGACGGCAGCGGCCGTCGCTTTGACAGTGCGCACCGTTCCAGTGTCCTGGCGGATTCCGCGGGCGACCAGTGGGAGGGAGCGGCGGGGTGATGTCCGCGGCGGCCGCGGGACCGGCTCAGCCCCGCTGGCCGTAGCCGCGCAGGTGTTCCTCCACCTCGGTCAGCTGCTCCCGGGACAGCAGGCTCGGGGTCAGGCCGGGCACCGAGGCGGCGGTGAGCCACAGGCGGCACATCCACTCCAGCTGGGCGGTGCGGTCGTAGGCCTGGGCGAGGGTGCCGCCGTGGGTGAGGGTGCCGTGGTTCTGGAGGAGACAACCGGAGCGGTCGGCGAGGGCCCGCAGCACGTGGCCGGCCAACTCGTCGGTGCCGTACGTCGCATACGGGGCGACCCGGACGGGGCCGCCGAGCGCCGCGGCCATGTAGTGGATCAGCGGGAGCTCGCTCACGAGCGTCGAGACGGCCGTCGCGTGGACGGCGTGGGTGTGGACGACGGCCCGGGCGCCGGTCGCGCGGTAGACCGCCAGGTGCATGGGCAGTTCGCTGGTCGGGACGAGCGTGCCGAGGACCTGCCGGCCGTCGAGGCCGACGCCGGTCACGTCGTCCGGCGCCAGCCGGTCGTAGGGGACGCCCGACGGCGTGACCAGGACGGTCTCCCCGACGCGCACCGAGACGTTGCCGGACGTGCCGACGACGAGTCCGTCCGAGACCGTTCGGCGGGCCGTCGCGACGAGGTCCTCCCAGGCGCGCGCCTCCTCGGGGCGCGCACTCCTGCCGAGCGGCTCCCCCGCACCTCGCTCGCCCTCCCGTATGTCTCCCGTGCCCCGCTCGTCGCCTCGCTGCTCAGCCATGCCGCGATCCTGCCAGGGCGGGGCCCGACGCGCTGCCGGGCGGGGGCACTTCAGGCCGGAAGCCGACCGGCCCGTGACCGCACACCGACCCGCCGCCGCGGCCGCCCGCCGGCGGCGTCCGCGGCGGCGAGCCGCCCGAAGGGGCACGCGTCTCGCCCCCCGGTGGGAGTCCAACGGCGGAGCACGCGGGCGAAGGGCGTCCGCTTCGTCTACGTCAAGGAGACCGGGTCCACCACCTACCGCGTCCCCGCCTTCGGCAGGCGGGACAACGGCTCACGCGCGGCGGGCCTGGTACGGACCGACGGCTGGACGCTGCCGCCCGCGCTCGGCATCGAGTACGACCCGTACGGTTGCACGACCACCCGACGGCGGCTGGGCCCTGCCGGGTGACCGGAATCTCTTCAACGGGTCACTCGATCGGCTGAAGTGGTTCGCGCGGGGCGCCTGGCCGCCGGGCGCCCCGCGGCGGAACCACGACCCCCCGTTGCGGTCACCCCTGCGCCCCTCTCAGTTCATCTTCCGTTCACTCAGGTTGCCTACGTTCATCGAGCCAATGACCTCGAACGATTGCCTGGGTAAATGGAAAGCTTCTCGCTGATCCTCGCGATTGTGGTAGTAACCGCTCTCGCGTTCGATTTCACGAACGGTTTCCACGACACCGCGAACGCGATGGCCACGACCATTTCCACGGGCGCCATGAGGCCCAAGATCGCGGTGGCCATGTCCGCGGTCCTCAACCTGGTCGGCGCCTTCCTGTCCGTCGAAGTCGCCAACACGATCTCCAAGGGCCTCGTAGACGAGGCCGGCATCCGTCCCGAGGTCATCTTCGCCGCCCTGGTCGGCGCGATCCTCTGGAACCTGCTGACCTGGCTGGTCGGCCTGCCGTCCAGTTCCTCCCACGCTCTCATGGGCGGTCTCATCGGTGCCACGATCGCCTCGGCGGGCGTCGGCGCGGTGCACGGTGACGTGCTGGTCACCAAGGTGCTGATCCCGGCGATCGCCGCCCCGCTGGTCGCCGGCATCGCGGCGCTGCTCGCCACGCGGCTGACGTACTCCCTCGGCAGGAAGGCCGACGGCGAGGCGTCCAAGAAGGGCTACCGGGCCGGCCAGATCGCCTCCGCGGGCCTGGTCTCCCTGGCGCACGGCACCAACGACGCGCAGAAGACGATGGGTGTCATCACCCTCGCCCTGGTCGCCGGTGGCGCCGTCGCGCCCGACTCCGACCCGCCCATGTGGGTCATCCTCTCCGCCGGCATCGCGATCGCGCTCGGCACCTACCTGGGCGGCTGGCGCATCATCCGCACCATGGGCAAGGGCCTGACCGACCTCCAGCCGCAGCAGGGCTTCGCCGCCCAGACCAGCGCGGCCACGGTCATCCTGGCCTCCTCCCACCTCGGCTTCTCCCTGTCCACCACCCACTCCGTGTCCGGCTCGGTGATGGGCGCGGGGCTCGGCCGCAAGGGCGGTGTCGTCCGCTGGTCGACCGCGACGCGGATGTTCGTCGCGTGGGGTCTGACGCTGCCGGCGGCCGCACTGGTGGCCGCGATCGCCGAGTACATCACCGGCTTCGGCGACTGGGGCACCGCCGTGGTGGCCGTCTTCCTGGTCGCCTCCAGCGCGGCGATCTGGAAGCTGTCCCGGCGTGAGGTCGTCGACCACACCAACGTCAACGACACCGACGAGGCTGAGCCCGCCGGTGTGGTGACCACGGCGATGGCCGCGGTGACGCCGCCGCCGGCCGGCACGGCGACGGAGGAGCCGGTACCGTCGTTCCCGGCCCAGGCCGCCGCCGAGCGGACTCCCTCGACGACCACCACGGTCTGACCCCGCCGACCGGTAACAAGGAAGAGTCTCCGATATGAAGATCGACTGGGCGTCCCTCGGCTCCGTCTTCGGCATCAGCCTCGTGGTCACCGTGGCCCTCGTCGGCCTGTTCACCCTCGGCATCACCGGCCTGTCCCGCCGCGAGCGGGCGGTGGCGGAAGGCGGGTCCGCCGGGCTCGCGGTCACCGGCGCGTACGCGTGCTTCGCGGCGTGTGCGGCGGCTGTCGGGTACGGGATCTATCTGATCGTGGCCTGAGGGCCCGATCGCACGTCGTGTCCGCCGGGCGGCACGGGACTTGGGTCCCGTGCCGCCCGGTCGCCGTGTGTACCGAAGGGGGCGATGTGGGGTTCTCCACACTCTCCCCTCGCAGGTCAACGGCAAGTTGACGGCGGTTCCCGGCCGTGGTGGACTGCCGGAGCCAGTACGGCGGCAGGAGAGGAAGCCGGTGCGAGTCCGGCGCGGTCCCGCCACTGTCACCGGGGTAGCAATCCCCGGGAGCCAGGAACTCTCACCGCCGGTCTCGTCGAACCAGGGCGTGGACACCCTGAGTGAGGACACATATCGCCATGCGCGGCTGCCGATCGAGGTTCAACACCCCACCCCTGCCTGCCCTCCTGGCCGGCTGAGCCCATGGGTGCCGGTCGCGTCTTCGCGTACGGCGCCGCCGCCGGTCTGATCGGTGACCTGCTGCTCGGTGATCCTCGCCGGGGGCATCCGGTCGCCGCGTTCGGACGGGCCGCGGGTGCCGTGGAACGGGTGTTGTGGCGGGACCACCGCGGGTGGGGCACGCTGCACACCGCCGTGTGCACGGGAGGGGCCGTCGCCCTCGGGTCCGTCGCCGCGCGTGCCGTGCGGACGTCCACCGCCTCCTCCGCCGCGCTGACCGCGGCCGCGACCTGGGCTGTCGTCGGGGGGACTTCACTCGCCCGGGAGGCGCAGGCCATCGGGCGTGCCCTGGAGGCCGGGGACGTCGAGGCGGCCCGGGCCCGGCTGCCGCATCTGTGCGGGCGGGACCCGCAGGCCCTCGATGCCGACGGTATGGCCCGGGCCGTGGTCGAGTCCGTCGCCGAGAACACCTCCGACGCGGTGGTGGGGGCGCTGGTGTGGGGAGCCGTCGGCGGGGTGCCGGGGCTGCTCGGGTTCCGGGCCGTCAACACCCTGGACGCCATGGTCGGGCACAAGTCGGCCCGCTACCGCCGGTACGGGTGGGCCTCCGCGCGGCTGGACGATGTCGCGGGGTGGCCCGGCGCGCGGCTGACCGCCGTGCTCGCCGCGCTGGCCGGGCCGGATCCGCGGGGGGCCGTGCGGGCCTGGCGGGCCGATGCGGCGAAGCATCCGAGTCCCAACGCCGGTCCTGTGGAGGCCTCGTTCGCGGGGGCCCTCGGGGTGCGGCTCGGCGGGACGCTCTCGTACGGCGGGCGGGTGGAGCACCGGCCCGTGCTGAACACACAGGGGCGTGCCGTCGGTACGCACGACGTCGCACGGGCCGTGCGGCTGTCGAGGCGCGTCACCTGGCTCGCGCTCGGGGCGTGCGCCGGTGCGCGGTTGCTGAAGAGGGGGAAATGACATGAGCGGTGGGCTTCTCGTCGCCGGTACCACCTCCGACGCCGGCAAGAGCGTCGTGACCGCCGGGATCTGCCGGTGGCTGGTGCGGCAGGGCGTCAAGGTCGCGCCCTTCAAGGCGCAGAACATGTCCCTGAACTCCTTCGTGACCAAGGAGGGGGCCGAGATCGGCCGCGCGCAGGCCATGCAGGCGCAGGCCTGCCGGGTCGAGCCGACCGCGCTGATGAATCCCGTGCTGCTCAAGCCCGGTGGCGAGCAGAGCAGCCAGGTCGTGCTGCTGGGCAAGCCGGTCGGGGAACTGAGCGCCCGCGGGTACCACGGCGGCCGGCAGCAGCACCTGCTCGGGACGGTGCTGGACTGCCTGGAGCAGTTGCGGGGCACGTATGACGCGGTGATCTGTGAGGGGGCCGGTTCTCCCGCCGAGATCAATCTGCGGCGGACGGACATCGTGAACATGGGGATCGCCCGTAACGCCGGGCTGCCCGTGCTCGTCGTCGGCGACATCGACCGGGGCGGTGTGTTCGCCTCGTTCTTCGGGACGGTGGCGCTGCTGTCGCCCGAGGACCAGCGGTGCGTCGCCGGGTTCCTCGTCAACAAGTTCCGCGGGGACGTCTCCCTGCTGGAGCCGGGCCTCGACATGCTGCACGGGCTCACCGGGCGGCGGACGTACGGCGTGCTGCCGTTCCGGCACGGGCTCGGGATCGACGAGGAGGACGGCCTCAGAGTCTCCCTGCGGGGGGCCGTGCGGGAGTCCGTCGTCGCCCCGCCCGTCGGCGAGGACGTGCTGCGGGTCGCGGTGTGTGCCGTGCCGCTCATGTCCAACTTCACCGACGTGGACGCCCTGGCCGCCGAACCGGGGGTCGTGGTGCGGTTCGTGGACCGGCCGGAGGAGCTGTCCGACGCCGACCTCGTCATCGTGCCCGGCACCCGCGGGACGGTCCGCGCCCTGGAGTGGCTGCGCGAGCGGGGGCTCGCCGACGCCCTGGTCCGCAGGGCCGCCGAGCAGCGGCCCGTCCTCGGCATCTGCGGCGGCTTCCAGATCCTCGGCGAGCACATCGAGGACGACGTCGAGAGCCGCAGGGGCCATGTCGACGGACTCGGGGTCCTGCCCGTGCGGGTGCGGTTCGCCCGCGAGAAGACCCTCACGCGGCCGGTGGGCGAGGCCCTCGGGGAACGTGTGGAGGGCTACGAGATCCACCACGGGGTCGCCGACGTCATCGGCGGAGCACCCTTCCTGAACGGCTGCCGGGTCGGCCAGACCTGGGGCACGCACTGGCACGGCTCACTGGAGTCGGACGGCTTCCGGCGGGCCTTTCTGCGCGAGGTGGCGGCCGCCGCGGGCCGCCGCTTCGTGCCCGCGCCGGACACCTCGTTCGCCGCGCTGCGCGAGGAGCAGCTCGACCGGCTCGGCGACCTGATCGAACAGCACGCGGACACGGACGCGCTGTGGCGGCTCATCGAGTCCGGCGCGCCGCAAGGACTGCCCTTCATTCCACCGGGAGCGCCCGCATGAGCACAGTGTTGTTGTTGTCGACCGCCGACACGGACCTGCTGGCGGCCCGGGCCGCCTCCGGTGCCGACTACCGGATCGGCAACCCGACCCGCGTGGACGTCCGGGAGGAGCTTCCGGCCCTGCTGGACGGGGCGGACATCGCCGTCGTCCGGCTGCTCGGCGGCAAGCGGGCCTGGGAGGACGGGCTCGCCGCGCTGAAGGCCTCCGGCATCCCCACCGTGCTGCTCGGCGGCGAGGCCGTGCCGGACGCGGAGTTGATGGCCGAGTCGTCCGTCCCGGCCGGTGTCGTGGCCGAGGCGCTGAAGTACCTCGTGGAGGGCGGGCCGGAGAACCTCACCGAACTCGCCCGGTTCCTCTCCGACACCGTGCTGCTGACGGGCGAGGGGTTCGTCGAGCCGCGGAAGATGCCGGAGTACGGCGTCCACGGCGAGCGCGCCCTCGTTCAGGGCCGTCCGACCGTCGGCGTACTCTTCTACCGGGCCCACGAGCTGAGCGGCAACACCGCCTTCGTGGACACCCTGTGCGACGCGATCGAGGCGCGGGGCGCCAACGCGCTGCCCGTGTACTGCGGTTCGCTGCGCGGGGCGGACGCGGGGCTGTACGAGATCCTCGGGCAGGCGGACACCCTGGTCGCCACCGTCCTCGCCGCCGGCGGCACGCACGCCTCGCAGGCCTCGGCCGGCGGTGACGAGGAGGCCTGGGACATCGGCGCCCTCGCCGAGCTGGACATCCCCGTGCTGCAGGGCCTGTGCCTGACGTCCTCGCGGCAGGCCTGGGAGGACTCGGACGCCGCCCTCTCCCCCATGGACGCCGCGATGCAGGTGGCGATCCCGGAGTTCGACGGGCGCCTGATCACCGTGCCGTTCTCCTTCAAGGAGCAGGGCCCGGACGACGTGCCCGTCTACGTCGCCGACCCGGAGCGGGCCGCGCGCGTCGCCGGCATCGCCGTACGGCACGCGCGGCTGAAGCACAAGGAGAACGCCGAGAAGAAGCTCGCGCTGGTCTTCACCGCGTACCCGACCAAGCACTCGCGGGTCGGCAACGCGGTCGGGCTCGACACCCCGGCCTCGGCGGTGCGGGTGCTGGACGCGCTGCGGGACGCCGGGTACGTCGTCGAGGGGCATCCGGACGAGGGTGACGAGCTGATCCACCGGCTCATCAGCGCCGGCGGGCACGACGTGGAGTGGCTGACGGAGGAGCAGCTGGCCGCCGCGCCCGCGCGGGTGCCGCTGGCGGACTACCGGGCGTGGTTCGAGAAGCTCGACCCGGAGCTCAAGGACGCCATGACCGAGGCGTGGGGCGAGCCGCCGGGGAACCTCTACACCGACGGCGACGACATCGTGCTGGCGTCCCTGCAGTTCGGGAACGTCGTCGTGATGATCCAGCCACCCCGCGGCTTCGGCGAGAACCCGATCGCGATCTACCACGACCCGGACATGCCGCCGTCCCACCACTACATGGCGGCCTACCGGTGGCTGGAGAACAGTTTCGGCGCGGACGCCATCGTCCACATGGGCAAGCACGGCACCATGGAGTGGCTGCCGGGCAAGGGCCTCGGGCTCAGCGGGGGGTGCGCCCCGGACGCGGTCCTCGGGGACCTGCCGCTGATCTACCCGTTCATCGTCAACGACCCGGGCGAGGGCACCCAGGCCAAGCGGCGTGGGCACGCCACGGTCGTCGACCACCTCGTGCCGCCGATGGCCCGCGCCGACACCTACGGCGACCTGGCCAAGCTGGAGCAGCTCCTCGACGAGTACGCGCTCGTCTCCGACCTGGACCCGGCGAAGGCCCCGACCGTGCGCGCCCAGATCTGGACGCTGGTCAAGGCGGCCGAACTCCACCACGACCTGCATGTCGACGAGCAGCCGGACGACGAGGCGTTCGACGAGTTCGTCATGCACATCGACGGCTATCTGTGCGAGATCAAGGACGTGCAGATCCGCGACGGGCTGCACATCCTGGGCGGCGGGCCGGTCGCCGAACCGCGCGTCAACCTCGTGCTGGCCGTGCTGCGCGCCTCGCAGGTGTGGGGCGGGCAGGCCAACGCGCTGCCGGGGCTGCGGGCGTCGCTGGCGCTGCACTTCGGGCTGGTGGAGAAGGAGCTGCTGGCCGAGCCGGGCGCTCCGGTGAAGGTGCCGGTGGAGCTGACGGACCTGGTGGACGGCCCGTCGCGCAGCGCCGCCGACGCGATCGACCTGCTGGAGCAGCTGTGCCGGCGGATCGCGGAGGGCATGGAGGAGCGCGGCTGGGCGGTCGCCGAGAGCGCACCCCTGGTCCGGGAGGTCCTCGGCACCGAACTGCCCGACGCCGTAGCCGTGCTGGAGTTCGCCTGCAGCGAGGTCGTGCCCCGGCTGGAGAAGACCACCGACGAGATCGGGCACATCCTGCGGGCGCTGAACGGCGGCTACGTCCCGGCCGGTCCCTCGGGTTCACCGACCCGCGGGCTCGTCAACGTCCTGCCGACGGGCCGGAACTTCTACTCCGTCGACCCCAAGGCCATTCCGTCCCGGCTGAGCTGGGAGGTCGGGCAGTCGCTCGCGGACTCGCTGGTGCAGCGGTATCTGCAGGACACCGGCGAGTACCCCACGTCCGTCGGACTGACGGTGTGGGGCACCTCGGCGATGCGCACCCAGGGCGACGACATCGCCGAGATCCTGGCGCTGCTGGGCTGCCGGCCGGTGTGGGACGACGCCTCGCGGCGCGTGACCGGGTTCGAGGTGATCCCCCTGGCGGAGCTCGGCCGGCCGCGCATCGACGTGACGGTCCGCATCTCGGGCTTCTTCCGGGACGCGTTCCCGCACGTGGTGGGGTTGATCGACGACGCCGTGCGCACGGTCGCCGACCTGGACGAGCCGGCCGAGTCCAACTACGTCCGGGCGCACGCCGACCAGGACACCGCCGAGCACGGGGACCGCCGCCGGGCCACCGCCCGCATCTTCGGCTCCAAGCCGGGGGCGTACGGGGCCGGTCTGCTGCCACTGATCGACGCCCGCAACTGGCGCTCCGACGCGGACCTCGCCGAGGTGTACGCGGTGTGGGGCGGCTACGCCTACGGCCGGGGGCTCGACGGGCGGGCCGCGCGCGGCGACATGGAGACGGCGTTCAAGCGGATCGCCGTCGCCGCGAAGAACGTCGACACCCGTGAGCACGACCTCGTCGACGCCGACGACTACTTCCAGTACCACGGCGGCATGGTCGCCATGGTGCGGCATCTGACGGGCACGAGCCCCGAGGCGTACGTCGGTGACTCGGCCACCCCGGACCAGGTGAAGACCCGCACGCTCGGCGAGGAGACGCACCGCGTCTTCCGCGCCCGGGTGGTCAACCCGCGCTGGATGGCGGCGATGCGGCGGCACGGTTACAAGGGCGCCTTCGAGATGGCGGCGACCGTGGACTACCTGTTCGGCTACGACGCCACGGCCGGGGTCGTGGACGACTGGATGTACGAGAAGCTCAGCGCCGAGTACGTCTTCGACCCGGAGAACCGGGACTTCATGAAGAAGTCCAACCCCTGGGCGCTGCGCGGCATCACCGAGCGGCTGCTGGAGGCCGCAGAGCGCGGACTGTGGGCCGAGCCGGACGCGGAGACGCTGGAACGGCTGCGGGCCACCTACCTGGAACTCGAAGGCGACTTGGAGGGCGACGAGAAGTGACCACCCCCTTTCCGTTCACGGCCGTCGTGGGCCAGGACGACCTGCGGCTCGCGCTGCTGCTGAACGCGGTGTCACCGGCGGTCGGCGGTGTGCTGGTGCGCGGCGAGAAGGGCACGGCCAAGTCGACGGCGGTGCGGGCGCTGTCGGCGCTCATGCCCACGCTGGACGTCGTCTCCGGCTGCCGCTTCTCCTGCGACCCCGGCTCCCCCGACCCCGGCTGCCCGGACGGGCCGCACGAGCCGGGGGCGTTCGAGACCCGGGCCGCGCGCATGGTCGAACTGCCCGTCGGCGCCTCCGAGGACCGGCTGGTGGGCGCGCTGGACATCGAGCGGGCCCTCTCGGAGGGCGTGAAGGCCTTCGAGCCGGGCCTGCTGGCCGACGCGCACCGCGGGATCCTCTACGTCGACGAGGTCAACCTCCTCCACGACCACCTGGTGGACCTGCTCCTGGACGCGGCCGCGATGGGCGCCTCGTACGTCGAACGCGAGGGCGTCTCCGTACGGCACGCGGCCCGCTTCCTGCTCGTCGGCACGATGAACCCCGAAGAGGGCGAACTGCGACCGCAGTTGCTCGACCGGTTCGGGCTGACCGTGGAGGTCGCGGCCTCGCGGGAGCCGGACCAGCGGGTGGAGGTCGTCAGGCGGCGCCTGGCCTACGACGACGACCCGGCCGGGTTCGCCGGGCACTGGGCCGAGGAGGAGGCCGCCGTGCGGGCGCGGATCGTCGCCGCGCGGGAGCTGCTGCCGTCCGTGCGGCTGGGCGACGGGGCGCTGCGGCAGATCGCGGCGACCTGTGCGGCCTTCGAGGTCGACGGCATGCGCGCCGACATCGTGATGGCGCGCACCGCCACCGCGCTGGCGGCCTGGGCCGGGCGCACCGACGTGCTCGCGGAGGACGTACGGCAGGCGGCGCTGCTCGCGCTGCCGCACCGGCGGCGGCGCAACCCCTTCGACGCGCCGGGTCTCGACGAGGACAAGCTCGACGAGACCCTGGAGGAGTTCGGCGGCTCGGACGACGACGACCCGGATCCGGACCCCGGCCCTGACGGGCCCGGCGGGGGCGGCGGACAGCCGGAGCCCGACGACGCGCCGCAGGGCGACGGCGACACCGGCGCCCGGCCGGAGGCCGGTGAGGACGGGCAGCCGCAGCCCTCGGGGGGCGGCGAGCAGTCGGCCGCACGGGCTTCCGAGCCGTTCCGCACCAAGGTGCTGAGCGTGCCCGGGATCGGCGAGGGCGCCGCCGGGCGGCGTTCGCGTGCGCGGACCGAGCACGGGCGGACGACCGGGGCCCGTCGGCCGCGGGGCGCGCTCACCAAGCTGCACCTGGCGGCGACCGTGCAGGCCGCGGCGCCGCACCAGCGGGCTCGCGGGCGGTCCGGGCCGGGCCTGGTGGTGCGCCGGGACGATCTGCGGCAGGCCTCCCGCGAGGGGCGCGAGGGCAATCTCGTGCTGTTCGTCGTGGACGCCTCCGGGTCGATGGCGGCACGGCAGCGGATGAGCGCCGTGAAGGGCGCCGTGCTGTCGCTGCTGCTGGACGCCTACCAGCGGCGCGACAAGGTGGGTCTGGTGACCTTCCGCGGCTCGGGCGCGGACGTCGCGCTGCCGCCGACCTCGTCGGTGGACGCGGCGGCGGCCCGGCTGGAGACGCTGCCGACCGGCGGGCGCACGCCGCTCGCCGCGGGGCTGCTGCGGGCGCACGACGTGCTGCGCGTGGAGCGGCTGCGCGATCCCGCGCGGCGGCCCCTGGTCGTGCTGGTGACGGACGGTCGGGCCACCGGCGGCCCGGAGCCGGTCGCCCTGGCCGGGCGTGCGGCGCGGCTGTTCGCGGCCGACGGGGTCGCCTCGGTCGTCGTGGACTGCGAGTCGGGGCCGGTGCGGCTGGGGCTCGCCGGGCAGCTCGCGGGTGAACTGGGCGGTACGGCGGTGACATTGGACGAGCTGCGGGCGGACAGCATCGCCGGGCTCGTGCAGGACGTGCAGAGGAGGGCCGCGTAATGCCGCAGGGACAGCCGAGTGTGGTGCCGGACGACGGGCTGACCACACGGCAGCGCCGGAACCGGCCGCTGGTCGTCGTGCACACGGGCGTCGGCAAGGGCAAGTCCACCGCCGCGTTCGGGCTCGCGCTGCGGGCCTGGAACCAGGGGTGGCCGATCGGGGTGTTCCAGTTCGTCAAGTCGGCGAAGTGGAAGGTCGGCGAGGAACGGGCGCTGCGGGTGCTCGGGGACTCCGGCGAGGGCGGGTCCGTCGCCTGGCACAAGATGGGCGAGGGCTGGTCCTGGGTGCAGCGCGACGCCCAGATGGACAACGAGGAGAAGGCCCGGGAGGGCTGGGAGCAGGTCAAGCGGGACCTGGCCGCCGAGACGTACCAGCTGTACGTGCTGGACGAGTTCGCCTACCCGATGCACTGGGGGTGGGTCGACACCGATGAGGTGGTCGACGTCCTGCGGAACCGGCCCGGCACCCAGCATGTCGTGATCACCGGGCGGAACGCGCCCGGGAAGCTCGTGGACTTCGCCGATCTCGTGACCGACATGTCCAAGGTCAAGCACCCGATGGACGTGGGCCAGAAGGGCCAGAGGGGCATCGAGTGGTGAGTGCTTCCGTCCCTCGGCTGGTCATCGCCGCGCCCTCGTCGGGCAGCGGCAAGACCACCGTCGCCACGGGGTTGATGGCCGCGTTCGCCGCGCGGGGGCTCGCCGTGTCCCCGCACAAGGTCGGGCCGGACTACATCGACCCCGGGTATCACGCGCTCGCGACCGGGCGGGTGGGACGGAACCTCGACGCGTACCTGTGCGGGCCCGACCTGGTCGGGCCGCTGTTCCTGCACGGGGCACGGGGGTGCGACATCGCCGTCGTCGAGGGCGTGATGGGGCTGTACGACGGGGCCGCGGGTGAGGGCGAACTCGCGTCCACGGCTCATGTCGCGAAGCTGCTGCGGGCGCCGGTGGTGCTGGTCGTCGACGCGTCGTCGCAGTCGCGGTCGGTGGCGGCGCTGGTGCACGGGTTCGCGTCGTGGGATCCGGAGGTGCGGGTCGGGGGCGTGATCCTGAACAAGGTCGCCTCGGACCGGCACGAGGAGTTGCTGCGGGAGGCGCTTGAGCAGGCGGGGGTGCCGGTGCTGGGTGTCTTGCGGCGGGCTGCGCAGGTGGACACGCCGTCGCGGCATCTGGGGCTGGTGCCGGTCGCCGAGCGGCACGCTGCCGCGGTGGAGGCCGTGGCGGCGATGGCCGCACAGGTCTCCGACGGGTGCGATCTGGACGCGTTGACCGGGCTGGCGCGGAGTGCGGGAGCGTTGTCGGGGGCGGCTTGGGATGCGGCCGAGGTCGTCTCCTCGCCCCCGCCGCCCCTGCCCTTCCCGTCCTCCAGGGGCTTCGCCCCTTCGCCCCCGCCGGGGGGCTCCGCCCCCCGGGCCCCCGGTCGGCCCGAAGGGCCTCGTCCTCAAGCGCCGGACAGGCCGGTGGTCGCCGTTGCCGGGGGTGAGGCGTTCACCTTCTCCTATGCCGAACACACCGAACTCCTCGCCGCCGCCGGTGCCGACGTGGTGGCCTTCGATCCGCTGCGGGACGAGGAACTGCCCGAAGGGACGAGCGGGCTGGTGATCGGGGGCGGATTCCCCGAGGTGTACGCCACCGAGCTGTCCGCCAACGCGCCCCTGCGCAAGGCCGTCGCCGGGCTGGCGGAGAGCGGCGCTCCCGTTGCCGCCGAGTGTGCCGGGCTGCTGTATCTGTGCCGGGAGCTGGACGGGCTGCCGATGTGCGGGGTGCTGGACGCCGGGGCACGGATGACCGAGCGGCTCACTCTGGGCTACCGGGACGCCGTGGCCGTGGGCGACAGTGTGCTCGCGGCGGCCGGGACCCGGCTGCGGGGCCACGAGTTCCACCGGACCGTCGTGGAGCCCGGCTCGGGGGCGGAGCCCGCCTGGGGGGTCCGCAACCCCCGGCCGCGGGTCGAAGGTTTCGTACAGCGCGGTGTGCACGCGAGCTATCTGCACACGCACTGGGCGTCCGAGCCCGGTGTCGCCCGTCGGTTCGTGGAGAGGTGCCGGACGTCATGAGCAGCAGGCTGGTCGGAGTCGGGGTGGGGCCCGGGGATCCGGAGCTGGTGACCGTGAAGGGCGTGAACGCCCTGCGGGCGGCCGATGTCGTGGTGGTCCCCGTGATGGACAGCGGGGAGCGCGGCCGGGCCGAGGCGACGGTGCTGCACTACGTGCCCGAGGAGAAGGTCGTCCGGGTGGTGTTCGCGCTGAACGAGCGCAGCGACCGGGGGCGGCGCGAGGCCGCCTGGGACGCGGCCGGGGAGCGGGTCGCCGCGTTGCTGCGGCAGCACCCGTCGGTGGCCTTCGCGACCATCGGGGACCCCAACGTCTACTCGACCTTCACCTACCTCGCGCAGACCATCGCCGAGCTGGTGCCGGGGACCGTCGTCGAGACCGTGCCCGGGATCACCGCCATGCAGGACCTCGCCGCCCGGTCGGGTGCCGTGCTGACCGAGGGCACCGAGCCGCTCACGCTCGTGCCCGTCACCGCCGGGGCGGCCGTGCTGAAGGACGCCCTGGCCGGGCCCGGGACCGTGGTCGCCTACAAGTTCGGGCGGCAGGCGCACGAGGTCGCCGAGGCGCTGCGGGAGACCGGTCGGCTCGCCGACGCCGTGTGGGGGTCGGCGCTCGGACTGCCGGAGGAGTCCGTGCGTCCGGCCGCCGAGCTCGACGACGCGCCCCTGCCCTATCTGTCGACGCTCATCGCACCCGCCCGGCGCGACGGCGGACGGGGCGGAAAGCTCTGACGCGTCCGCCCCTCACCCCGCCCCCGTTCCACCCCCTGTACGAGAGGACCCATCCCATGGCCGACGCCCCCGCCGGCAAAGTGACCTTCGTCGGTGCCGGCCCCGGCGCCGCCGACCTGCTGACGTTCCGCGCCGCGCGCGCCATCGCCGAGGCCGACGTCGTGATCTGGGCGGCCAGCCTGGTCCAGGAGGAGGTCCTCGAGCACGCCCGCGAGGACGCGGAGATCCTCGACTCGGCGACCATGTCCCTGGAGGACGTCGTCGCCGTGTACGAGCGGGCCCGCGCCGAGGGACTCAAGGTCGCCCGTATCCATTCCGGTGACCCGGCCCTGTGGGGCGGCACGCAGGAGCAGGTCGACCGCTGTGCCGGGATCGGGATCGCGACCGAGATCGTGCCCGGGGTGTCCTCCTTCTCGGCCGTCGCGGCGCTCGCCCGGCGCGAGCTGACCATCCCCGAGGTCGCGCAGTCGGTCGTGCTGACCCGGCTCGGCGGCGGCAAGACGCCCATGCCGCCCGGGGAGGAGGTCCGGGAGTTCGCCAAGCACGGCACCACCATGGCGGTGTTCCTGTCCGCCGCCCGCAGCGGGCAGCTCGTGCGGGAGCTGCTGGAGGGCGGCTACCCGACGACGACCCCGGTCGTGGTGGCGTACCAGGCGACCTGGCCGGAGGAGCTGATCGTGAAGTGCACGATCGGCACGCTGGAGGAGACGGTCAAGGAGCACAAGCTCTGGAAGCACACCCTGTTCCTGGTCGGCCCGGCGCTCGACGCGCACGGCACGCGCTCGCACCTGTACCACCCGGGTCACTTCCACGGCTACCGCAAGGCCGACCCGGAGGCCCGCAGAGCCCTGCGTGAACGGGGTGCCAGTACATGATCACCGTGGTCGGGACCGGCACCGGGGTCCCGGTGGGCGAGGACGTCCTGGCCGGGGCCGGGCTGGTCGTCGGCGGGCGGCGGCATCTGGACTCCGTACGGCTGCCGGAGACGGCCGGGCGGATCGTGCTCGGGCCGCTGGCGCCCGCCCTCGACGCCGTCGAACGGCAGCTCGGCGAGGGCGGCCGGGTCGTCGTGCTGGCGTCCGGGGATCCGGGGTTCTTCGGGATCGTGCGGGCGCTGGCCGAGCGGTTCGGGCCGGAGCGGCTGGATGTGCGGCCCGGGGTGTCGTCGGTCGCCGCCGCGTTCGCGCGGATCGGGCTGCCGTGGGACGACGCCGTGGTGGTGAGCGCCCACGGGCGGGAACTGCGGACGGCCGTCAACGTGTGCCGGGCGCAGGCGAAGACGGCCGTGCTGACCGGGCCGGGCGCGGGTCCGGCGGAGCTGGGTGCCGCGCTGCGGGACGCGGCGCGGGTGCTGGTCGTCGCGTCGGGGCTCGGCTCGGACGCGGAGCGCGTGGAGCGGGTGACGCCCGCCGAGGCCGCCGCCCGGGACTGGGGCACGGCGGTGAACGTCGTGCTGTGCCTGGACCAGGCGCGGGCGCTCGGCCCTGTGCGGACGGTCGCGGGGCCCGGTGAGCGGCCCGCCGGCTGGGCCCTTCAGGAGGCGGAGTTCGCCCACCGGGACTCGATGATCACCAAGTTCGAGGTGCGGGCGCTGGCCCTGGCCCGGCTGGGGCCGCGCCCGGGCGACCTGGTGTGGGACGTGGGCGCGGGCTCGGGGTCCGTGGCCGTGGAGTGCGCGCGGCTGGGTGCGGCCGTCACCGCCGTGGAGAAGACCGCGGACGGGGCGGAGCGGGTCCGCGCCAACGCCGCCGCGCACGGTGTGGACGTGCGGGTGGTGCGCGGCGCGGCACCGGACGCGCTGGCGGATCTCGCCGAGGCCCCGGACGCGGTGTTCGTGGGGGGTGGCGGGCGCGAACTGCCCGCGATCGTCGCCGCGTGTGCGCGGCGTGCCCGGCGCACGGTGGTCGTCGCCATGGCGGCGCTCGACCGGGTACCGGCCGCGCGTGAGGCCCTGACGAGCGCCGGTCTCACCTGCGACGGCGTGCTGCTGCAGTCGTCGCGGCTCGCGCCGCTGCCGGGTCAGGTGACCCGGCTCGCGGCGGCCAACCCCGTTTTCCTGCTGTGGGGCGTCCGGCCTCCGGCAGCCGTCGAAGAAGGAGTTGCTCAGTGATCGGCCTCATTTCCGCCACCGCGGCGGGAGCGGCTGCGCGGGACCGGCTGGCCGCCGCGTGGCCGGACCGCACGCGTGTGTACGAGGGTCCCGTCGGGGACGCCGTACGGGCCGCGTTCGCGCAGTGCGAGCAGCTCGTGTGCTTCCTGGCGACGGGGGCGGTGGTGCGGCTGGTGGCACCGCTGCTGTCCGGCAAGACCGAGGACTCGGGCGTGGTGTGCGTCGACGAGGGCGGGCGGTTCGCCGTGTCCCTGCTGGGCGGACACACGGGCGGGGCCAATGAACTGGCCCGCGAGGTGGGCGACCTGCTGGGCGCCGAGCCGGTCGTCACGACGGCCACGGACGCCGTGGACCTGCCGGGCCTGGACACCCTCGGCCTGCCCGTGGAGGGCGATGTCGCCGGGGTGTCGCGGGCCCTGCTGGACGGCGAGGGCGTGGCGCTGCGGGCCGAGGTGGCCTGGCCGCTGCCGCCGCTGCCGACGGTGGCCGAGGGGGCGTACACGATCCGGCTCACCGACCGGCTCGTGGAGGCCGCCGGGCGCGAGGTGGTGCTGAGGCCGCCGACGCTGGCCGTCGGGGTCGGGGCGTCGAAGGGTGCGCCTGTCGAGGAGGTCCTGGGGCTGGTCGAGGACGCCCTGCGCGAGGCCGGGCTGTCCGTCGCGTCCGTCGCCGAACTGGCCACCGTCGACGCCAAGGCCGGGGAGCCCGGCATCGTCGAGGCCGCCCGGCGGCTCGGTGTGCCCCTGGTGACGTACCCGGCCGCGGAGTTGGCCGGGGTCGACGTGCCCCATCCGTCCGACGCGCCGCTCGCGGCCGTCGGGACCCCGTCCGTGGCGGAGGCCGCCGCGCTCGTCGGCGGGGGCGAACTGCTCGCCCCCAAGCGGAAGTCGGCCGCGAACCCGGCGATGGCGACCTGTGCCGTCGTCCGGCGGCCGGGGCGCGGGCGGCTCGCGGTGGTCGGGCTCGGGCCCGGCGCGCGGGACCTGCTGACGCCGCGCGCGAAGGCCGAACTGCGGCGCGCTTCGGTGCTCGTGGGGCTCGACCAGTACGTCGACCAGATCCGCGATCTGCTGCGGCCCGGCACCCGGATCCTGGAGTCGGGGCTCGGGGCCGAGGAGGAGCGGGCGCGCACGGCCGTCGCGGAGGCCCGCGAGGGGCAGGCCGTCGCGCTGATCGGCAGCGGGGACGCGGGCGTCTACGCCATGGCCTCCCCCGCGCTGGCCGAGGCCTCCGACGACATCGACGTGGTCGGTGTGCCCGGTGTGACGGCGGCGCTCGCGGCCGGCGCGATCCTGGGCGCCCCGCTGGGCCACGACCACGTGTCGATCAGCCTGTCCGACCTGCACACGCCGTGGGAGGTCATCGAGCGGCGCGTGCGGGCGGCGGCCGAGGCGGACATCGTGGTCACCTTCTACAACCCGCGCTCGCGCGGCCGCGACTGGCAGCTCCCCAAGGCGCTGGGCATCCTCGCCGAGCACCGGACACCGGCGACGCCGGTCGGTGTCGTGCGCAACGCCTCGCGGCCGGACGAGTCCAGCCGGCTCACGACGCTGGGCTCCCTCGATCCGGCGACGGTCGACATGATGACGGTCGTGACCGTGGGCAACACGGCGACCCGGGACATCGCGGGGCGCATGGTGACGCCGCGCGGCTACCGCTGGCAGGCAGCGCAGGAGGGCGCCGAGTGAACCGCGTCGTTCATCCGATCGAGGAGGAGTCCTACCGGCGCCTGCGGGCCCGGCTGGACACCTCGCACTTCCCGCCGCTGACCAGGGCGGTCGTGGAGCGGGTCATCCACTCCGCCGCCGACCTCGACTACGCCACCGACCTCGTCATGGCCGAGGCCGACCTGGCGAAGGCGCACGCGGCGCTGCACGCCGGCGCGCCCGTGGTCGTGGACGTGGAGATGGTCGGCGCCGGGATCACCCGGCGCGAGACCGTCTGCCGCCTGAAGGACGCCGAGTCCGGGCCCGGGCTGACCCGTTCCGCGCACGCGATCCGGCTCGCCCACGAGCAGGTCGGCCCCGGTGCCCTCTGGGTGATCGGCAACGCGCCGACCGCGCTGGAGGAGCTGCTGACCCTCGACGCGCGCCCCGCGCTCGTCATCGGACTGCCCGTCGGTTTCGTCGGAGCCGTCGAATCGAAGGCCGCGCTGCGCGAGAGCGGACTGCCCGCCGTGAGCAACGTGTCCGAGAAGGGCGGGTCGGCGGTCGCCGCCGCCGCGCTCAACGCCCTGCTGTACCACCCCACTTCCGCCGAGGAGAAACTGTGACCACCCCGCCCGCCCTGCTCATCGCCGGCCACGGCACCCGGGACGACGCCGGAGCCGAGGCGTTCCGCGACTTCGTACGGCGGCTGGGGGCCCGGCACCCCGAACTGCCCGTCGCGGGCGGCTTCATCGAGCTGTCCCCGCCGCCGCTGGGCGAGGCCGTCACCGAGCTGGTGGAGCAGGGCGTGCGCCGGTTCGCCGCCGTCCCGCTGATGCTGGTGTCCGCCGGGCACGCCAAGGGCGACATCCCGGCGGCCCTGGCCCGCGAGAAGGAGCGGCACCCGGGCATCTCGTACACGTACGGGCGTCCGCTCGGCCCGCATCCGGCGCTGCTGAACGTGCTGGAGCGGCGGCTGGACGAGGCCCTGGGGTCGGCGGGCCGCACGCCCGGGGACCGGGCCGACGTGACGGTGCTGCTGGTCGGGCGCGGCTCCACGGACCCGGACGCCAACGCCGAGGTGCACAAGGCGGCCCGGCTGCTGTGGGAGGGGCGCGGGTACGCGGGTGTCGAGACGGCGTTCGTGTCGCTGGCCGCGCCGGACGTGCCGAGCGGGCTCGACCGCTGTGTGCGGCTGGGTGCCCGCCGCATCGTGGTCCTCCCCTACTTCCTGTTCACGGGCATCCTGCCGGACCGGGTGCGGCACCAGACGGAGGGCTGGGCGGCCGCCCACCCGGAGGTCGAGGTGCTCTCGGCCGATGTCATCGGGCCGGAGCCGGAGCTGCTGGACCTGGTCTGGGAGCGGTACGAGGAGGCCGTCAAGGGCGATCTGCGGATGAACTGCGACTCGTGCGTGTACCGCATCGCGCTGCCGGGCTTCGAGGACAAGGTCGGCATGCCGCAGCAGCCGCACTTCCACCCGGACGACGACGACCATCACCACGGGCACGGGCACGGGCACCACCACGGTGCTCACTCGCATGCGCACTGAGAGCGGGCACGATCTGCGCCACCACGGGGACGCGGAGGTCCGGGACGACGGCGGCTCGCTCGTCGACCTCGCCGTGAACGTCCGCGCTGACACGCCGCCGGTCTGGCTGCGGGAGCACATCGCCGCGTCCCTGGGCGGGCTCGCGGCCTACCCGGACGGGCGTGCCGCGCGGGCTGCGGTGGCTTCGCGGCACGGGCTGCCGGTGGAACGGGTGCTGCTGACGGCGGGCGCGGCGGAGGCGTTCGTGCTGCTGGCGCGGGCGCTGAAAGTGCGGCGGCCGGTCGTCGTGCATCCCCAGTTCACGGAGCCGGAGGCGGCGCTGCGGGACGCGGGGCACACGGTCGGCCGGGTGCTGCTGCGGGAGGCGGACGGTTTCCGGCTGGACCCGTCGGCCGTCCCCGAGGACGCGGACCTGGTGGTGATCGGCAACCCGACGAACCCGACGTCGGTGCTGCACCCGGCGGACGCGATCGCCGGACTCGCCCGGCCCGGGCGGGTGCTGGTGGTGGACGAGGCGTTCATGGACGCGGTGCCGGGCGAGCGCGAGGCCCTGGCCGGCCGCGTCGACGTGCCGGGCCTGGTGGTGCTGCGCAGCCTGACCAAGACGTGGGGGCTGGCCGGTCTGCGGATCGGGTACGCGCTGGCGGCGCCGCAGACCGTCGAGGAGCTCCAGCGTGCGCAGCCGCTGTGGCCGGTGTCGAGCCCGGCGCTGGCCGCGGCCGAGGCGTGCGTGGGGCCGCGGGCGGTGGCGGAGGCGGCCCACGCGGCGCACCGCGTCGCGGCGGACCGCGCGCACCTGCTGGCCGGCCTCGACCGCTTCGCCCCGGCCGGGCTGCGGGTCGCCGGGCCCGCGCAGGGCCCGTTCGTCCTGGTGCGCCTGCCACGGGCGGCCGCCGTCCGCCGGCGCCTGCGCGACCTCGGCTACGCGGTGCGGCGCGGGGACACGTTCCCCGGGCTGGACGAGGAGTGGCTGCGGCTGGCGGTGCGGGACCGCAGGACGACCGACGGCTTTCTGCGGGCGCTGGAGCGGGCACTGACGGACTGACGCCGCCGGTGGGTCAGCCCCGGCGGCGGGCCAGGGCCACCGCTCCCCCGCCCGCGGCGAGCAGAGCGATCGCGGCGCCCACGAGGTACGGCGTGGTCGAGCTGCCGCCCGTCTGGGCCAGGCCCGCGTCCGCGGGCGCTCCCTGCGGTTCGACGGCGGCGGGCGGGGCGGACGGCTCGGCCGGGGGCTGTGCGGCGGCCTCGGGCCGCGGTGTTCCGCAGGTCGCCTCGGCCAGGGTGACGGTGCCGTCGACCTCGGCGACGTTCAGCTTCAACGGGTTGACGGACACCTTGAGTTCGAGTGCGGTGGCGGCGGCTGTCCGGGCCGTGGTCCGGGTGCTGGAGAGGTCCAGGCGTACGTCGCCGACGCCCGGCACCTTGACGTCCGTCGGGCCCCCGGCGGTGAGGGCCACGCGCTTGCCGAGCACGGTCACCGCGCCGGGCAGGCCGGTCGTGGCGACCGGCTTCTTCCCGACCTCGCAGGTGGCCCTGGCGGTGGCCTTCTCGACCTCGATCAGCGACAGCAGTGGCAGGCCGGGGACGTGCAGGCGGGCGTGGGCCAGGGTCGTGGTCCCCTCGGCCTTCGTGGCGGTTGCCGTGGCTCTCGCCTCGGCCACCTCCGCGCGCAGCACGCTGAAGGGCCGGCCAGCGTCCACCGCGTCGAGGGAGGCCGTCAGCGTGGTCTTCTCGGCGCTCCGCGGGGCCTGGACGTCATTGAGGGAGACGGTGAGGGGGACGTCCACCGACTTGTTCAGCAGGGACACCTCCAGCCCGGTGCGCAGGACGACGGCGCTCGCGCGGCCGTGGTCGCCGGTGGCGTGCGCCGGGCTCACGCCGGTCAGTGCCAGGGGCCCGGCGGCGAGGGCCGTGGCGGTCGCGACGGTCGCCAGCCGGCGTGCGGGCATGCGGAAGGAAGGGCTGTTCACGGTGGGGACTCCAGGAGAGACAGGCTCGGGACCCGGAAAGAATCGCCGCACCGGGCGTACGGCGTCAGCGATCTGCCGCCGCTTCACTCCAACGTGGCGAGACCGTGGATCCATTCGAATCCACCGGCACAGGCGTTCCCCGCCGTCACCCGCGCGGCTACCCGACCACGCGCCCGTTCAGCACCACCCGGCGCGGCGCCGTCAGCACCCGTACGTCGGCCCGTGGGTCCTCGTCGTAGACGACGAGGTCGGCCGGGGCGCCCTCGTCCAGGCCGGGGCGGCCCAGCCAGGCGCGGGCCGTCCAGGTGCCCGCGGCGAGGGCCTCGACGGGCGGGATGCCCGCGGTGACGAGCTCGCCGACCTCCGCCCCGGCCAGGCCGTGGGCGAGGCCGCCGCCGGCGTCGGTGCCGACGAAGACGGGGATCCCGGCGTCGTAGGCGTTCCGGACGGTGTCGTAGCGGCGTTCGTGGAGCCGGCGCATGTGGGCCGACCAGCGGGGGAACTTGCTCTCGCCGCCGTCCGCGAGCTGCGGGAAGGTGGCGATGTTGACCAGGGTGGGGACGATGGCCACGCCCCGCTCGGCGAACAGCGGGACGAGGTCCTCGGTCAGGCCCGTCGCGTGTTCGATGCAGTCGATGCCCGCCTCGACGAGGTCCCTGAGGGAGTCCTCCGAGAAGCAGTGCGCGGTCACGCGGGCGCCCAGGCGGTGGGCCTCGGCGATCGCCGCCTCGACGGCCTCGCGGGGCCAGCAGGCCGACAGGTCGCCGAGGTCGCGGTCGATCCAGTCGCCGACCAGCTTGACCCAGCCGTCGCCGCGCCGGGCCTCCTGGGCGACGTAGGCGACCAGGTCCTCCGGCTCGATCTCCCAGGCGTAGTTGCGGATGTAGCGGCGGGTGCGGGCGATGTGCCGCCCGGCGCGGATGATCTTCGGCAGGTCCTCGCGGTCGTCGATCCAGCGGGTGTCGGAGGGCGACCCGGCGTCGCGGATGAGCAGCGTGCCCGCCTCCCGGTCGGTCAGGGCCTGCTTCTCGGCGACGTCCTCAGGGACCGGGCCGTGCCGGTCGAGTCCGACGTGGCAGTGCGCGTCGACGAGGCCGGGCAGGGCCCAGCCGACGACCGTGCGGACGTCACGGGCGCCGGCGGGACGGTCGTAGGAGACGCGGCCGTCGACCACCCACAGGTCGTCCCGGACGTCCTCGGGTCCGACGAGCACCCGGCCCTTCACGTGCAGCACCGCCTGATCGCTCATGCACCGCACCTTAGTAAGCCGGCCGCCGGACCTCGAAGGGGGCCGGTGTCCGCGGGCCTCGCCGCGCAGGGGGCCGAAGGCCGCCGGTTACCCTCGATGCGATCGAACCTGCTGTGAGTGAAGAGAGCATTGCCGTGACGCATCCGCTTCTGGACCTGGCCCCGCTCGGCGCGGACCGCTTCGCCGCGATCGAGGACCGTGTGGCACGGCTGCTGAGCACCGGACAGGACGTCGTGATCATGCAGGGCGAGGCGCTGCTGCCGCTGGAGGGCTCGATCCGTGCCGCGGCCGGTCCGGGCACGACGGCGCTGAACGTCATCACGGGGCCGTACGGGCAGACCTTCGGCGACTGGCTGCGGGACTGCGGCGCCACGGTCATCGACCTGCCGGTGCCCTTCCACACGGCGGTCACGGCCGAGGAGATCCACCAGGCCTTCGCCGAGCACCCGGGCATCGACTTCGTGTCCCTGGTACACGCGGAGGCCGCCACCGGCAACACCAACCCGGTCGCGGAGATCGGCGAGGTCGTGCGGGCGCACGGGGCGCTGTTCTACCTGGACGCCGTGGCGTCCATCGGAGCCGAGCCGGTGCTGCCGGACGCGTGGGGCGTGGACCTGTGCGTGATCGGAGCGCAGAAGGCGATGGGCGGTCCGGCCGGGGTGTCGGCGGTGTCGGTGAGCGAGCGGGCCTGGGCGCGGATGGCGGCGAACCCCGAGGCGCCGCGCAGGTCGTACCTGTCGCTCCTCGACTGGAAGGAGCGGTGGATCGACGGCGGCCGCAAGGCGCTGCTGCACGCGCCGGCGCAGCTGGAGATGCTGGCGCTGGAGGCCTGTGTGGAGCGCATCGAGGCGGCCGGCCTCGAAGCCTTGATGACCCGGCACGCGTCCGCCGCGGCGGCGACCCGGGCCGGGGCGGTCGCGCTGGGTGGCGGACTGGAGCCGTACGTGGCCGAGGCACGGGACGCGGCGCCGGTCGCCACGACGCTGCGGACGCCGTCCGGGGTGGTGGCCTCGGAGCTGGTCCGGCGCGCGCTGGAGGCGGATCCGGCGGTGCCGCTGGCCGCGGGCGGGGGCGCGCTGGCCAAGGAGATGATCCGGGTCAACCACTACGGCGCGGAGGCGACGCCGGGGGCGGTGCGGGCGAGTCTGGCGGCGCTGGGCGTGGCACTCTCCGAGCAGGGGCTGCCGGTGGAGGTGGAGGCGGCGCTGCGGGCCGTCGAGGAGGCGTGGCGGTAGCCCTCGGCCGAGGTGCGCCGGACCACCGGAACCGAGTACCGGCATCAATGTCAGTGCCCCGTGCCATGCTCCCCGCATGACTGCCGACGCATCCGCTGACACCCCCGCCCTCCCCGACGGCCGCCCCGTCCCCCGCCTCACGGGCGACGAGCGGGCCATGCTCGAGAGCTGGCTGGACTTCCACCGGGCCACGCTGGAGCTGAAGTGCGCCGGGCTCGACGACGCGCAGGTGCGGATCGCGGCGGCCGAGCCGTCCTCGCTGACCCTGCTCGGTTTGGTGCAGCATCTCGCCGAGGTCGAGCGGAACTGGTTCCAGCGGGTGGCCGGCGGGCTCGCCGTACCGTCCCTGTTCGAGGACGCGACCGGCTACACCCTGGATCCGGGGCGCGGGCTCACCGAGGCACTCGGGATCTGGCGGCAGGAGATCGCGCGAGGCCGGGAGCTGTGCGCCGGGCTGCCGCTGGACCACATCGGGCGGGTGGCCGAGGGGCCGGTGCCCGGGATGGAGGTCAGCCTGCGCTGGGTGCTCATCCACATGATCGAGGAGTACGCACGGCACAACGGTCACGCCGATCTCCTGCGGGAGCGCATCGACGGAGTGACCGGGGCCTGAATTCCACCTGCTATCCGAGACATCTCACATGTAAGCTGGCACACAATTAAGAAGTCGAATTCCCTCAAGAATAGCTTCCCGTCTTCTTCTGCCCGCTTTTTTCGGTCCTAAACGCACTGATTTTGAGGACCTGCCGCGAGGTAATTCTGGCGGATCTTGCACGGGTTACAAGGGTGTGACGCGTTACACATCGCGCCCGCTATGCCCGGTATTACCGGGACAATATCGGGCATTGCGCCGCCTGTGGGCACGATGCCTCGCGCTCGCGCGATAACACAGGTGTGGCTCATACGTAACCCCCATAGGCGATGCAATTTTGAATTTCGCTGGGTAAATTTATTTCGCATGACTGCCGTACAAGCAGATCCGCTAATCGACCGCCCGACGGTGGCTGACGGAGCCGCGCTCTGGCGGATGGCGAAGGACTCGAAGGTTCTCGACCTGAACTCGTCCTACAGCTATCTGCTGTGGTGCCGCGACTTCGCCGCCACATCGGCCGTCGCCCGTGACGAGCACGGCGAGCCGATGGGCTTCATCACCGGGTACGTGCGGCCGGACAGCCCGCGCACCCTGCTGGTCTGGCAGGTGGCGGTGGACGAGGCCCACCGCGGGCGGGGACTGGCCGCCGCACTCCTCGACGGCCTCGTCGCACGGACCGTGGCCGAGCGCGGGGTGACGACGGTGGAGACCACCATCACCCCGGGCAACACGGCCTCGGAGCGCCTGTTCACGTCGTTCGCCGAGCGTCACGGCGCGCGGCTGGAGCGCGAGGTGCTGTTCGACACGGGGCTGTTCCCCGACGGGCCGCACGACGCAGAGGTGCTGTACCGCATCGGCCCGCTGCCCCACTGAGACTTCCCGCCCCACCCCACTCCCGCAGACTTTCCCACGTACCGAGGAGCGATTCGTCGTGACCATCACCCAGCCCGACCTGAGCGTCTTCGAGACCGTCGAGTCCGAGGTGCGCAGCTACTGCCGCGGCTGGCCCACCGTCTTCGACCGTGCGGTGGGCAGCCGCATGTACGACGAGGACGGCCATGAGTACCTCGACTTCTTCGCCGGAGCGGGGTCACTGAACTACGGGCACAACAACCCCGTCCTGAAACGCGCGCTGATCGACTACCTGGAGCGGGACGGCGTCACGCACGGGCTCGACATGTCGACCACGGCCAAGCGCACGTTCCTGGAGGCCTTCCAGAACCTGCTGCTGCGCCCGCGCGACCTGCCGTACAAGGTCATGTTCCCGGGCCCGACCGGCACCAACGCCGTGGAGGCCGCGCTGAAGCTGGCGCGGAAGGTGAAGGGGCGCGAGTCGATCGTGTCGTTCACCAACGCCTTCCACGGCATGTCGCTGGGCTCGCTGGCCGTGACCGGCAACGCCTTCAAGCGGGCCGGCGCCGGTATCCCGCTGGTGCACGGCACCCCGATGCCGTTCGACAACTACTTCGACGGCACGGTCGAGGACTTCCTGTGGTTCGAGCGGCTCCTGGAGGACCAGGGCTCGGGCCTCAACAAGCCGGCCGCCGTGATCGTCGAGACCGTGCAGGGCGAGGGTGGCATCAACGTGGCCCGGCCCGAGTGGCTGCGTGCCCTGTCGGAGCTGTGCGAGCGGCAGGACATGCTGCTGATCGTCGACGACATCCAGATGGGCTGCGGCCGTACCGGGGCGTTCTTCTCCTTCGAGGAGGCGGGCATCACGCCGGACATCGTCACCGTGTCCAAGTCGATCAGCGGTTACGGCATGCCCATGGCGCTGTGCCTGTTCAAGCCCGAGCTCGACGTCTGGGAGCCCGGCGAGCACAACGGCACCTTCCGCGGCAACAACCCCGCGTTCGTCACGGCCACCGCGACCCTGGAGACGTACTGGGCCGACGGTTCCGCGATGGAGAAGCAGACCCGCAAGCGCGGCGAGCAGGTCGAACAGGCCATGATCTCCATCACCGAGGAGAACCTGGCCGACGTCAAGGAGTACCGGGGCCGCGGCCTGGTGTGGGGCCTGGAGTTCCACGACAAGGAGCGTGCCGGCAAGGTCGCCAAGCGCGCCTTCGAGCTCGGACTGCTCATCGAGACGTCCGGCCCGGAGAGCGAGGTCGTGAAGCTGCTCCCGGCACTCACCATCACGCCCGAGGAACTGGACGAGGGCCTCAGCATGCTGGCCCGCGCCGTCCGAGAGACCGCCTGACCCACCGAGCACCACCCATCTAGGAGGCATCGCAGCACCGTGATTGTCCGTTCGTTCAAGGAGATCGAAGGTACCGACCGGCACGTGAAGGCGGCGTCCGGTACGTGGGAGAGCAAACGCATCGTCCTCGCCAAGGAGAAGGTCGGTTTCTCCCTGCACGAGACGGTCCTGTACGCGGGTACGGAGACGTCGATGTGGTACGCGAACCACATCGAGGCCGTCGTCTGCGTGGAGGGCGAGGCCGAGCTGACCGACCACGAGACCGGGCAGAAGCACACCATCACGCCCGGCACCATGTACCTCCTGGACGGGCACGAGAGGCACACGCTGCGGGTGAAGCAGGACTTCCGCTGCCTCTGCGTGTTCAACCCGCCCGTGACCGGCCGGGAGGACCACGACGAGAACGGCGTATACCCGCTGCTCACCGAGGAGGTGTGACGTTTCCATGACCGCCACCACCGACACCACCACCGGTATCCCCGACCTCTACCCCAGTCGCGGCGCCACCGAGGTGCTCACCCCGCGCCAGGACCCGGTCGTCTGGGGCGCGCCCGACGCCCCCGGCCCGGTCGCGCCGGCCGATCTGCTGTCCTTCGAGCGCGACGGCTTCCTGGCCATCGACGAGCTCATCGGCGCGGACGAGGTCGCCGTCTACCGGGACGAGCTGAACCGGCTGGTGAACGACCCGGACATCCGTGCCGACGAGCGGTCGATCGTCGAGCCGCTGTCCAAGGAGATCCGCTCGGTCTTCGAGGTGCACAAGATCAGCGAGGTGTTCGCCAGGCTGGTCCGTGACGAGCGGGTCGTCGGCCGGGCGCGGCAGATCCTCGGCTCGGACGTGTACGTCCACCAGTCGCGGATCAACGTCAAGCCGGGGTTCGGCGCCAGTGGCTTCTACTGGCACTCGGACTTCGAGACGTGGCACGCCGAGGACGGTCTGCCGCGGATGCGCACGGTGTCGGTCTCGATCGCGCTGACCGAGAACCACGACACCAACGGCGGGCTCATGATCATGCCGGGGTCGCACAAGACGTTCCTCGGGTGCGCGGGGGCCACGCCGAAGGACAACTACAAGAAGTCGCTGCAGATGCAGGACGCGGGCACGCCCTCGGACGAGGCGCTGACCCAGCTCGCCTCGCAGCACGGCATCAAGTTGTTCACGGGCAAGGCCGGTTCGGCGACGTGGTTCGACTGCAACTGCATGCACGGTTCCGGCGACAACATCACGCCGTTCCCGCGCAGCAACGTGTTCATCGTGTTCAACAGCGTGGAGAACACGGCGGTGGAACCCTTCGCGGCGCCGGTGCGGCGGCCGGAGTTCATCGGGGCGCGGGACTTCACGCCGGTGAAGTGACCGTGTGACGCAGCTGCCGGGTGGGGCCTCCTCGTGTGGGACGGGAGGCCCCACCCGGTTCTGTCATGCCGCCAGGACCTCGAGGAGCCGGTCCACGTCCGCGGGCGTGTTGTAGAGGTGGAACGCGGCCCGCAGGTTCCCGGCCCGGTTCGAGACCTCGATGCCGGCCCGGCTCAGTTCGCCCTGCCGGTGGCCGAGCCCCGGCACCGACACGATCGCCGAGCCCGGCGCGGGCACCGGCTCGTGGCCCAGCCCGGCGAGCCCGGCGCGGAAGCGGTCCGCGAGGCCGACGTCGTGGGCGTGCACCACGTCCACGCCGACCTCTTCGAGCAGTTCCAGTGAGGCACGCAGCCCGGCGTAGGTGAAGAGAGCGGGGCTGACGTCGAACCGTCGCGCGGAGTGGGCGAGTTCCTCGACGGGGCCGTAGCAGCTGTCCCAGGGGACCTCGCCGGCGACCCAGCCCGCGAGCAGCGGCGTGAGCCCGCCGAAGTCCTGCGGGGCGACGAAGAACGAGGCCCCGTGCGGGCCCAGGAGCCACTTGAATCCGACGGCGGCGAGGAAATCGTCCGCGCCGGCCTCCATCGGCAGCCAGCCGGCCGACTGGGAGGCGTCGACGTAGGTGCGGGCGCCGTGCGCCCGGGCCGCCTCGCGCACCGCCGGAAGGTCGGCGAGGCGGCCGTCGGCGGACTGGGCGGCGCTGACCGCGACGAGCGTGGTACCAGGGCGGACGGACTCGGCGAGCCGCTCCAGGGGCACGGCCCGCACCTTGAGGTCGCCGCGCACGTGGAACGGGTTCACCAGCGACGCGAAGTCCCCCTCCGCCGTGAGGACTTCGGCGCCGGCGGGCAGCGAGGCGGCGATCAGTCCGCCGTACTCGGCGACCGAGGCCCCGGTCGCGACGCGCTCGGCAGGAACGCCGGCCAGCCGGGCGAAGGACGCGCGGGCGGCCTCCACGTCCTCGTACAGGGGCCCCAGGGGCGTGCCCTCGGCTCGCATCCGCACCGCCTGCTGCACGGCGCCGACGGTACGGGCGGGCAGGAGCCCGTTGCTCGCGGTGTTGAGGAAGGTCTGCTTCGGGGTGAACTCGGCACGGACGAGGTTCTCGAAGGTCTCCATGGGACCACTCTGCGTCTCCGGGATCTCCCCGTCCATTGCCGATTTCTGCGTGATGCCGCTAAGGAGCGCTTATGGATGCGCTCCGAGCTGGGCGTTTCAGCGCCGGGGCACGGCGCAGCCGTCCGGGCCGCAGGCGTCCGCGGCGTCGGCGTCGCCGCCGCCGACGGTCTTCAGCGGCGCGCGCTCGCCGTACGCCTGGGTCAGGGCCTGGGCGAAGACCTCGGCGGGCTGGGCCCCGGAGACGCCGTACTTGCGGTCGAGGACGAAGAACGGCACGCCGCTCGCCCCGAGCTGCGCGGCCTCGCGCTCATCGGCACGGACCCCGTCCGCGTACGCGCCCGGGTCGGCGAGCACCGCGCGCGCCGCCTCCGCGTCCAGCCCGGCGGCCGAGGCGAGCTCCACCAGCCGCTCGTCGTCATCGAAGACGGAGCGCTCCTCGGCGAAGTTGGCCCGGTACAGCAGGTCGAGCAACTGCTCCTGGCTGCCCTGCTCCCTGGCGAAGTGCAGCAGGCGGTGCATGTCGAAGGTGCTGCCGTGGTCGCGGCCCCGGGTGCGGTAGTCGAGCCCCTCGGCGGCGGCCTGTGCGCCCAGGTTGTCCTCACCGGCCTCGGCCTGCGCGGCGCTCATTCCGTACTTCTTGGTGAGCATCGTGATCACGGGCTGGATATCGCCCTTCGCGCGACCCGGGTCCAGCTCGAAGGAGCGGTGCACCACCTCGACCTCGTCGCGGTACGGGAAGTCCCGCAGCGCCTTCTCGAAGCGGGCCTTGCCCACGTAGCACCAGGGGCAGGCGATGTCGCTCCAGATCTCGACGCGCATGTCTCGGCTCTCTCCAGGTCGTACGGTACGGAGACTCCCTCCGCCGATGCATGAACGTTCAAGCAGCGGACTTCATTCCCCGGCCGGGGCGAACCGCATCCGCAGGTGATGGTCCCCCGGCCCGGGCGGTTCCGGGACCCATCCCCGCCGCCGGTAGAACCCCTGCGCCCGCAGGTTGTCGACGTGCACGTCGAGGAGGGCCGCACGCCTGCCGTCGGCCCGCCACTCCTCCACACAGGCCGCGTGCAGCGCGGTGCCGACGCCACCGCGCCAGTGCTCGGGGTCGACGTGGAACTGGAACAGCTTCACCGAGTCCGCCGGGGCGTCCTCAGGAGTGCGGAAGGAGGCGAGGCCGATGATGCGGCCCGCCTCCACGACGCACAGCACACGGCCGTCCGGCCGGGCGAGGGCGCTGCGCCAGGAGGCGGTCCAGTCGGTGCCGTCCTGCGGCAGCCCGCCGGGGTAGTACGTCGCGCGGGCCCGCGCGTGCAGCGCGACGACGTCGGCCACCTCGGCGGGCAGGACGGTACGGATCACACGGCCCGGAACCACTCGATTGCTGATCATGGAGCGGAAGACGGGGCCGGCCGGGACACGGTTCCCGGGCGGGCCTCAGCTGCCGTCGCGCAGATCGTTCGGCCAGGACGGCCTGAACTCGATGTGGTCGTACGTCACCACGCAGCCCTCCCCCATCGGGGACTGGGTCATGAAGCCGACCAGGGCCGCGTCCGCCTCCTTCTCGCCGCCGAGGGTGAAGAGGCGGACGAAGGTCCAGCGTTCCCCGTCGCGGGAGGCGTGGAAGGCGAAGGCGCGGCCGGTGCGGCTGACCCGGAGCCAGACGGAACTGCCGTCCACCGTGAAGGAGTTGGCGTCGTCGGAGTGACCTCGGGTGACCACCGTGCAGACGGTGGGGACGTCCGGGGAGTACTCCAGGCAGAGCTTGGCCCAGGCCCGCTCCCCCACATGGACGTAGAGCACCCCGGCGTCGAAGGCCGCGCCGAACCCGACGGTGACCTTGGCGATCAGCTGGAAGTCCCCTTCGGGCGCCCCGAGCAGCCGAGGCGCGTCGGAAGCCGGGTCCAGCCCCTCACCGGTGGGCGGAACGAACCGATCCTGCCGCGGCCCGGCCCACCCGGTGAGCACGCCGTCTTCGTAGGACCACTGCGCCTCGGGCCCGTAAGTGCGCAGGGCGAAAGGAAGTTCGGGAAGTTCGAGATCCATTCGGCCGAGTCTTTCAGGTCCGCCCCTCAGGGGCGCGGGACTGTGCCAATTTGCTGCTCCGCCGCATGGGCGCGATCAACCACGACGAACCGGCACCTCGCGGCTCACCGCGCCCCTACGGCGCTACCCGGTCAACGCTCAAGTCGCCCGTTGAACCGCCGCGGCAGCCCCAGCGGGTTCTCGTCCCGCAGCTCCGCCGGCAGCAGCGCCCCGGGCGCGTTCTGATACGCGACAGGCCGCATCCACCGCTCGATCGCGGTCCCGCCCACCGACGTGGACGTCGACGTCGTGGCCGGGTACGGCCCGCCATGGTGCTGAGCCGGCGCGACGGCGACACCTGTCGGCCAGCCGTTCACCAGCACGCGCCCGGCCAGCGGCGTCAGCTCCGCGAGGATCTCGGCGCCACGGCCCTGCCCCGCCGCCTCCTCCTCGGACAGCTGCACCGTCGCCGTGAGGTTGCCGGGCAGCCGCGCCAGCACCGCCTTCACCTCGGCCTCGTCCTCGTAGCGGGCCACGACGGTGACCGGCCCGAAGCACTCCTCCAGGAGCAGGTCGTGCTCGCCCTCCGCCGCCAGCCTGCTCGCCGGCACCGTGAGGAAACCCGCGCTGACGGTGTGCTCGCCACCCGCGCCCGGGGTGACAGGGGAGTCGACATCGGGCAGCCCGGCCCGCTCGGCGACCCCGGCCACGAAGTTGTCGCGCATGCGGTGGTCGAGCAGGACGCCGGCGTCGGTGTCGCTGACGGCGTCGGTCAGGGACTTCAGCAGGGCGTCACCGGCGGCGCCTCCCGGCGCGAGGACGAGGCCCGGCTTCACGCAGAACTGGCCGACGCCCAGCGTCATGGAACCGGCGAGACCGGCGCCGATCGCCTCGGCGCGCTCGGCGGCAGCGGCCTCGGTGACCACGACCGGGTTCAGGGAGCCCAGTTCGCCGTGGAAGGGGATCGGGACCGGGCGGGCCGCCGCCGCGTCGAAGAGGGCACGGCCACCGCGCACGGAACCGGTGAAGCCGGCCGCCGCGACCAGGGGGTGCTTGATCAGCTCGACGCCCGCGTCGAAGCCGTGGACCAGACCCACGACCCCCCCGGGGATGTCGTGCCGGGCGGCGGCGCGGCGCAGCACCTTGGCGACGTACTCGGACAGGGCCGGGTGGTCCGGGTGGGACTTGACGACGACCGGGCAGCCGGCCGCGAGGGCGCTCGCGGTGTCACCGCCCGCGACGGAGAAGGCGAAGGGGAAGTTCGACGCCGAGTAGACGGCGACGACGCCCAGCGGCACCTTGTAACGGCGCAGGTCCGGGATCGGCGGGGTCGCGGTGTCGTCGGGGTGGTTGATGACGACGTCGAGGAAGGCGCCCTCGTCGACGATGTCCGCGAAGGCCCGCAGCTGGTAGCAGGTGCGGGCGAGCTCGCCGGTCAGCCGGACCGGGCCGAGCGCGGTCTCGGCGTCGGCGGCGTCGACGAGACCGTCCCTGGCCGCCTCCAGCTCGTCCGCGGCGCTGCGCAGGAAGGCCGCGCGGACCGTGCGGTCGGCGAGGGCGCCGCGCGCCTCGTGCGCGGCCCGGACGGCGGCGTCCACCTCCTGGGCTGTGGCCTCCACCGCAACCTGTTCACGCTGCTTCCCGGTTCGGGGGTCGACACTCCAGACTGGTGCTGCTGCCACCGCGGGTCCCTCCACACATGTATTGCCGCAGTACTGGGTCATCCACCAGGCACGTTCGATATACTGAACGCTGTCTCTGATGATGAATATGCTGTGGAGACTATTTCCCGTCCAACGAAGGGGTCAAGGGCGATGTCGGCTGGCGAGACGGGCGGCGGGGCGCAGGTCAAGTCCGCGGTACGAACGGTTGAACTGCTCGAATACTTCGCCGGACGCCCCGGCATGCACTCCCTCGCGGCGGTCCAGGAGGCCGTCGGATATCCCAAGTCCAGCCTGTACATGCTGCTGCGCACGCTGGTCGAGCTGGGCTGGGTGGAGACGGACGCGACGGGCACGCGGTACGGCATCGGGGTGCGGGCCCTGCTGGTCGGCACGTCGTACATCGACGGTGACGAGGTCGTGGCGGCGGCCCGCCCGACGCTGGACCGGCTCTCGGACGACACCACCGAGACGATCCACCTCGCCCGCCTCGACGGCACCAACGTCGTCTACCTGGCCACCCGCCAGTCGCAGCACTACCTCCGCCCCTTCACCCGCGTCGGCCGGCGGCTCCCCGCGCACTCCACATCCCTCGGCAAGGCGCTGCTGAGCACCTACTCGGACGAGCAGGTCCGCAAGATGCTCCCGGAGACGCTGCCGGCGCTGACCGAGCACACGATCACCGACCGGGAGAAGCTCATCGAGGAGCTCCGCCAGGTGCGGGAGCAGGGCTTCGCCGTGGACCGCGAGGAGAACACGCTGGGGCTGCGCTGCTTCGGCGTGGCGATCCCGTACCGCACGCCGGCGCGGGACGCGATCAGCTGCTCGGTGCCGGTGGCCCGGCTGACCCCGGCGCACGAACAGCTGGTGAAGGACGCGCTCTTCGACGCGCGGGACCGACTGACACTGGCGACTCGTAGGCTCTGAGGCATGAACGTCGAGCTGCGCCAGGTCCACGACAGCGATCTGCCGGTCTTCTTCCGGCAGATGAACGACCCCGAGTCCCTGACCATGGCGGCCTTCACCCCGGAGGATCCGGCCGACCGGGCCGCCTTCGACACCCGCTGGTCCCGGCAGCGCTCCTCGCCCGACGTCGTCGCCCGTACGGTCCTGGCCGACGGTGACGTGGTCGGCAGCGCGGCGGTGTACGGGGTGCCGGGTGAGCGCGAGGTGACGTACTGGATCGACCGCGCGTACTGGGGCAAGGGCATCGCCACGCGGGCCCTGCGGGCGCTGCTCGCCGAGGTGCCCGAGCGCCCGCTGTACGCACGGGCGGCGTCGGACAACACGGGGTCGCTGCGCGTGCTGGAGAAGTGCGGGTTCCGGGTGGCGGCGGCGGCCCGGGGGTATGCCCCGGCCCGGGGTGCCGAGATCGACGAGACAGTGCTCATCCTGGAGGGCTGAGGGGCCTCTCCCCGGTCACCTCGCCGTTCCCGCTGACCCGGCCGGTGGAGTCGGCCGCCGTGTGCGCCGGCCGTGCGGTGTGGAGGCGGCCCTGCTCGCCCCCGGGCCCGCGCCGGGCGCGCGGCGAGCAGGGCCGGACGGCTGCCTGCTTCACGCTGCACCCCGGGCTCGCGGGCCGGAGCCGCCCCGCGTGGGTGGCGGAGCTCACGGGTCGCGAGCGGGAGGTGCCACCCGGGACCGTACGCAGACGGTGATCGCCGTGTACGAAGCGGGCTTTCTGAACGGCGGATGAGAAAACCGGCCCGCCGGATGAGAAACCAGGACGGACGGGAACGATCCGCCCGGTGTGGCTCGTCCTCCTGTACGGAATGAACAAGACGATCAGGCGCGCTTCGGTCTTCTCGCTGCTCCTGGTGCTGGCTCTGCTGGGCAGGGCGACCTGGGTGCAGTTCTACGAGGGCCGGGCGCTGGCAGACGACAAGGACAACCGGCGGAACGCGATCGAGACGTACTCGGCGCCGCTCGGGAACATCGTCGTGGGCGGCCGGTCGGTCACCGGCTCGGCGGCGACGAAGACGGGCGACCTCAGGTACAAGCGGACGTACACGGACGGCCCGCTGTACGCGGCGGTGACGGGTTACGCGTCGCAGGCGTACGCCCCGACACAGTTGGAGGGCATCTACACCGACCTGCTCAACGGCACGGACGGCCGGCTCAAGTCCGTGATGGACACGCTCACCAACCAGCGGGCCGAGCCGGGCAACGTGATCACGACCATCGACCCGGACGTGCAGAAGGCGGCCTACGAGGCGCTCGGCGACAAGAAAGGCGGCGCCGTCGCCATCGACCCGAAGACCGGGAAGATCCTCGCGGTCGCGTCGACGCCGTCGTACGACCCGTCCGCGCTGACCGACGCCAACACGGCGGGGGCGGCCTGGCAGAAGCTCACCTCGGACCCGGAGAAGCCGCTGGTCAACCGCGCGCTGCGGCAGCCGCTGCCGCCCGGTTCGACGTTCAAGCTGGTGGTGGCGGCGGCCGCGCTGGAGGAGGGGCTGTACTCGTCGGTGGACGAGAAGACGGACAGCCCGGACCCGTACACGCTGCCGGGCACCAGCCGGGAGCTGACGAACGAGAACCCGAACGCGCCCTGCACGAACGCGACCATCCGCACGGCGCTGGAGTACTCGTGCAACAACGTCTTCGCGAAGATGGCCGTCAAGCTCGGCCAGGACAAGGTGAAGGCGATGGCGGAGAAGTTCGGCTTCAACGACGACGAGCTGGATGTGCCGGTCCGGGCCTACCCGAGCGTGTACCCGTCGGACATGTACCCGTCGCAGACGGCCCTGACGGGCATCGGGCAGTTCGACGTCACCGCCACGCCGCTGCAGATGGCCATGGTGTCGGCGGCCATAGCCAACGGCGGCAAGCTGGTGTCGCCGCATATGGTTTCGCAGATCACCGACAGCGGCGGTGATGTGCTGCGGGACTACGGCGACGACGTGGGCACGAAGGAGATCGTCAGTTCCTCGACCGCCGAGCAGCTGCAGTCGGCGATGGAGACGGTCGTGAACAAGGGCACGGGCACGAACGCCCAGATCCCCGGCGCGACCGTGGGCGGCAAGACGGGCACGGCCCAGCACGGTGAGAACAACAGCCAGGTGCCGTACGCCTGGTTCACCTCGTACGGCAAGTCCGGCTCGTCGGGCAAGGAGGTCGCCGTGGCGGTGGTCGTGGAGCAGTCGGACGCGGCCCGCTCGGAGGTCAGCGGCAACGGCCTGGCGGCGCCGGTCGCCAAGGCGATGATGCAAGCGGCGCTCAGGGACTGAACCTCCACCGCCGACAAGCCGTCTGTACGGACAAGACGGGCCGCCCCCCTCCCCCCGGGGGCGGCCCGTCCTCGTGTCACCGCGCGCCCGGCGTCACTTCGCTCCCAGGAGCTGCTCGATCGGATCGATCGCGAAGTACACGACGAACAGTGCCGACGTCCCCCACAGCAGCCAGTGGACCTCCTTGGCCTTGCCGAGGACGGTCTTGATGACGACGTAGGCGAGGAAGCCGGCGCCGATGCCGTTGGTGATGGAGTAGGTGAACGGCATCACGGCGATGGTGAGGAACGCGGGGATGGCGATGTCGTAGCGGTCCCAGTCGATGTGCTTGACCTGGGTCATCATCAGGAAGCCGACGGCGACCAGGGCGGGGGCGGCCGCCTGGAGCGGGACGATGGTGAGCAGCGGGGTGAGGAACAGCGCGAGGCCGAACAGGCCGCCGGTGACGAGGTTGGAGAAGCCGGTGCGCGAGCCCTCGCCGACACCGGCCGCGGACTCGATGTAGGAGGTCGCGGAGGAGGCGGAGGCCGCACCGCCGGCGACCGCGGCGGCACCGTCGATGAGCAGCACCCGGCCGAGGTTCGGGACCTTGCCGTCCTCGTCGAGCAGCCCGGCCTCGGCGCTGATGCCGACGACCGTGCCCATGGTGTCGAAGAAGTCGGACAGGATCAGGGTGAAGATCAGCAGGACGACGGTGATGACGCCGACGCCGGGGGCGCTGAAGGCGCCGAACAGGTCGAAGTCGCCGATGAGCCCGAAGTCGGGGGTGTCGACGAGCTGGTCCGGCCAGGAGGGCGTGGTCAGGCCCCAGGACTTGATGCCGGCCAGGGAGTTGATCAGTATCGCCAGCGCGGTCATGGTGACAATGCTGATCAGGATGGCGCCCTTGACCTTGCGGGCGAGCAGTCCGATCGTCAGCAGCACACCGAGGCAGAAGACGAGCATCGGCCAGCCGGCGAGGGTGCCGGTGCCGCCCAGCTGAACGGGCACGGTGGTGTTCGCGGCGTCCGGGATGCGGCTGACGAACCCGGCGTCGACGAAGCCGATGAAGGCGATGAACAGGCCGATGCCGACGCTGATCGCCTGCTTGAGCGGCTGGGGTATCGCGTGCATGACGGCCTCGCGCAGACCGGTCACCACCAGCACGCAGATCAGCAGGCCTTCGAGGACGATCAGGCCCATCGCGTCGTCCCAGCTCATCAGCGGGGCGATCTGGAAGGCGACCACGGCGTTCAGGCCGAGTCCGGCGGCCAGCGCGAGGGGCAGGTTGCCGCCGACGCCCATGATGATCGTCATGACCGCGGCCACCAGGGCGGTGGCGGTGCTGAGTTGGACGGCGTCCAGCTGCTGACCGGACTTGTCCTTCGCGCTGCCCAGGATGATGGGATTCAGGACAAGGATGTAGGCCATGGTGAAGAACGTGGCGAAACCACCGCGTATCTCACGGCCGAAGGTGGAGCCCCGCTCGGAGATCCGGAAGAACCGGTCGACGCTGTTCGCCGGGGGTGGGGTGGCGGGCGGCCGGTCGGTCACCTGCTGCGGTTCGGACATGGCGCGTGCTCCTCGGTGCCTGAGTGATCGGTGTGCGGATGCTGGCCGGATTGTGCCCGCGTCGAACCCTGTTCAGGTTTTCTCCGTGTTACGGAATCAGAGTCCGGCCCGCCATACGCCGTTCGAAGCTCTGTACGAACCATCCGACGATCGCTGCTAGGCTTCCCGATCGCGCCGGGACTCCCCCGGATGATCACATGTCATCTACATGACAGCCACAGGTGCCCCGTCCGGGAGCGCCCTGAGCCGCTGCGAGGAGAGGTCGCCCGTGGGCACAGTCGTCGACGACGCCGCCTCCGTGGAGTTCCACGCCTTCTTCGAGCGCCACTACGCCGAACTGTCCCGCCTCGCCTACCTGCTGACGGGTGAGTCGGACACCGCCGACGACCTGGCGGCGGACGCGTTGCTGGCGCTGTGGCACCGCTGGGACCGGGTGCGCGCGGCCGAGCATCCGGCGGCGTACGCGCGCGGCGTGGTCGCCAACCTGGCCCGTACCCGCATCCGCAGCGCGGTGCGCGAACGGCGGCGCATCGCCCTGTTCTGGTCGCAGCGCGAGGAGAACACCGAGAACCCGGACGTCGCGGGCGTGGTCGACGTGCAGGAGGCATTGCGCAGGCTGCCGTTCCGCAAACGGGCCTGTGTGGTGCTGCGGCACGCGTTCGACCTGTCGGAAAAGGACACCGCGCTGGCGCTCGGTGTCTCGGTGGGTACGGTGAAGAGCCAGACCTCGAAGGGAATGGCCGAACTCCAGCGGTTGCTGGGGACGCAGGGGGCCCCGCAGCGGATGCATGTGACGCTGGGTGCTCCCCGCTGCTCGCCCGCCGTCGAGGGCGTGCGCACCGGTGAGGGCGGAGGGAGGGACCGATGAGCATGCGGCGGGACGTGCACGAGGAGGTGCGCGCCCGGCTGCACGAGGCGGCCGGGGCGCACGAGCCCGACCGGGAGCGCATGCTGGCCCGGATCGAGCGCGGCATGGCCGGGCTGTCCGGTTCCGGCCACCGGGCGACGCGTCCGGCGGTGTTCGGCTGGATGCGGGTGGCCGGTGCGACGGCCGCGGTCGCCGGTGTACTGGCGGTGGGCGGTTACGCGGTGGCGTCCGCGGTGAAGGACGGGACCGCTCCGCAGCAGGAAGTGGCGACGTCGCCGACACCGACGCCCGCACCGTCCCCGGATGCGACGAGCCGGGCCCCCGAGCCCCCGGCTCCGGTGGAGCCGACGCCGAGCCGGTCACCCGAGCACCGCGAGTCGGGCCCGCCGCCGTCGAGGACGCCGAGCGCCCCGGCCACCGCGCGGCCGCCCGCCGCCGTCGAGGACGGCCCGCTGTGGTCGGACGGCTCGGTCGACCCGCACAGCAACGACTTCTGGGCACAGAGCAACATCACCCTCAAGACCCGCGAGCAACTGACCGCGCTGACCGTGCGGTTGCGGGTGGCCCAGACCGGCGGGGTCTCCGACGCGGGCGCCTGGCGCTCCCTGCCCGAGAACGACTTCACCCTCGCGGTCGCCGAACGGGACGGCTTCCTCGTCTACACCTGGACCCTCAAGGAGGACCGTACGGTCCCGGCGGGTGAGTGGGTGTTCGCCGGCCAGTTCGACCACGCACGCGGCGGCCGCGACGCGGGGGAAGACGCCTACGCGGTGACGGCCACGGCCGGTTCCCGGCACCTGTCGGTGGGCGGTGGTTTCGCCGCCGTGGGCGACCGCGACGGCGACTCGTGAAAATCTTCCGGAGAGGCGGCAACCCTTTCCTCACCGGTGGCGACCACCAGGCGCAAGAGTCACCACCCAGTTGAGGAACCGGTACATGACTGCACCCGCAGAACAGCGCGTCCGCCACCGCCGCAGTGTCACCAAGCGGCGGGCGGTGATCGCCGCGATGTCCGCTCTGGGCATCACGGGCGCGGCGATCGTCACCACGTCGATGCTGTCGACGGCGGGCGCCGCGTCCTCCTGGCCCACGGACAAGGGCAAGACGCCCGTGTCCAAGACCATCCCGGTCTCCGGTGTGCGCGACGGCGGGATGAAGATGTTCTACGGCACCGGCGCACTCGGCGGCGGCAGCCAGGACGAGGGGCAGGACCCGCTCTTCGAGCTGGCGGACGGCGCGGTCCTGAAGAACGTCGTCATCGGCACCCCGGCGGCGGACGGCGTGCACTGCAAGGGCAGTTGCACCCTGCAGAACGTGTGGTGGACGGACGTCGGCGAGGACGCGGCCAGCTTCAAGGGCAAGTCCTCGTCCGCGGTGTACAAGGTGATCGGCGGCGGCGCGAGGAACGCCGACGACAAGGTGCTGCAGTTCAACGGCGCCGGCACGCTGAACGTGTCGGGCTTCCAGGTGCAGAACGCAGGCAAGCTGGTCCGCTCCTGCGGCAACTGCAAGACGCAGTACAAGCGCACGATCGTGCTCAGCGACATCGACGTGACGGCGCCGATGAACTCGATCGTCGGGGTGAACGCCAACTACGGCGACACGGCGACGCTGTCGAAGGTCCGCATCCACGGCGACGGCAAGAAGAGGATCAAGACGTGTGTGCGCTTCGAGGGCAACAGCACGGGCAAGGAGCCCAAGGAGCTGACGCCGCCCGGCCCGGACGGCAGGAGCTGCAAGTTCAAGGCCTCCGACATCAGCTACCAGTAGGACCTGTCCCCCTGTGACTCCGGTTGGCCCTCGTCCCCCCTTGGGCCGGCCGGAACGCCGGGTGTCCGGCCCCCCAGTCGGACGTCCCGGCATCACGGCCCTCCGGAGCCCCCCTCCGGAAGGCCGGACGGTACCGGCCGAGCCCCCCTCGGCCGGTCGGCAGGACGCCCCCGTCGCTTCGCACCGGCGGGGGCGTCTTCATGGGTGGGGCATCCCGCGGTGGGCTCCTCAATCCATCGTCGAGCCGATGGTCGTGGAGCCGGTCGTCAGGAACGTCGTGGCGGGCAGGGAGCCGTCCGCCCGGCGCGCTCCGTGCGCACGGGCCGCGTCCGTCGACCTGAAGGGCGGGGTGGCGACGCCGCTGTCCCAGTTGTTTCCGGCCGAGACCGCCGAGGAGCCGAGCTGTGCCGCTCCGCCCTTGTCGCCGACGGCGAGGTTCTTGCCGAGGCGGGCCGTGCCGGTGGCGCAGTAGAAGCCGTTCCCGGCGTTGGCATACGCGGTGTTGCGGTTCAGGGCGAGGGCGCCGGTGTTGGAGTTCTCGGTGAAACCGTGCAGCGTGTTGTCCCAGGCCGCGTTGTCGTTGACGACGTGGGCGGCGGACGCGCCCCCGCCGCCCAGTTCGAAGCCGTTGCCGTTGCCCTCGAAGGCCGCGTCGTTCCAGCGGTTCTCGCCGTTGCCGAAGGCCCAGGAGTGCTCGATGGTGACCGGCGAGGAGAACTGCCACAGGTCGAGGCCGTCGTCGGAGTTGTTGTACAGCCGGGCTCCGGTGATCCTGTTCCCGGTCCCCGAGCCGAACTTGACGGCGATGCCGTCGGCGTTCTGGCCGTGGCCGGCCGGGTCGTAGTTGCCGTGGCTGTCCAGGTTCTGCACGAGGTTGTCGGTGGTGCCGTCGCCGCGCAGGGTGAAGCCGGAGTCGCCGTTGCCCGCGGTGACCAGGTTCCTGAAGACCCCGCCGACCGAGGACGTGGCGACGAAGCCCTGGGCCGGGGAGTTGACGAAGGCCAGGTCCTGGACGGTCCAGTGGTCGCCGTGGATCCCGGCCAGCCAGGAGCCGGCGGGCAGCTTGGACCCGTCGATCCGCACCTTCTCACCGCCGTACGCCCGCAGGGTGATGGGCGCGGCAGCCGTACCGTTCGCGGAGGACTTGAGGGTGGCGGCCGGATGGTAGGTGCCGCCGCGGACCTGGATCACGGTGCCGGCGGTGGCGTTCTTGACGGCCTGTTCGAGCTGGGCCGCGGTCGAGACGGTGACCGTCGTCGAGGCCGCCCGCGCGCCGCCGGTCGACAGCCCGAGGTAGACGCCGCCGGCCCCCGCGGCACAGGCCACGGCTGCGGCGATGGAGAGCGTACGGGTGCTGCGATGACGTCCGGTGCTCGGCAGCACGGAGCGTTCCTTTCCTGGGGGATCGGGGACGGAAACGGCTCGGAGGGGCCCGCTCCGGCCCGTTTCCGTCCAGCAGTCGCCGCCGCGCCGCAAAGGGTTGCCGCCGTCGCGCGGCGGAGACCTCGATGGTCCGAAAGTTTCGGAACCACCGGCCGCACGCCCACCCGTTGACGCCCTGCGTCCCTCCGGTGAAACTCCGAAGGCCGCTATCCAACAGAATCCCCCAGACTCCGACAGGAAGTGTCATGCGCCCCCGCATCGCCCGCACGCTCCTGCTCCCCCTCCTGGCCCTCACCGGCCTCCTCCTGACCCTGCTCACGGCACCGCCCAGCACCGCAGACCCCGGAGCCCCACCCGTGAAGCACCACAAGTACGCCGGCTATCTCTTCGCCTACTTCACCGGCGAGGGCACCGCCGACGGCGAGCAGATCCGCTACGCCCTCAGCCGCGGCAACGACGCCCTGCACTGGCGTGAGCTGAACGCCGGCAAGCCGGTCCTGACCTCCACGATCGGCGAGAAGGGCCTGCGCGACCCGTTCGTCATCCGCTCCCCCGAGGGCGACAAGTTCTACCTGATCGCCACCGACCTGCGGATGTACCAGAACTCCAGCGGCAGCTGGGACCAGGTCCAGCGGCACGGCAGCAAGTCGATCATGGTCTGGGAGTCCACCGACCTGGTCAACTGGACCGACCAGCGCCTGGTGAAGGTCTCGCCGGGCAACGCGGGCAACACCTGGGCCCCGGAGGCCTACTGGGACGACGAGCTCGGTGAGTACGTCGTCTTCTGGGCGTCGAAGCTGTACGCCGACGACGACCCGGACCACAAGGGCAGCACGTACAACAGGATGATGTACGCGACGACCAAGGACTTCCGCACCTTCGGCGAGCCCAGGATCTGGAGCGACCCGGGCTACTCGGTGATCGACTCCACGGTCGTGAAGCACGAGGACGAGTACTACCGCTACACCAAGGACGAGCGGGACCCCGGCTCCTCCAGCCCCTGCTCGAAGTTCATCACCGGCGAGAAGTCGACCTCCCTGACCTCGACGCAGTACGACTTCGTGGCCGACTGCATCGGCAAGGGCGCGATGGACCGCGGTGAGGGCCCGACGGTGTTCAAGTCGAACACCGAGAAGAAGTGGTACCTGTTCATCGACGAGTACGGCGGCCGTGGCTACGTGCCCTTCGAGACCACCGATCTCGCCTCCGGCAAGTGGACCCCGTCCACGGACTACCAGCTCCCGGCGAGCCCCCGGCACGGGACGGTGCTTCCGGTGACGCAGCAGGAGTACGACCGCCTGCTGGCCGCCTACCCGTCCACCCCCACCTCGGTCGTGGACGCGACGGCGAAGCACCAGAAGGGCTACTCGATCGTCACGGACAGCGCGTCCAAGGTCGTCCTGCCGATGGAGCCGGACGCCGATCTGCGCCGTCTGGCCCCGAAGCTGTGGGTCGGTGAGGGTGCGAAGCTCAGCCCGAAGTCCGGCACCCGGCGCGACTTCCGCACGCCGCAGAAGTACACCGTCACGTCGGCCGACGGCACCCGGCGCACCTGGACGGTCGAGGCGGTCCGCACCCGCAGCCCCATGCTGCCCGGCCTGAACGCCGACCCCGACGTCCACTACCTGAACGGCAGGTACTGGATCTACCCGACGACGGACGGCTTCCAGGGCTGGAGCGGCACCAAGTTCAAGGCGTACTCGTCGAAGGACCTGGTCCACTGGAAGGACCACGGCGTCATCGTCGACCTCGGGCCGGACGTGACCTGGGCCGACAAGAACGCCTGGGCGCCCGCCATCGCCGAGCGCGACGGCAAGTACTACTTCTACTTCTGCGCCGAGCAGCAGATCGGCGTGGCGGTGGCCGACTCCCCCGCCGGCCCCTTCAAGGACGCCCTCGGCAAGCCGCTGGTCGCCAAGGGCGGTTCACTCAAGGGCCAGATGATCGACCCGGCGGTCTTCACGGACGACGACGGGCAGGCCTACCTGTACTGGGGCAACGGCCACGGGTACGTGGTGCCGCTCAACGACGACATGGTGTCGTTCGACGCGTCGAAGGTGCGGGACATCACCCCGGACAACTTCCGTGAGGGCGCCTTCGTGATCAAGCGGAAGGGCACGTACTACTTCATGTGGTCGGAGGACGACACCCGCAGCGAGAACTACCACGTGGCCTACGCGACCGGACCGTCCCCGCTCGGCCCGTGGACCAAGCGCGGGACGATCCTCGAGAAGCGGCCCGAGTACGGCATCCTCGGCACCGGTCACCACTCGGTGGTGAACACGCCCGGCACCGACGACTGGTACGCCGTCTACCACCGCTTCGCCCTCAACGGCCCCGGACGGCCGGGCGGCGACGGCATGCACCGGGAGACCACCATCGACCGCATGGAGTTCGCGGCCGACGGCGGCATCAAGCCGGTGGTACCGACGCTGGAGGGGATCAGGCCGGTGAAGAGGTAACTCCGGCTCAGTTCATCGTCGCGCCGATCGTCGTGCTGCCCGTGGTCAGGAAACCCGTCACGGGCAGCGCGCCGTTCGGCTGCCGGGCGTTGTAGACGGTCGAGGCGTCGGTGGACCGGAAGGCGGGGGTCCCGATCCCGGAGTCCCAGTTGTTGCCGGCCGACACCACCGAGGAACCCTTGCCGGCCGAGCCGCTGCCGTTGCGCACGGCGAGGTTCTTGCCGAGGCGGGCCGACCCGGTGGCGAAGTAGTAGCCCCACTTGGCGTTGGCGTAGGCGGTCGTGCGGTTGATGACGATCGCGCCTCGGTTGGAGTTCTCCGTGAAGCCGTTGCCGGTGTTGTCCCAGGCGGCCGAGTTGTTGACCACGTGTGCGACGACCTCGCCGTCGCCGCCGAGCTTGTAGCCGTTGCCGTCGCCCGCGAAGGCGGAGTCGGCCCAGCGGTTCTTGCCGTTGCCGAAGGCCCAGGTGTGCTCGATGGTGACCGGGGAGGAGAAGGACCAGAGGTCGATGCCGTCGTCGGAGTTGTTGAAGAGCCGGGCGCCGGTGATCCTGTTCCCGGTCCCCGAGCCGTACTTCACGGCGATGCCGTCGGCGTTCTCGCCGTGGTTGGCCGCGTCGTAGTGGCCGTAGGAGTCGATGTTCTTCACGGTGTTGTTGACCGTGCCGTCACCGGTGAGGGTGAAACCGGAGTCGCCGCCGTTGATGGTCTTGATGTTGTTCCAGTTCGTGCCGGTGCAGGACCCGCAGACGACCGCGCTGTCCGGGGAGTTCTGGAAGGTGATGCCGGAGACGTTCCAGTAGTCGGCGGTCAGCTTGAAGATCCAGGAGCCGGCGGGCAGGTTCGAGCCGTCGATCTTCACGGTCTCCGAGCCGTACGGGGTGAGCGTGATCGGCGAGGACGAGGTGCCGTTGGCCGTGGACTGGAGGGTGGCCGACGGGTGGTAGGTGCCGCCGCGGACCTGGATGACGGTGCCGGGCGTGGCGTTCTTGAGGGCGCTGGACAGGTCGGACGAGTTGCTGACGACCACGGTCGCGGCCTGGGCCTGGGTGGGCAGGGCGGCGAGGCCGGTACCGGCGACGAGTGTCGCGACGGCCAGGAGGGGGGTACGACGAGGCATGGAGAGCGGTGCCCTTCTCGTGCGGGTATGGGGGGACGGTTCTCGTGCGGGTACGGGGGGACGGTTCACAGGGCGGAGTCGAGCCAGGTGAAGACCTCGTCCTGCATGCGGTCGACGAAGACATGACCGAGGTCGGGCCAGGTCTTGAGGTGCAACCGCTCCTCGGCGTGGCGTGACCGCCAGACGGCGCGCAGCTTGTCGTGGGCCACCCGTACGCCGTCGGCCGGGAAGAGGGTGTCCAGAGCGCCGTTGAAGAAGAGCATCGGCCTGGGTGCGGCGATGCCCGCCACGTCGGGGAAGTCGAGGAACCGGGGAAGCCCGGGGTGGAGCATGCAGTACGCCGACTGCCCGCGCAGCGTGTTGTTGCCGGGCACCATCATTTCCTTGAGCCCGGTCATCCAGCAGACGCTCGCGGCAGCGGCGATGTCGTCGCTGAGCGCGGCGGTCTGCCAGGCGCGGTAGGCGCCCATGGAGAACCCGACGGCCGCGACCCGGCGCCCGTCCACGCGGTCGAGGCCCGCCAGGAACGCCGCCGCCCGCTGGTCCTCCCGGGCCATCAGCCCGGCGAGTGAGGAGCCGAGGTGGTAGAAGTTGCTCGCGAGGGCCTGCTGCTGCTCGTAGGCGAGGGGCCCGCGGTCGCCCCAGCCGAGCGCGTCCAGGCACAGCACCACATAGCCCCGCCGGGCCAGTTCGTCGCCGACGAACCGCCCGCTGAAGTACTTCTCCGCCCACGCCCGCGCGGAGGCGAGCCGCGTGTCGTCGTACCAGGGCCGGACGAGTTTCTCCTTCCCTATGTCGAACCTGGCGCCGTGGTCGTGCAGCAGCAGCACGGCGGGGAAGGGGCCGCGGCCGTGCGGGGTGAGCAGGGCGCCGCGCACGCGCTCGTGGCGGGTGAGGGAGAGGGTGACCAACTCCCTCGTGTACCCCTCTCCCTGGGCACGGGCGCCGAACTCCGGTGCGTACGGCGTCCCGTCCTGCCGCTCCACGAGGAGGTGCTCCTCGACCGTGGCCCGGGCGGCGCGCCGCCAGGCGCGGAAGTCGCGGACCGGGGAGCGGCCCCAGGCGAGCGGGAAGGTCAGGGCGTCCTTCAGCGCCGGGTGGAAGTCGGGCAGCGGGCCGTCCACGACCGCGGCCTCCGCCCCGCTCACCGCTCTCCCCCGGCCGGCAGCGCCGTGCTCGCCCCGACCACGAACGTCCGCCGGCCCAGCGGCTCATGGGCGCCCATACGACCTCGTACCGGCCGGCAGAGTCAGCATGGCCTTGTCCGCGGGGACATTCACGACCTGGCGGTACGTCCCCGCGTGCACGACGACCGTCCGGCCCGGCCCGCCGACGGCGTCCACGGCCGCCTGGACGAAGCCGCCGGGGCGGACGTGCAGGACGCGGTGGCGTGGCGCGGCGGAGGCGGGCCGGGTGCCGGCGGCGGTCAGGCCGCCGGCGACGCCGGTGAGCAGGAGAATGCGCCGGCGCATCTCAGCACGCCTTCGGTGGCCGCCAGTCGCCGAGCCAGGTGGCGCGGGTCGCCGACCGGGCCTGTTCGCCGGTGAGCTGGGGCCGGTTCTCCGGGACGGTGACGACGGCGCCCGGGCCGGTGTTGCGGTACTCGGCGAAGCGCTGGTCCTGCCAGGGGTGGGCGTCGCGCATGTTGGCGTAGGGCGCGACCGCGTCGATGCCCGGGCCCAGCCAGGTGTCGCGCACCATGAGCATCGGGCGGACGGTGGTGCTGGAGCTGGGCACCCAGGGGCGGGCCAGCTTGTAGAAGCCGTCCGGGGCCTCGCTGCTGACGTGGGCGCGCGTCACGAGGTAGCCGCGTGGGTTGTCGCCCTCCGTGGAGGGGGCGAAGACGAAGCCGTACGGGGCGCCGGACGCGTCGGTGCGGTTCAGGGTGCGGAAGTGGCAGTGCTCGAAGACGGCCGAGGCCCGGCCGAAGACGAAGTCGACGTCGCCCTCGACGTAGCAGTGCGAGAAGAACTGGCGCGCGAAGAGGCTCGCCGCGTTGGAGTCGGCGTACAGGGTGTCCTGGTGGCCGAGGAAGCGGCAGTGGTGGAAGGCCGAGCGGTCGCCCTGCACCTTGATGGCGACGGCCTGGGTGCCGGTGATCTCGGGGTGCTCGGCGCGCAGGAAGTCGTTGGCGAAGGTGATCCGGTGGGCGGTGAAGCCGTCGGCCCGGACGGTGGTGGTGGCCGATCCGGTGGTGCCGTAGGTGCCCGAGCCGTCCGGCTTCGGGGTGCCGGCCGCGTTGTCGTAGACGATGACGACGTCACGCGGACCGTCCCCGGCGCCGAGCCAGGTCATCTCCGTGCGGGAGCGGTCGACGGAGACCGTCTCCCGGTAGGTGCCCGGTGCGATGACGAGGGTCCAGCCGCTGCCTCCGGCGCCGGTCACGGCGGCCTGGACGGAGGTGAAGTCGCCGCGGCCGTGCGGGTCGACGTACAGGGTCCGCGGGGTGCGGCGGGCGGCCGGCGAACCGTACCGGCCGAAGGGGCGCGGCCGGGCCTGGGCGGGGGCGGCCGCCCCGACGGCGAGCGCGGCCGCGGCACCGGCGCCCGCGAGCAGGATTCCCCTTCTGGGCAGGGAGGGCCGGGGGTGGGTGTGGGGGTGGGGCGAGGACATGCGGGTGCTCCTTGGGGTGCGGCTCGGGCGGTGGTTCCTCGCGTGGGGGGTGGGGGCCGGGGCGGTCCGCCCCGGCCCGGGCGTGCGGGTGACGTCAGCGCAGGCGGCCGGCGCCCGCGTGGTGGTCGACGAGCCACGGGATCGCCCGCGGCGAGTGGACCTTGGTGCGCAGGGTCGGCTTCCAGCCGGCGCCGGACTGGAGGGTCTCCTCGGGGATCTCCGCGTTGTGCACGGCGATCAGGTCGGTGAGCCTGCCGTTGACCCAGTTGTTCTCGGCGGTCAGCGGCGCTTCCTTCCACTTCTTCAGGATCTTGGCCGCGCTGACCCCCTTCGCCAGCGAGAAGGCGTTGTCCGTGGCGTGCAGCCGCGACTCGATGCCGATGCCGAAGACGTAGCCGAACGGCTGGTCCTCGGTCACCACGAAGTGGTTGTTGTACGAGTCGACCTGCCCGAACCGCACGCGGGGCGCGCGCTCGACGATGCCCTCGAAGCGGTTGTGGTGCAGGGTGACCTTGAGCTTGCCGGCGTCGTCCGCGGCGGCGCTGTCGCTGTTGCCGATCAGCATGGTCTTGTCGTGGTTCTTGAAGGAGTTCCAGGACACGGTGACGTGGTTGGCGCCGCGCACGATGTCGAGCAGGCCGTCGTGCTGCTGGTAGACCTTGCCGAAGTGCTTCGGCAGGGAGCTGTCGGGGTGGCGGCCGTCGGTGAGGGTGTTGTGGTCGACCCACACATGGGTGGAGCCGTAGACGACGACACCGTCGTACTCGGAGTTCCAGGCGCCGGTTCCGTTGTCGTCGGTCGGGTCCCACTGCGGGAAGCAGTCGATCGGGGCCTCGATGGTGAGGTTGCGCAGGATGACGTTGTCCACGCCCTTGATCTGCAGGCTGCCGCCGAGGATCCCGGAGTTCTTCCCGACGCCCACGATGGTGGTGTTGGAGGGGACGCTCACCCGGATGGCCTTGCCCTGGTTGTCCGCGGACGCGTCCCGCAGGTCCTCCTGCTCCCCGCTGACGGGGGTGTCGTTGCCCCAGACGGCGGGGTCGTAGTCGGCGAGGTACTGCTGGAAGTCGTAGCCCTCGGCCTCGAAGGCCTCGCAGCCCTGGGCCACGGCGTCGATCATCCCCTTGACCTTGATGATCCTCGGGGCGTCACCGCCGTCCTTCAGGGCGGCCTTGAACTGCTCCCAGGTGGTGACGGTGTGGACGTGCGCGGCGCCGGCGGCCGAGCCGCCCGTCGTGCCCGTGCCCTGAGAGGCCCAGCCGTCCTTCGCGGCGAGTACCTCACGGCCGAGGTCCCGGCCGCCCGCCTGGGCGGTGGCGCCGGTCAGGGACAGCACCAGGGCGGTGCATCCGACGAGCGCGGCGGCTCTCACTGTGGCATGCCCATGCCAGTTGCGTGCGTTCATGGTGCGGCTCTCCTAGTACAGGACGGGGTTGGGGTCAGGCGGTGGGCTGGGGCCAGGTGATCCAGGACTCCGGGATGTCGTCGTCCAGCCGGCGCACGTCCCGCGGTGCCAGCACCCGGGTGCGGCGCAGTTCCCGCACCACCAGCCGCGCCACGGCGATGGCGCCGGGCGGGTTGAAGTGCGTGTTGTCCTGCTCGGTCTCGGTCCAGTTGAAGTACTTCTTCGTCTCCTCGACCCCGAGTTCCTGCCACAGCGCGATGGAGAGGGCCTGGATGTCGAGCAGCGCCACGCCCTCCGCCCGGGCGAGCGCCCGCATCGCCGCGGGGTACTCGCCGTGGCTGGACCGGGCGTTGCCGTTCGCGTCGAATCTGCGGCGCTCCACGGACGTGGCCAGCACGGGACGCGCGCCGCGTGCGCGGGCACCGGCGATGTACCGCCGCAGGTGGTCCTGGTACGTCGTCCAGGGCTCGGTGTAGCGGGTGGGGTCGTCGGACTTGGCGTCGTTGTGACCGAACTGGATCAGCAGGAGGTCGCCGGGCCGGATGGCCGCGAGGATGGCGTCGAGGCGGCCCTCGTCGATGAAGCTCTTCGAACTGCGGCCGTTCACGGCGTGGTTGGAGACCTTCAGGGGCTCGCGGAGGAAGAACGGCAGTGCCATGCCCCAGCCGGTCTCGGGGGCGGCGTCGGCGTACTTCTGGGCGGCGGTGGAGTCGCCGGCGATGTAGAGGGTGCGGGTGCGCGGGGCGCCGCCGTAGGAGGGGGCGGCGGCGTGCGCGGGGGTCGCGGCGGCGACGGGGAGGGCGGCGATGAGCGCCGCGGCGGCGACCTGTCTGCGGGTGAGAGACATGGGGGCGGCCTTTCAGGGCGGTGTATCGGTGTATCGGGTTCTTTCGGCAGGCTTCTTGCTTCAGGCGTGGCGGGGGTTGCGGGGTGGGGGAGGGCGGGGGCCGGCGGCGGGGCGCGATGGGTGTCCGCCGCCGGCCCTGTCCTGTGGGGGGCGTGGGGGGATCAGCGGGCCGGGGTCAGCCCTTCTGCTCGTTCCATTCCTTCTGGGCCTCGTTGAGCTGCTCGGCCATCTTGTCCAGGAAGTCCTTGGCGCTCATGTCGCCGAGCAGGACCTTCTGGAAGCCGGCCTCGTTGTCGGCCTTGGAGATGGTGTTCCAGTCCGGCAGGTAGTACGGCAGCTGGACGATGGTGGTGGAGCCGTCGTTGAGGGCCTCGGCGGCGAGCTTGGTCGGCTCGGCCTTGGAGATCCAGGCGTCCTTGGCGGCGTCCTTGTTTGACGGGATGGCGCCGGCCGACTCGTTCCACTTGGAGTTGGACTCGTGCGAGGCGGCGAACTCGATGAACTTCCAGGCCGCCTCCTTGTTCTTGGAGCTCTTGAACAGGCCGAGACCGTCGACGGGGTTGGACACCTGGACGCGCTTGCCGCCGGGACCGGTCGGCTGCGGGATACCGCGGAACTTGCCGGTGCCGAGCGCCTTCACGTGGTCCTGGTAGGAGCCCAGGTTGTGGTTCAGCATCCCGATGGTGCCGGAGTCCCACTGGGCGACCATCTTGGTGAAGTCGTTGTTGAGGTCGGCGGCCGGCGTGTACTTCTTGTACAGGCCGGCGTACTTCTCCAGCGCTTCGACGTTCTTCGGGTCGTTGAGCGTGGTCTTCTCGCCGCTCGCGTCCCAGAAGGACGTGATGCCGGACTGCCCGTACATGGCGTCCAGCGCCTGCGCGATGGAGCCCGCGCCGCCGCGGATGGTGTAGCCGAACTCGTTCTTCTTGACGTCGGTGAGCTTCTCGGCGGCCTCGTAGAACCGGTCCCACGTGGTGGGCGCCTCCAGACCCGCCTTGTCGAACAGGTCGGTGCGGTAGTAGAGGGTGCCGTTGTTCGCGGAGGTCGGGATCGTGAACATGTTGTCGTCGGAGCCGCCGGCCACCTTGACCGACTCGACCATGCCCTCGTTGAGCTTGCCGCCCAGCGAGGACTTGGCCAGCCGGTCCTCCAGCGGCTCCAGCGCGTCCTGCGCCGCGATGCCCGCGAGCATGGCCGCGCCGACACCGCCGACGTCGGGCAGGCCGCCGCCCTGGATGGCGGTGTCGTACTTCGACTGCACCTCGGTGGAGGGGATCCCGACGTATTCGACCTTGATGTCCGTGTTCGCCTTCTCGAAGTCGGCGATGATCTCCTTCCAGATGTCGGTGCGGACACCGCCGTTGTTGTCCCAGAAGACGATCTTCCCGGTGCCACTGCCCTCGGCTCCGTCACCCCCACCGCTGCCGTCGTCACCGCAGGCGGTGGCGGTCAGGGCGAGCACGGCCCCCAGAGCGACGGCGGCCGACGTCCGGCGCCTTCCTGTGCTGGTGCTGCGATTGCTGATCCTCATTGGTCGGCTCTCTTCTTCTGGATCCAACGGAGATGTGCGGGTGTGCGGGTATGGGGGTGTGGGGGTGGGGGGTGTGGGGGGTGGGGGGTGTGGGGGGTGTCAGTGGCGGTCGTACGGCGCCCAGCCGTCCGACCCGTTCAGGTAGCGGGCGACGGTGTGCGACCGTGCCTCGGCGTCACTCAGGTGCGGCCGGTCCTCCGTCAGGAACGCGCCGGGCCCGTAGTTGCCGTATTCGGCGAACCGCGCGTCCCGCCAGGAGAAGCCGCTCATGTCGGTCCACGGCGAGGCCTTGATCGCGGCGGGCAGCTTCGTGTCCCGGATCAGCACCTGGGCGATGGCGTCCGGCTGGCCGCCCGGGTGCCAGGGCCGCCCCAGGTGGAACGATCCGGCGGGCGCGTCGCTGACGATCTCCGACCGGGTGATCAGGAACCCGTACGGGTTGTCCTTCCAGGTCGAGGCGGCGGTGATGTAGCCGTTGTTCGTCGCCGATCCCCGGCTCAGCGCCCGGATCACCGACCGCTCGATGACGGTGGTGGCCCGCCCGTAGATGAAGTCGACGTCGCCCTCGATGTACGAGTCGCGGATGTAGACCCGGCTGACGGTGGTCAGCCTGGGGCTGTCGGTCATCAGGGTGTCCTGGTTGCCCAGGAACGCGGTGTCCTCGAAGACGATCCGGTCGCCGGTCGTCTTCATCGCCAGCGCCTGCTCGCCCTTCAGCTCGTGCGCGGCCTCGTCGAAGTCGTTGCTGAAGGTGAGGTTGCGTGCGGTGACGTCGCTCGCGGCGATCCGGACGGTCGCGCTCCCGGTGGAGCCGCCGTACTCGGCGGGTGTGTCGTAGACGATGACCGTGTCCGAGCGGTCCTGTCCAGTCCCCCGCAGCACGATCTTCGGCTTGTCCGCGGGAACGAGCACCTTCTCGCGGTACGTGCCGGGCGCGACCGCGATGGTGACGGGCACGTCGTTGCCGGACGGCACGGCGTCCACGGCCGACTGCACGGTCGGGTACGCCGCGGGGACGTGCAGCGTCACCGCGTCACCGATCCGCTTCTGCGGGCCGGAGAAGCGCTTGACCAGCGCGGGGACGGCCGCGGCCGGGTCGAGGCGGTAGTCGTAGAACGCCCGTGGGTCGAAGGCGTCACCCCGGGTGTCGTGCCGCCCCGTGGTGTTCCTCAGGATCGAGCCGCGCTGCACCAGCTCGGCCGTGGCATCGGCCTGGTGGGGGTGCTGGACGCCGTCGTAGTAGCTGTTCTCGATGACCATCTCGGTCCTGCCGCGCGCCCAGCTGCCGTAGGTCCACCGCGGGTCGCCGTCGGCCACCTGACGGGAGAAGTAGTTGTTGTACAGGTGCGCGTAGGCACAGTTGTCGGCGGACGGGTTGCGTTGTTTCGTCCCCGTGAACCAGTTGTGGTCGATGGTGATCTGCGTCTTGGCGTTGTCCGTCCAGCCGATGCCGAACGCCTTGTTGTGGTCGGCGAACTCGTTGTACGAGACGGTGATGTACTCGCTGTCCTTGCGCACGTCGAGCAGCCCGTCGCCCATGCGCGTGAAGCGGTTGTGGTCGATCCAGACGTGGTGGACGGAGTCCATCTGGATGGCGTCGAAGTCGGTGGTCTTGCCGTCCCAGTCGCCCTCGACGTAGGAGTCCCGGATCGTCAGGTTACGGATGATGACGTTGTGCGTACCGGGCTTGAGGTGCAGCTCGCCGTGGACGATCTCACCGGTGTCGCCGACGCCGATGATGGTCTTGTCGGACGCCACGACGATGTCCGAGCCGAAGGGTTCGACGGCGATCGAGCCCTTGACGCGGATGACGTACGGTTCCTCGGCCGCCGCGTATCGGGCCAGCGAGGCCTGGTCGGTGACTGTCACGACCTTGCCGCCCGCCCCTCCGGTGGTGCCGCCGGCGAGGGCGGCGAAACCGTGCGGCCGGTCGGTGAAGCGGTCGGCGGTCGTGGTGGCCGGCGTGGTCCGCGCCGTGTCCGCGGCGGGGGCGGCGGCCTTCGCCTCCCCCACCGCCCCCAGGGCCAGGGCGGCGACCAGGCCGAACACGGCGGCCATGGTTCTGCCGGTTCCCGGCAAGCGCTTGCTTCGGAGGTGCGTCATTGCGGCTCCCAACAGGCGGGGTGGTGACGGGTTACAGGGTTCTGATCCGGAACTGCGTGAAGGTGGCCGCGCCGGCGTGTCCGGGGCCGGCGGGCGCGAGGGCGAACAGGCCGAGCAGGGCGCCGACCCAGCGCCACGGGGTGGCGGCGAAGACCGGGCCGGAGGGGCGGAAGCCGTCCCCGACGTCGTAGGAGAAGCGGCAGCGCGCCCCGGCGCCGATCTCGATGCGCAGCCGGGCCCGGCCCTCGGGCGCCTCGCGGGGATGCGCGGCGTCCCGTTCCCGCTCCCCGACCGCCTCGGCGAACCGGTGCACCAGATGCACGGTCCCCTCCGCGCCCCGCTGGAGCCCGATCCAGCCGAACGCGTCGCCGAGGACCGCGAGTCCGGCCCGCGCGCCCGGTTCCTCGCTGTTGAGACACAGCTCCACCTCGGCCACCCGGGGCGTGCCGGGCAGCCGTTGGGTGAGCACGTGCGGCAGCCGGCGCAGGTCGTGCGCGTCGGCCGTGCGGAGGCAGGTCAGCCGGAGCCCGTCGCCGGAGTGCTGAGTGGCCCAGCCGTCCTGGGGGTTGGCGGTCCACTGCCACTGGCGGCCGAAGCGTCCGCCGGGGAAGTCGTCGTCGGTGGCGGGCGCGGCGGGCGGCTGCGGTGGCAGATCGGGCCGTTGGTGCACGGCCACGGGGGCGCCCTCGTGGCCGAGCACGGGCCAGCCGTCCGCGTCCCAGCTCATCGGCTGGAGGTGCACGACCCGGCCGTAGGCGCCGCGCTGCTGGAAGTGCAGGAACCAGTCCTCGCCGGACGGGGTGCGCACCCAGCCGCCCTGGTGGGGGCCGTTGACGTCGGTGTCCTTCTGCTCCAGGACGATTCTCTCCTCGTACGGCCCGAAGAAGCCGCGCGAGCGGAGGGCGCCCTGCCAGCCGGTCTCCACTCCCCCGGCGGGCGCCAGGATCCAGAACCAGCCGTCGTGCCGGTAGAGCTTGGGCCCTTCGAGGGTGAACCAGCCGGGGATGCGGTCGCCGTCGACGATCACCTTGCCCTCGTCGAGGAGTTCGGTGCCGTCGGGGCTCATGCGGTGGCCGGTGAGGCGGTTCTTGACGCCGGAGCGGGACTTGGCCCAGGCGTGCACGAGGTACGCCTCGCCGGTCTCCTCGTCCCACAGGGGGCACGGGTCGATCAGGCCCCGCCCCGACTTGACCAGGTGCGGGCGGGTCCACGGGCCCCGCACCGCCGGGGCGTTGACCTGGAAGATGCCCTGGTCGGGGTCGCCCCAGAAGATCCAGAAACGGTCGTCGTGATACCTCAACGAGGGTGCCCAGACGCCGCAGTCGTGGCGCGGTGCCCGGAACTCGCCCGCCGGTTCCAGGCGTTCGAGGGCGTGGCCGACCAGGGTCCAGTTGACCAGGTCGCGGGAGTGCAGCAGCGGCAGGCCGGGGACGCGGCCGAAGCTGGAGGCGGTCAGGTAGAAGTCGTCGCCGACGCGTACGACGTCCGGGTCGGACCAGTCGGCGTCCAGGACCGGGTTGCGGTACGTGACGTCGGTCTGCTCGGCGCTCACGGGCTCACCGCCTTCCGGACGAGGGACGCGGCCGCGTCCCGGTCGAGGCGGCCGTCGGCGACGACGGTGACGACGCGGCGTACGACGGTGTCACCGGGCGGGATCGGCAGCCGTTCGTCGTGCGCGAGGGACGAGCCCACGCCCGGGTACTCCTCGGTGCGTACGAACCACGGGTCCCGCCGGGTCTGTCCGGTGGCCCCGGCGAAGACCAGCGTCCAGGTGGAGCCGGCCAGGGCGAGCCAGTCGGCGCGCCGTCCGTGGACCTGGGCCTCGCCCTCGGTGCCGGCGGTGAAGACGTCCGGGGCCCCGGATTCCTTGCGGGCGCGCCAGAAGAAGCCGCCGTAGGCCGCGCCCGGGCGCCCGTTGGTGGCGGGACTGCCGATGGACAGGGGATGCGGTGTGACGTTGGTGAGGGAGAAGGTGAGGTCCAGGGCCCAGGCGCTGTCGGTGAGTTCGGTGGCCGCGACCGTGCGGCGTTCACGCAGCAGCTCGCCCGGCGCGGCCACCCAGCGCAGCTCCTCCACGAAGCCGTCGGGGTCGCGCAGCTGGAAGGCGGAGTGCCGCTGGGAGCCGTGGTTGTCCAGCTCGGTCGGGCCCTGGTCGCGGACGAAGGTGCGCCCGCCCCAGAAGTTGTACCCCTCGACGTCGGGAACGGCGACACCGACGCCGAGGTGGTGTGCGTGGTCGGCCGGACCGAGTTCGGTCACGGCCGTGCCGGCCAGGGTGGTGACGGGGTGCAGGTACGGGCGCGGGGACAGGCGCGTGGGGAGTTCGGGCCGGGTGACGTACCGGCCGACGGGCCGGCCCGCGACGCGCAGGACCGCGGTGTCGGTGGTCATCGGGTGCTCACCTCTTTCCGGCGGGCGGGTGGGAGCGCCCAGGGGGCACCCAGTTCGGAGTACAGGGAGAGGGTGTCGGCGGCGGCCGCGACCAGTCCGTCGATGCCGGGCACGACCCTGCGGTTCTCGCCGGGGATCCGGTGCCAGGCGGTGCCGGGCAGCGGGGCCGGGTCGGGGGCCTGCCGGATCGCCTCCACGACCTTCATGAAGGCGCCGGTCCCGTCCGGGGTGACCAGCAGGCCGGCCCCGGTGGTGAGGTGCGCGACGAGGTTCTCCAGCAGGTCGGTGCGGCCGTACTCGTACTCCTGAGGGCCGTGGGCCGCACGCTGGAGCAGCACCCGGTCCTGCTTGTACCAGAAGGTGATCCGGCCGCTGCTGCCGTGCACCAGGACGTACGGCTCGTCGGCCCGCTCGGCGCACAGGGTCGCGGCGACGGTGACCGGGTGTCCCTGCGCGGTGGTGACGCGGACGCAGGAGGTGTCGTCGGACTCGATGGCGTTGGCGCGCAGCAGTTCGGTCTCGATGGCGGTGACGTCCTCGGCGCGGGTGCTGCCGCCGAGGGCGAGGGCGGTGGCGACGGCGTGGGCGAGGGGGTTGGTCAGCGCCCCGTCGATCACGTCGGCGCCGTTCATCCGCCGCTTGCCCGCCCAGGGCGCCCGGCGGAAGTAGGCCTCGTCGCGCACCCAGGCACCGGCTCCGCCGAGCCCGGCGAGTTCGCCGATGGCGCCCTGGGCGATCAGTTCGCGGATGGCGGGCAGGGCGTGCGAGCCCAGCGACTGGAACCCGATCTGGCAGGCGACACCGGCCTCGGCGACCCCGTCGGCCATGCGGCGGTACTCGGCGTAGGAGGGCGCGGGCGGCTTCTCCAGGAGGATGTGGACACCCTTGCGCGCGGCCGTCAGCGCGAGGTCGGTGTGCGTCGGGATCGGCGTGCAGATCACCGCGATCCGGGCACCGGTGGACTCCAGCAGTGCGCCGAAGTCGGCCGACTGCTCGGGGAGTTCGCCGCCGAGCTCGTCCTCGGTCAGCGGGGTCAGCTCGCAGATGCCCGCGAGCCGGACCAGTCCCTCGCGCTCGAGCCGGCGGATGTTCTCCACGTGCCAGCGGCCGTGGCCGCGGGCGCCGGCGAGGACGACGGGCAGGGGTGTGCTCATGGGATCCTCCCCGCTCCCGCGCCGCGGGCCACCGCTCGGTCGGCCGACGCGGCGCTGTCGATCTTCGTGTGCAGGGCCGGTGTCCAGCCCACGTCGGCGGTCAGGTCGCGCTCGCTGCCCGAGTTGTAGGCGTTGTGGATCGCGAGCAGGTCGACCGGATAGCCGTTGAAGAGGGTGCCGCTCTGGTGCAGGGCGCTGCCGTTCCAGCTCTTGACCAGGTCGGCCGCCTCGACGTGGCCGGGCGTGGTGAAGGCGTTGTTCTCGGCGTGGAGGGCGGACTCGGTGCCCACGCCGAGGGAGTAGCGGTAGGGCGCGCCGTCGGGGACGACGTACCGGTTGTTGTAGAGGTGCACCTGGCCGAAGCGGACCCGCGGGGCGCGCTGGACGACCGACGTGAACTCGTTGTGGTGCAGGGTGACCCGGAGTCTGCCCCGGTCGCTCGTCGCCGAGTCGCTGTTGCCGATGAGCATGGCCTTGTCGTGGCCGGCGAAGCGGCTCCAGGAGACGGTGACGAGGTCGGAGCCGTTGGTGATGTCCAGCAGGCCGTCGTGGCGCAGGTAGTTGCGGCCGAAGTAGGTGGGTTCCCTGTCGTCAGGGTGCCCCTGGTCGGAGAGCGTGACGTGGTCGATCCAGACGTGCGTGGCGCCGCGCAGCCAGATGTTGTCGTAGGCGGTCTTCCAGTCGCCGAGGCCGCCGGTGTTGGGCTGCCAGACGGGGAAGCAGTCGTAGGCGTCGCGCAGGTCGAGGTTGCGGATGATCACGTTGTGCGCGTTCTTGACCTGGAGGCTCGCGCCCTTGAGCACCGCGCGGGAGCCCAGTCCGACGATCGTGGTGTTGGAGCCGACGGGCAGCACGATCCGCTCGGCCTGCCGGGCCGCCGACGCCTGGCGGGCCTCCTCCTGCGGGCCGCTGGGCTTGGCCGGGCCCCAGGTGCGGGGGTCGTAGGCGGCGAGGTACTTCTTCAGGCCGTAACCGTCGGTGGCGTAGTCGGCGCAGTCCAGGCGGTCGCCGTCGTCGTCGGTGTTGGCGTCGACGGTCCCGGCGATCTTGATGATCTTCGGGGTGTCGCTGCCGCCGTCCAGGGCGCGGACCAGTCCGGCGCGGTCGGTCACGGTGTGGACGTGCGCGTCGCCGGCCGCGGCACCTCCGGTGGTGCCGCCCCCGGCCGCCGCCCAGCCGTCGTGCGCGGGCAGGGTGTCGCGGCTGATGTCCCGGGCCTCGGCGTGCGCGGGGACGCACAGCAGCCCCAGCAGGCCGGCGGCCACGGCGAGGTGACGTGAAGGTGCTCTCATCCCTTCACCGCCCCCGCGCTGAACCCGGTGATCAGCCACTTCTGGATGAAGGCGAACACGATCACCACGGGCACGGCCGCGATGATGCCGCCGGCGGCGAGGGCGCCGAGGTCGACGCTGTCCGCGCCCATCAGGGTGTTGAGGCCGACCGGGATGGTCTGCTTGTGCTGGTTGTTGAGGAACATCAGGGCGAACAGGAAATGGTTCCATGAGTGCACGAAGGCGAAGGAACCGACGGCGATCAGGCCGGGCCTCAGCAGCGGCAGGACGACGATCCGGAAGGCCTTGAACCGGTTGCAGCCGTCGACCCAGGCGGCCTCCTCCAGGGAGTACGGCACGTTCTTGATGAAGTTGCTGATCAGGATCATCGACAGCGGCAGCTGGAAGACGGTCTCGGCGATGATGACGCTGGCCAGCGAGTTGATCATCTGCAGCTCGGCGAAGATCTCGAACAGCGGGACCAGCAGCAGCGCGCCCGGCACGAACTGGGAGCACAGCAGGGCCAGCATGAAGAGCTGCTTGACCTTGAAGTTGAACCGGGCGAGTGCGTAGCCCCCGGCCAGCGCGACCAGGGTCGTCATCACCAGCGTGGCGACGCCGACGAGCACGCTGTTCTGGAAGTAGACACCGAAGCTGCGCTCCGTCCACACCTTCTCGAAGTGGTCGAAGGTCATCGGCCAGGGCACCAGCGAGGTGGAGCCGGCCGGGCGCAGCGAGAACAGCAGGATCCAGTAGAACGGGATCAGCGTGAAGACGAGGTAGATGCCCAGGGGCAGGTAGATCTGCCAGCGGGGTGCCTCGTCCCATGCCCGGCGGGACTTATCCGCCGGTCGCGGCGGTTCGGGGGCGGCGGGTGCCGGAGCGGGCGCGGCCTTGGTGGCCACCTTGGTGCTCACTTGTTCTCGCCTCCGAACTTGCTCATCCGCAGATAGACGATCGAGCAGAAGAGCAGGATCACGAACGCGACCGTGGTCAGGGCCGACGCGTAGCCGAAGTTGTGGGACTCGACGCTGGTGCTGGCGACATACAGCGGCAGCGTCGTGGTGACACCCGCTGGTCCACCGCCGGTCAGCGTGTAGAGCAGGTCGACGTTGTTGAACTCCCAGACCGCGCGCAGCAGCGTGGACAGGATGATGGCGTCCTTCAGATGGGGCAGCGTGATGTGCCAGAACTGCTTGATCCGGCTGGCCCCGTCGACCTCGGCGGCCTCGTAGAGGTCCTTCGAGACGGACTGGAGGTCGGCGAGGATCAGGATCGCGAAGAAGGGCACACCGCGCCACAGGTCGGCGACGATCGCCGCCGGGAACACGGTCGAGGTGTCCGACAGCCAGCTGGTGCCGTAGGAGCCGATGCCCAGGTCCGCGAGGTAACGGGTGATGCCCGTCTGGGAGTTGTAGAGCAGCACCCAGATCGCCGAGGTCAGCACGCCGGAGACGGCCCACGGGGAGAAGACCATGGCGCGTCCCAGGCCCCGCCCGACGAAGGTCTGGTTGACGATGAGGGCCAGGGCGAGGCCGAACAGCAGTTGCAGGCCCACTTCGACGAAGACCCACTTGGCGCTGAATACGAGACTGTCCCAGAACAGCGGGTCGTCGGTGAAGATGCGGACGAAGTTGTCGAAGCCCGCGAATCCGTTCCGCCAGGGCTTGGTGGGGTTGTAGTTCTGCAGGCTGTAGTAGAAGACGCTGATGACCGGGTAGGCGATGAAGCCCAGCATGAGCAGGGCGGCCGGTGCGATCAGCAGGTAGGGGAGCCTGCGCGGGGTGGCGGAGGCACGGCGCCGCCTCGGTGGCGCGGGCGGTTTCGCCACGGCTGCGGCTTGGGCCATGACTGTTCTCCGTTCTCAGTACGTCGTGGTACGTGGTGCGTGCGCGGGAAGCGCTTTCTCGCTGTGCCGGGTCGTGCCGGGTCGTGCTGAGGTACCTGGGTGGTGCGGTGCTTCAGCCCGCGTACGGGTCCCGCACCGTGCCTGGGCGAGCCAGGAACTCGAAGTCGCAGCCGGTGTCGGCCTGCGTGATCTGCTCGTTGTAGAGCGCGCCGTAGCCGCGCTCGTAGCGGGTGGGCGGGGGCGTCCAGTCCGCCCTGCGCCGGTCCAGCTCCTCGTCGTCCACGTGGAGATGGAGGGTGCGGGCCTCGACGTCGAGGGTGATGGAGTCACCGGTGCGCACGAGGGCGAGCGGTCCGCCCACATGCGATTCGGGAGCGACGTGCAGCACACAGGCGCCGTAACTCGTGCCGCTCATCCGGGCGTCGGAGATGCGGACCATGTCCCGGACGCCCTGCTTGAGCAGGTAGTCGGGCAGGGGCAGCATCCCGTACTCGGGCATGCCCGGGCCGCCCTTGGGGCCGGCGCCCCGCAGCACGAGCACGTGGTCGGGGGTGATGCCGAGCGCGGGATCGTTGATGGTGCGCTGCATCGTCCTGTAGTCGTCGAAGACGACGGCGGGTCCGGTGTGCTTGAGCAGGTGCTGCTCGGCGGAGATGTGCTTGATGACGGCGCCGTCCGGGCAGAGGTTGCCGCGCAGCACCGCGACCCCGCCCTCGGCGGCGACCGGGTTGTCCCGGGTCCGGATGACGTCGTCGTTGTGCACCTGCGCGCCGGCGAGCTGCTCCCGCAGCGTGTCGTACGCGACGGTCGGCCGGTCCAGGTGGAGCAGGTCCGTGATCCGGGAGAGGAACCCGGGCAGACCGCCCGCGAAGTGGAAGTCCTCCATCAGGTACGTCTGTCCGCCGGGCCGTACGTTGGCCAGCACCGGCACCGTGCGGGCGATGCGGTCGAAGTCGTCGAGGGTGAGCCGGACGCCCGCGCGGCCCGCCATGGCGATCAGGTGGATCACGGCGTTGGTGGAGCCGCCGAGTCCGAGCACGGTCGTCACGGCGTCGTGGAAGGCCTCGGCGGTGAGGATGTCGCTCAGCTTCCGGTCCTTGTGGACCAGTTCGACGATCGTCATGCCCGCTCCGGCGGCCATCCGGTCGTGCCCGGAGTCGACGGCCGGGATGCTGGAGGCGCCCGGGACGGTGACGCCGAGCGCTTCGGCGGCGGCGGTCAGGGTGGAGGCCGTGCCCATCGTCATGCAGTGGCCGGGCGAGCGGGCGAGGCCGCTCTCCAGCTCCTGCATCTCGCAGTCGCCGATGACCCCGGCCCGCTTGTCGTCCCAGTACTTCCACATGTCGGTGCCGGAACCGAGGACCTCGTTGCGCCAGTGGCCCGGCAGCATGGGCCCGGCCGGCACGAACACCGCCGGCAGGTCCGCGCTCGCCGCGCCCATGAGCAGGGCGGGCGTGGACTTGTCGCAGCCGCCCATCAGGACGGCCCCGTCGACCGGGTACGACCGCAGCAGTTCCTCGGTCTCCATGGCGAGCATGTTGCGGTAGAGCATGGGGGTCGGCTTCTGGAAGGTCTCACTCAGGGTCGAGACCGGGAACTCCAGCGGGAAACCGCCCGCCTGCCAGACACCGCGCTTGACCGCCTGGGCGCGGTCCCTGAGGTGCACATGGCAGGGGTTGATGTCCGACCAGGTGTTGAGGATGGCGATGACGGGCTTGCCGAGATGCTCCTCGGGCAGGTAGCCGAGCTGGCGGGTCCGGGCGCGGTGGCTGAAGGTGCGGAGCCCTTCGGTGCCGTACCACTGGTGGCTGCGCAGCTCCTCGGGACGCTTCCGGTCGGTCATATCGACCACCCGGCGGCGATGGCGGCGACCTCGGCGCGTTCGCTCTGAGGCAGGGACTTGCTCGGCGGGCGGACCTCGCGGCGGCACAGCCCCAGGGAGGCGAGGGCCTCCTTGACGACGGTGACGTTGTTGGCGGAGCCGCTGTCTGCGCGCAGCTCCTCGAAGCGGCGGATCTGCTCCCAGACCTTCATGGCGGCCGGGTAGTCGCCGGAGCGCAGCGCCTCGATCATGTTCAGGGAGACGGCGGGGGCGACGTTCACCAGCCCGGAGGTGAAGCCGGTGGCGCCGGCGGAGAAGTAGGAGGGCGCGTAGGGCTCGGCGAGCCCGGCCACCCACACGAACCGCTCAAGACCCGCGTCCCGGGCGAACGCGGCGAACCTGGCCGCGTCGGGGACGGCGTACTTCACGCCGATGACGTTCGGGCAGGCGTCGGCGAGTTCGGCGAGCCGGGCACCGGTGAGCTGCGCGTTGCGGATGTAGGGGACGACGCCCAGCTCGGGCACGGCCTCGGCGATGGCGCGGTGGTAGTCGACCCAGCCGGCCTGGGAGACGTAGGGGTGGACGGGCTGGTGGACCATCACCATCCGGGCGCCGAGTTCCCGGGCGTGCCGGGCGGAGGCGACGGCGGTCGGGATGTCGTGTCCGACGCCGACCAGGACGACGGCCCGCTCCCCGGCCTCGTCGATCGTCAACTCGGTGACGAGCCGACGCTCTTCGGGGGTGAGGGCGTAGAACTCGCCGGTGTTGCCGTTCGGGGTGAGGGTCGTGATGCCACCGTCGAGCAGACGGCGCAGCAGGGCCCGGTAGGTGTCCTGCGCGACGGAGCCGTCCTCGGCGAACGGGGTCACCGGGATCGCCACCACGTCGGCCAGGGCCGCCCGCTGGGTCTCGAACGCCACGCTGCTCATTCCTGACCTTCCTGTTCCAGTCCTGCCTGGGGGAAAGCACGCTGCACGAAGGACGCGATGTGGGCGTGCAGGGCACGCGCCGCGCCGTCGGCGTCGCCGTCGAGGGCGAGCCGCAGGATCTCCCGGTGCTCGCCGGCCTCCCGCTCCCAGGAGGGCGAGGCGGCCCAGGCGACGGCGGAGACCAAGGCGGCCTGGTCGCGGACCTCGTCGAGCATCCGGCCGAGCAGCGGGTTGCCGCACGGCAGGTACAGGGCGCGGTGGAACTCCCGGTTGGCGAGGGAGCGTTCGGCGGTGTCGGTGGCGACGTCGGCCTGGGTCAGCGCCTCGCGGGCGGCGTCCAGGGAGGCCCCGCGCTGCACGGCCCGTCGCAGCGCCTCGGGCTCCAGCAGCAGCCGCACGTCGTAGACCTCGCGCGCCATGTCCGCGTCCACCAGGCGCACGGTGACGCCCTTGTACTGGCTCATCACGACCAGCCCGGTCCCGGCGAGGGTCTTGAGCGCCTCGCGCACCGGTGTCTTGGACACCCCGAACTGCGCGGCGAGCTCGGTCTCGACCAGCGCCTGTCCCGGCGTCAACTGCCCGGTGAGGATGCGGTGTTTGATCCCCTCCAGCACGTACTGCGTGCGGGAGGGGATCGGCGTGGGCACAGAGGTCATGCGCGCCTCTCGGATCTCGCGTATCGGTGGATCGCGTATCGGATCTCGCGTATCGCGTCTCATATATGACGTACGAAGTACGACGCGATGACGGTAGGAGGGCGCGTTTGTTTCGTCAATGCTTCTGACAAAGGAAGCTGCAATCGCTTTCTACGGCGTGCGCGTCCACCCCGGGTCGCGGCCGCTCAGTCCGACCGCCCGGTCCAGCAGGGGCGCGTCCGGCTCGACGGGGACGACGGGGCCGAAGATGGCGCCGCGCTCGGGGTCGTCGACGGACGCCGCGAGGAAGTCGTGGCAGACCTGGAGTGCGGCCTGGTCGGGGGCGTAGGACCGGCCGGTGGCACGGGCCAGGTCCCAGCCGTGGATCACCAGCTCGTCGGTGGCGACGAGCCCGGCGACCTCGCCGGGCAGGTCCACGCCCCCGGCCCGGGTCATACCGGTCCAGGCGGCCGGGTCGCGCCAGCCCTCGGCCAGTTCGGCGAGGGCCTTGGGCAGCTCCTCGCGCCAGCCGGGCGCGATGTCCGGGAGCGCGGAGTCCGGACTGGTGTCGGTCGTGGCGCCGAGGTCCTTGCGGGCCGCGTCACGGAAGGCGACGGTCAGCCCCGCGAGGTGGCCGAGCAGGTGGCGCACCTCGTACTCGGGGCAGGGTGTGGGGTCGGCCAGCTGTTCGTCGGTGACACCGGCGACGAGCTGCGCCAGGGCCTCCGTCTGGGGTCCGAGGTCGAGGGTCGTACCGGTCGTACCGGCGGTGTCGGTCATGCGAGCTCCTCAGGAGTGGTCCTGGGAGGTAGACCGACGCCGGGCGCGGAACTCATCGCCCGCACTTCTCCGCTCCTCGCGTCCGGTGCCGCTTCGCGGCCGGCAGGCCATCAGCCACGCGGCGGCCGTTTCGTGCACGGGATGCGGGGCGGCCAGTCGGACGAGGCCACCGTAGGTGGCGTTCAGCCAGGCGGTTGCCCGCTGGTCGGGACTCGACGTCTTCTAGTGCCCCCTCTTCGGCGGCCATCCATGAGGCCATTCGCCCGTCTCACGGAGTTCCATGTACTTATCCCCCGGAAGATGGGTCGGGGAGAAGTGCGGAGCGGTGCCGTCGTGCGGTACCACGATGAGCGACGTGAACGGAGACTGCGTGGGGTCGCCCGTGTCGATGTGTTCCTTGAAATCGAAACGCACGGTCCAGCCGTAGGTGAACCGGATCGCTGTATCCGGCAGCATCACTACCGAATCGGGCTTCTCAGGGAAAGCCTTGGTTTTCAGGTATTCGGCGGGCGAGGGCTCCTGACTGCCCGTCGAGGAAAACAACCCCGTGCTTGGTGTTCACGGCATTGAACACGTGGGTGCTGCCGTCGGGCCGGCTCACGTACATGGCACTCCTTGGACCTTCTCCCCGCGCCTGGAGGTCTCGGATGATGTCATCGTAGCTGTCCACCATGTCGCAGTGGCCCTTGACCCTGTCCTTGAGGCCGAGTTGCTCCGGGGGAATGTGATCGGGCTGCGGCTTGGGTGCCGCACTCACTTCGATCCCGTCCAGCCTGCGGTCCACGGAGACGACGTTGTGGCTGCAGTTGTCTCGATATCCCGGAGTGCCGGTATTATCGATCTCTTTCAGCCACGGAAATTCACTGTCCAAAAACTCCTGGGCCTTCTGCGGGTCCACGGAGTCGTAATGGATGGCTTTTTCCTTGACGTGGTCCGTCGACCGTGCGAGGTCGCTCCAACCTTTGGGTACCGAGCCGGCGGCCTCGTCGGCGTATTTCGCTCCGGACGCTGCCAGATTGTCGGCGGTCCCCGCACCTTCTTTCACGGCCATGCGCAGACCCCCGCGCGCCAACCCCGCGCCCTTCGTGCCGATGAGCTCGGGTACCAGGCGGCCGATGAACTCGGACGGATCCTTCCTGAAACCCTCCACCGCTGCGTTCAGCGCCCGCTCGGGATGGGCCGCGGTCGAGACCAGGCCGGAGAGGGTCAGGGAGATGTTCTGGAGGTACTCCGCCGGGTGGGTCAGGTTGTAGGGGTCGACCGGGTTCAGGCCGCGGGCGAAGCTGACCAGGCCCGCGGTGCCCTTGATGACACCGCCCACGAAGTGGTTGAGCTCGACGCCGGTCGCCACGAGCCCGTCGACCACGTTGCCGGTCAGGCGGTCCAGCGGTGGCGGCTCCGCCGGGGCATGGGCGAGGGCCTTCCTGATGTCCGCCTCGGCGTCACCGGCGGCGGTGTTCCGCTGAGCGCGGGCCCGGGCCAGCTGCTCCCGCGCCTGCCGGATGGTCTCCTTGCCGGGGTCGTGGAACGGCCCGGGAGTGGGGCCGGGGTCCTGGTCCGCCCGCACCTTGGCGTTGTAGGCGTCGACCTTCTGGTTGTACTCCCCGATGGCCTTCTCGGACGCGCTCTTGCCGCGTGCGTACAGCTCGATGGCCTCCTGCGCCTGCTGCTGCGCCCACTTCACCGTGCCCGCGTAGGCGTCCAGGGCAGTGGCGGCGGTTTCGCACGCGTCGGCGGCCCGGAGCCACTTCGAGGGGTGGACGCCGAACTTCTCACGGAAGGTGTCCCCGCCCTCGCCGCGCCAGGCGGAGGAGTCGACCTTCTTCATCCCCGAGCCGACCTTGTCGAAGGCGGCGGAGAAGTCCCGCAGGTGCTTGGCACTGCTCCGGATCTTCTCGGGGTTGCCGTGGATCAGCTCGTTGGCCTCCTGGGTCTGGCCGAGCTGCTGCTCTCCCGGTGTGGCGCCGAGGTCGGACGCGACCTCGGCGCCCCCCCCCACCACCCCCCCCGCCGGCGACACCACGCCCGCCCCCCCCAAAGCCGCCCCCAGCCCCGCGGGTTGTGGAGAGGCCCGCCCCCCC